>JBAQUK010000022.1:0-7496 GCA_049297455.1 Desulfosalsimonadaceae bacterium | reverse complement strand
GGCATGATGGTTTTTTTGGAAACTTCAGATAAGTTTCGAAAATTTTATTTAACTGACTGTTTTTATTAAAAATTTAACCACACCCGCAATTTGCGGGCCATCGCTGAAAACCGGGAAACTTCAGTTTCATATGAATCACTCCCCTTATAGTCGCGGCTTTTGAAGATTCCCAAACCCGATTGTTTTATACCGGCCGGTGTATCTGTAATTCCGGATGGCGGTGATTGCTCCTTCGGGGCAAATGGCTACACAATCGGAGCACATCATGCATTCAAGCGGTTGTTTCATCCTTGGTCTTTTGTCGATCAATTCTATTGCGCTTGAAGGGCAAATTTTTGAGCACATGCCGCATTTGCTGCATTTATCATAATCAAATTCCACAATGCCCCATTCCACCTGGGAAGGATCATCATAGACGGGGATCCGTCTTTTTTCGGAAAATGTCAGATTTGCCATGGCTTCTCTCCTTTTCTAGTAGACAACCTTTTTGGTTCCGTTTTCATACCAATCGACCTCATGGGTGGGCCGGGCAATAATCCCGTCCGGTTCGCCGACCGGCCATCCGACGGACAGGCTGGTAATGAATTTATAGGGGTATTTGATGCCGAGCTTTTTTTTCCATTTGCCGGTGTATTGAAACGCAAGTTTCGAAAAGCTGACAAAACAGGTGCCAAGCCCCATGCTGTGGGCCGCAAGAGCCATGTTCTGTCCGGCGATTCCGCAGTCCAGGTCCGGATTGGAGATTCCGCGGACATCTTTGAAAATCATGATGACCGTGGGTGCGCCATGCCACAGACCGAGCTTGTGGTCCGCGATCAATGTGCAGGCCCCGAACGGCACGGGATGAAGATCCGCCGGTTTGAACCGGATGTTGAATTTTGCAATGGGGAGCCGCCACCTTTTTCCGGGAATCCGGTATTCAATCAATGACTTGAACAATTTGCAGATCTTGATGGTTGTCTCGGTGATGCCGTTGATGATTTCCGGTTCCCGTAACACCACAAACTTCCAGGGCTGGCCGTTTCCGGCCGACGGCGCAAACCGTCCGGCTTCCAGGATTCGTTTGATCATGAATTCCGGAACCTGTTCTTTTTTATACATCCGGACGCTGCGTCGTTTCAGGATCACTTCTTCCGTCGGCGTCCACTCCTTTTTTAAGTTTTCAGCGAGTTGTTCTTGCTTGCCCATATTATGCCTCCATCGCATTTAGGGTTTAAATTAACGGGATTTTATTTTTTTTTATCCATCAGTATTCTTTCCATTGAATGATGGGTTGTTTCCGCTCAGGTACTCTTTGAAATTCAAATTTGGAATACCCGGTCATCATGGCCCCATGAAGCTGGTGCCCCCTGGGAAGTTCAAGAAACTGTTGGAGCGGTTCCCATAATTTTGCAGCCATCGTGAAGAGACCCGCCCAACAGCAACCCAGCCCCAGGCTGAGGGCCGCCAGATCAAAATACGCAAGGGATATGGCCGCATCCGTCGGCTCGGTGCCGGTCTGGATCCGGCTGTGGACAATGACGAGGCAGGGGGCATGATGCAAAACAAGGTCTTTTTCCTGGTCCCAGGCCTGGGTGACTTCTTTAAAAACGGGTGCGTGAGGCGCTTCCGGCATTTCAAGGAGCATGTGTTTCATCCAGTCCGTTGTCATGCCCGCCAGCCGGTGAATATCATCCCGTTTGGTAAAAACCTGCCAATTGACGGATTGAAGGTTATGGCCGGAAGGCGCATAACTTGCCAATCCGATTGCCCTGTCAATGGTTGCGTGATCCGGCATTTTATTTTTAAAACGCCGGGTGGAGCGCCGATATTTCACCATGTGTTCAAATTGATCGGGTGTGGGTATCCGTTTTTTATCCGCCGCTATGCATTGGGATGCATCCATGCCGGAATGGCTCAATGCGCCGGTCGGACAGATGGCGACGCAATGACCGCAACTGGTGCACCATTTTGAAAATTCCGGTTTGGGTTCCGGCGGATTTCCATCTTTTGGCGGTAAAATAATCTGAAAAGGACAGATGGTGGAACAGAGGCCGTCTTTAATGCATGCTGATTCGTTAATTGTGATAGATGGCATGAGGTATTTTCCTATTCAGGCATTTAGCAGGCTGTTAAAAACGAAGCTATGTTGTTTATAAATCCGCCAAAATATCTTTGGCTTTTTTTTGCCAATATTTGTCATTAGTCATTTTAAGCGCTTCTTCCAATAAGGCTTTGGCTTCCGCTTTGGGCGCATCCCCCCACTTTTCCGCTAAAATCTCTGCCATATAAATTCGGACTTCAACATTGGCCGGGTCTTTGTAAAATTCGGTTTTCTGAAACTCCCGGTAAAACTCCATGGCTTTATCCTTGTCCATATAGGGCCAGGGGACCAACTGCCAGTAACGGCCCAAACCATGAATCGGCGCTCCTTTTTCAAACGTCTTGTCGAGCGCGTAGGCTTTTTCAAGGTTATCCTGGGTTTTGTCCTTTAAACCTTCCTTAAGCGCCGTTAAAATACTGACAGCGTCCGCATAAATGCCCACATTCCGTCCATAATATAAATATGCGTTTGGCTTATCCGGTCCAAGCGATATGGCTTTTTCCGCATATTTCATGCCTTTCTTGCCCAGGATCTTGCATGTATCCTTCCAATCCGGGAGATCCAGCTTCTCTGTTTCAAATCCGTATTTCCATATGGCTTTGGCGGCTTTCCAGCTGTATTCAAAGTTAGCTGGTTCCTGATCGGCAAGACCGACATAGATGTCCATGGCCTGCTTAAAATTTTCCAGCCCGCCTGCGCTCATCAGTTCATCCGCTTTCGATGGATTTTCCAGGGCGTAGGCATGAGAAACACCAACGAGAAGAAATAAAACCAAAATGAAAATTTTGACGGTTGCTTTCATGGTTCCCCCTTTTTTAAATTCTATAAAAAATGTTATGCCAGTTCCTTTTTAAGCGCTTCCGTCAGTTCCGGGAGCACCTTGAAAAGATCGCCCACCAGGCCGTAATCCGCCACCTGGAAAATCGGTGCTTCCGCATCCTTATTGATGGCTACGATCACCTTGCTGTCCTTCATCCCCGCCAGGTGCTGAATCGCCCCGGAGATCCCCACGGCAATATACAAATCCGGGGCAACGGTTTTCCCTGTCTGGCCCACCTGGAGATCATTGGAAATCCATCCCGAATCAACGGCTGCCCGGCTGGCGCCCACCGCTCCCCCGAACAGGTCGGCCAGGGATTCAATCAATGCAAAATTCTCTTTCGATTTCATCCCTCTTCCTCCTGAAACAACCACCGCCGCTTCCGTGGGATCCGGCCGATCGCTCCGGCTGGCCCGCATTTCGATAAATCTTGTTTTTGTTTTCGGGGCCGGAATCTGAACCAAATGGATCGGCGTTTTTCCGCCGGCAGGTTCCATGGCCGGAAATGCGGTGCCCTGGATGGTTGCCACCTTGACCGGGGTATTGATTTCAACGGTTGCCAGCACGTTTCCGGCCCACATGGCCCGGATAAAACAGGTGCCGTCAAAATCGACAATATCCGATGCCATTCCGGCATTTAACTTTCCCGCAATCCTTGGCATCAGATCCCGGCCCGTGGTGCCCGAATTCATGCCGACAATAACCGCACCGCAGCTTTTTGCCACTTCAGCAGTCACATGCCCCCATGATTCAGCCGTATAATTCTGATAGGCCGGATCTTCCACCAGGTGGATGGCATCCGCGCCATATGGCTGTATTTCTTCGGCAATTGATTGAACCCCATTTCCAATGACAAGCAGATGCAGTTCCGACTTTATTTTTTCGGCGGCCTGACGGGCGAACGTCAAGGCGTTTAACGTCGCTTTTTTGGGTTTGCCGTCCGTGTATTCTACAACGATCAGTATGCTGGACATGGATTTCTCCTTTTGCAATGATTCATATGACTTTGGCTTCTTCCTTCAGCAATCGGATTAATGCAGGGACATCCGACACAATGCGTCCGCCCTCACGCAGGTGAGGTTGGCTCATTTTTTTTATGATTACCTTCGGGGCGATCTCCACCCCAAGTTCATCCGGCTTAAACGACTGCAACTCCTTTTTCTTGGCTTTCATGATGGCGGGCAATGCCGGGTAGCGGGGTTCATTGAGCCGAAGGTCCGCGCTGACGATACCGGGAAGGTCCATTTCAAGAACCTCGATGCCGCCGTCCACTTCCCTTTCCACCGTCGCGGTTGTTTCATGAACTTCTATTTTTGACGCAAAACACACCTGTCCCCATCCCAGATATTCCGCCAGAAGCTGGGCCACCTGATTGTTGTCGTCATCCACCGCCTGCTTGCCCAAAATCACCAGGTCCGGCTGCTCCTTTTCAATGATGGATTTGAGGATCCGGGCCACGACTTCCGAATCCATATAACCGTTTTCATTGACATGAATTCCCCGGTCCGCGCCCATGGAGAGTCCGTACCGGATTTCAATCTGGGCCTTTTCGGAGCCGATTCCGACAACCACCACTTCGCCCCCTTTTTTTTCCTTGATGCGAAGCGCTTCCTCAATGGCGATTTCATCAAACGGGTTGACCTTGAAACTCATGCTGGACAGGTCGATGCCGCTGCCATCCGGCTTGATTTTGATTTTCATATCCGGATCAGTAACCCTTTTTGCCGTTACCAATATTTTCATGTGTTCTTCCTTTCCAAAATATGAATTCCCATGGCGGCTTCTTCATAGGCCAGGTTACCACCACCGTTTTCCGCCAAAGCCAGCCGGCAGTTTTCAACCTGGTGCGCACCGGCTTCGTGCCTTAATTGTGTGACCAGTTCATGAATCTGCCCCAGACCGGACGCGCCGATGGGATGACCGCGGGACTCCAGACCGCCGGATGTATTGATGGGCAGTTTTCCGCCGAGGGTTGTGGCGCCGGACTCGGCAAATGGACCGCCTTCCCCCATGGGGCAAAAGCCCAGGGATTCGCTCTGGTGAAGCTCCCCGAAGGCAGTGGCATCATGGACTTCCGCCACATCAATGTCTTCGGGTCCGATGCCTGCCATTTCATAGGCTTTCCGGGAAACCCGGCATGCAATATCCTGATTCTCCTGATCAATCGTCCGGTCGGTTCCAGATCCCAGAACGGATGCTCTGATTTTGACCGGTCGTGAGAATTTAAGTTTTTTCAAAAAATCAGCAGAACATAAAACAGCCGCGGCCCCGCCGTCACCAATGGGCGCACACATGGGAACCGTCAGGGGCCAGCTCACGATGCGCCCGGTTAAAATCTCTTCAACGCTCATTTCTTTCTGGAACTGGGCGTTTGGGTTCATGGTGCTGTGATAATGATTTTTGGAGGCAATCACCGCCAATTGGCGTTGGGTGGTGCCGTATTTATCCATGTGATATCGCGTAAACGCCGAATAGACATCCATGAATGCGCTTCGATTTTTTCCGGCGCCTTCGCCATCATCGTCCACCGGGATTTTGAGTTTAATATTTTTGCTCACATCACTAAGCGCCTTCATGTGAACTTCCATATTCTCGAAGTCAATACCGGTGAAAAAAGAACGGAACATCTTGACTTTATCTTCATCGTACATTTTTTCGGCCCCCAGCGCCAAGGCGCACTCGTACAGACCTGACGCCACGCCCAACCAGGCCGAGTGAAACGCAGTGGCACCTCCGGCGCATGCATTTTCCAGGTTATAGATGGGAATGCCCTCTATCCCTATGGGTCTTAATGCCACCTGACCACGGATACAGTGTTGGTCTGATTGATATCCCCAGTTGGAGTTGGAAAAATAGACCGCTTCGATCTTTTCCTTGCTGATTCCGGCATCCGTGAGGGTTTTATCCAGAGCTTCCTTCGCCAGACTTTTAATATTCCTGTCCAGATGCTTGGCAAACCTTGTCATTCCAACGCCGACAACAAAAACTTCTCGCATAATATCTCCTATTTCTTTTCCTCATAGGTTTTTTCAAACGTCTGCCCCTTGTAATGACTCCGTTCCAGGCTTCCGGCTTCCGCCCACAGAATTGTCGGATTAATCTTCAACCGCTTGGTCATGGCTGCGACAATTTCCCCTTCAAGCGCTTTCAACGGTTCTCCGGCAAGCCCTGCGGCATGTTCCACACGGATTTTTAACGGCGGCACTACGCGGGGCGGCTTTTCATCAAGGACAATGCGCATTTCACCGGTTACTTTGGGTACAAACTCATTAATCACGCCTTTAATATGGCTGGGATAAACCATCACGCCCTTGACTTTGAGCATGTCGTCGGACCGGCCAACCACCTTATAGCGAAATCCGGACCGGCCGCAGGGACAGGGGTCGGTAAACACCTGATGGATATCGCCCATACTCTGGCGGACCATGATCCATCCGTCCCCTTCAAGGGAGGTGAACACCGCTTCCCCTTTGGCGCCGTTTTCCATGGGAATCGGGGCCTTGGTTTCCGGGTCCACCAGTTCATAGTATGCCAGATCATCTCCCAGCCAGTGCATTCCCTGATATTCTTCATGGTCACAGGAACAGCCGAATCCGGCGCCGGCATCAAAAATCCGGCACCCATACGCCCCTTCAATCTTGGCCTTGACCGCCGGAATCCCCGCACCTGGTTCGCCGCCGCACAACAGGGCTTTAAACCCCAGCTCTTTTACGGTTTTATTTAATAATTTCGGCGACTGTTCAATCAGGTACTCCGCCAGGGAAGGCGTGCCCACATAGACGTTCCCTCTAAACAGGCCCTGCATCAGCAGAATCCGTTCGCTTTTGGCTTCCGCACCCACCGGTATCATGGTGGCCCCCAGTTTCTGCATACCCATCATGGTGGGAATCCCGGCAATCACCATGGACAACGCAAAGCAGAACAGCACCCGGTCCTGGGGCCGGATTCCCGCCCGCCAGCCGCCCCGGACCATGACTTCACCCCAGACATTGTTGATATCGTTATTGGTCATGGGGTAGGGGGTCGGAATGCCCGTTGTCCCGGTTGTTGTGGCAATATAATCGAGTTCGTCAACCGAAATGGGCATGATCTGATTCAGGGCTTTGATAAAATCCCCATTGCATTCCATGACCAATACCCGCAGATTTTCCTTGTTAAAAAAAGCGATTTTGTCCTTGAACTCATCCATGCTGCTTAATGAATCCGGATCGCATTTACTGCCTTCAATCATTTTGGCGTAAAAAGGCGCGTTGGCCTTTAGGCGGCTCAACATTTTTTTCAATTTTACAAACTGGATCTTTTCCATCGCCGGTGTATTCAGGAGCGGTTCGATGTCCATATTCCAGTAGGGTCTGTTTTGATCCATTGATAGCCTCAATATGTTATTTGCGTTAAAAATCGAGCGGCGCCCTGGGATAGGATTCCATTAGAATATGTCCGCCATGCCGGGACAGGGTTTCGTTATTCCCGTCTTCTATCAGCGTTGATCTGGCGTCCCGGAAGAGCTTTTCCGGCAAATATTCCCGGGTAAGTCCGTTTCCGCCAAGGAGCTGAATGGCCTCGTGGGTATTTTTGAACGCCATTTCCGTGCAC
>JBAQUK010000021.1:0-8623 GCA_049297455.1 Desulfosalsimonadaceae bacterium | reverse complement strand
CGACCCGGTGTTCTCGGTTAACCGGATCAGGTCCTTATGATGCTTCGGGCAGGGCTCAAAAAGCGTCCCTGTGAAACCGAAATCCATTAACTGCCTTGCAAAGGAACCTTTTTCCGCCCCCACATCGATAAATGTCTTATTTTTTATATACGGTAATAACGTACTGAGAATCTTAAATTCAGTTTCCTGGGCATACAGTTCTTCTTTTGCCCCGGGGCAGTCAGCGCTCATTTATATTTCCAATAAAAATAATAGTTTATTAAATTTAATGGTCTGGCCGATGATATTTGCGGATAACAGCCAGACGTTCTTCACAAATGTTATGCAGTTTATCAATCAACGCTTTTCGTTCCTTGCAGACGCCCATCAATTCCCTGTTGTCGTTTTGCAGCCGCTTCACCAGAAGGATCATCTCATCGATCATTAAATCAATATCTTGAAGCTGCTCTGATTTTCGGTCCAAAGGAAATGAAGGTTCATTGTATTTCAGGTCAGCCATCATCCGGTGATGCAGCTTATTAAACAGATAGTCGGTTGCCGGGGTCCACTCTTTCCCCGGAATAAATCCCCGATTTTTTTCATTAAAAAAATTAGGCTCATAGGCTTGCAACTCTTGGACGGGGTTCACCCAGTTGTTTATTTTCCCCTTGTACCGGATAAATCCGGCAATTTCGGCCAACTTTTCGCCGGTGATGTCAATAAGATCTTCAAAACGGACCAGAAGGCGCTTCATATCCCGGTTGTTCCACTTATCAAAGTGGGTTGACCAGTCCCCGTAATGATCATTGCCCAGAATGATGCTTACTATGGACTTATCCATCCGGTTAAAAGACAGGTGAAATTTCCTGTAACTCTGAATGGAAGACCTCCCGTCCCGGACAACATAAATAACCGGCTGATTATCAATCGGATAATTATGGGTCTTCACCAGAAACACATCAGGAGATGCGGATGCTTTCGGGTAGAATTCCTCCCAGGGTTCCGCAAGTTCCACATGACCGATCAGATCCGGATTGGAGCGGAATTCGCTTTCGTAATCCACGGGTTCGTCGGCGTAGGAATACAGATGGAAACAGTGCCTGCAGATGGTTCTGAGCAATGTGTTGCCGGATCTGGGATATGACGCGAGCCAGACGATCATTGTCGAATTACTCTTTCTCTGGAGTTAAAAAATTAACATGTCATTTTAATTAGTTACCTATAACAGAACACAAACCGATGGGTGGCACACAGTGCGCCTGCCAGCCTTATTAACACACGATCCTTGACATCCACAACCATTAACTGATAGTTATTTTGTGCTAAAAATTGGAAAAAAACGCCCGCCGTCAGACATAAAACCATCCACCAACAGGCATCCACAGGAGTCAGCATTCAGAATGGCCCGCAAGTAAAATTCCGGTAGCCGCCACGCCATCAAGTCTTCAAACCGCCTTGCCGGTTCCCTTATTCCGGCTTCTGAATTCTGTCTCCTGAATACCTGAATAGTTACAAAATCATTCCGGTTTCATCGTCCGGTTTTTTTGTTTTCGTTTTCATACAGCGCCAGCCGTTGGGTCAATATTCGGATCTGCTGTTCATGCCTCGACCGGTGCAGATCCATAAACAGCAGTTTTACGAAAATCAGGCAGATGGCGATGATGACAAAGAGTATCGGAGGGTAAGCAACACCCAATTTTTTGCCGATCCAATCAATCAAAGCCGGGGCAGATCCGAAAACAATCAGGCCCAGAGCCAGGAAACCCCACCAAAGCGTGTAATTGACGGACAGTTTGTCCCGGCGGACCAGATAAAGGATGAAAGATGCGGTGCAAATACCCAGGAAAGCGGTGACGATATTATAAAAAGGAAAATGAATCATGGTTCATCCTGTCCGAGTCTGTTTGGAAACCCCATCTGAGGCCCGCTATACTGTAAATAGATTTGACAACTTTTTAAATGCGTTCAAAAAGTTGTCAAATCTGGCGTCAGGCATATGCCGCAACTTCAATGACGATATTTTGATATACACAACACCGTGCTTAACGTCATGTACCGCAGCACCCGCCACCAATTGGAAAAAATTCGGGAATGCCCATGAAGTCTTTTTTGCATAGGCACTGGCGTTTCACGAATGGTGAGGCCGGCACGGCGCATGAGCAGGAGCGCTCCCAGATCCTGATAATCAAAAAGATGGGCGCGGCTGCTGAGCAATAATTTCATGGCCTGCCTGTTATAGGCTTTCATGCCGGAAGTAAAATCCTGCAAATCAATGGATGTCAGCCATCGAAAAAACGCCCATGAAAGCTGCCTGTTTTTGCTGGCTCTTTCCGGATTGGAACCAATCACGACATCCGCCCCGAAATCGTTAAGATGCTGGATCAGCAGGGGAATACTTTCGGCAAAATGCTGGCCATCCGCATCCATTGTCACTGCGATTTTATAGCCCTTCGAAAGCGCATACCGAAATCCCGTCTGAGTGGCGGTCCACGCCCCCATGTTCATGGCCAGCCGGACGACATCAGCACCCGCCTTTTCCGCCAAACCGCCGGTATTATCCGAGCTTCCATCATCCACCACCAGCACATCCAGCGGGTATTTTGCTTTAATGGAATCTACAACCGCCTGAATGCTGGCGGATTCATTCCAGGCCGGGATGACGAGCAGACACTCCAAAAACAGACTTTCTGAAAAATGATGGTTCCTTGACATATCATACCGATTATGATGTTAATATTTTCCAGATATTATTTTGGAAGCGCCCGTTTGTCCAGTCTTAATTTTGTAGCGTTTGACGCCATTGAACATATTGCATATCGCCAAATATTACCCTCCGGAGCCGGGGGGGATCGAAAATTTTGTTTATGACCTGGCAAGCGCTCAGGCTGAAAACGGCCATGCCGTTTATGTGATATGCCATCAGACCGGTTTTGCAAAAACCAGTCAACATGAAAATATCAACGGGGTGCAGGTTGACCGAATCCGGACCTTTGGTGAAATGGCGCATGCGCCGGTCAGCCCGGGGTTTCTCTTTCGGCTGCACTCCGCAATTCGCCGCTTTCGCCCGGATGTCATTCATGCCCACCTTCCCAATGTGTCGACTTTCTGGCTGCTTTTTCTGCCCAAAACCTGCCCGCTCCTCCTGCACTGGCATGCGGATGTGGTGGCATCAAAAATCGACAAAAAAATGTCCTGCCTCTATCCGATATATAAACCTTGGGAGACGCGGCTTTTAAAAAGGGCGGACCGCATTATCTGCACTTCAAGCGCCTATCTGAACACCAGTCAGGCGCTCCGGCAGTGGCGAAAAAAATGTGCGGTAATTCCATTAGGACTGGACCCGGAACGAATGACGATTTCCGGAAAACCATCAAACTCAAACACGCAAAAGACCTCCCGGTTTTCAGTCCTCAGCGTGGGCCGATTTACCTATTACAAAGGCTTCCGTTTTCTGATCGAAGCGGCGGGGAAAATACCGGAGGCTGATTTCATTATCGTGGGTGACGGGCCGGAACGCCGGAAATTGAAGCAGATGATAAATCATTGCGGGTTACAGGACAGGGTATGGCTGCCGGGAAAAGTCAGCCAGGATGCGCTGATGCATCTGTTTGAGCATTGCGATATTTTCTGCCTGCCGTCTTTGGAAAGGACCGAAGCATTCGGGATGGTCCTTCTGGAAGCTATGTATTTCGGCAAGCCGCTCATCACCACTGTGATTCCGGGCTCCGGCGTCACGGAAGTCAATTTGCACGGACATACCGGATTACAGGTTAAGCCCGCGAATCCGGAAACCATCGCCGAGGCAATCCACTTTTTTCAAAAAAAGCCGAAGGACAGAATTAAGATGGGACATCAGGCGCGCAAAAGATTTGACAGCTTTTATCATATTCGACCGGTGGCCGAAAAAATTACGCGATTGTATCAATCATTAAAAAAATAGGGGAATTGTCGGGATAAAATCCCGGTAAATGGAATGGGGCGCATTGTCGGGATAAAATCCCGACCTACGATTGATTGTCAGCCATCCACCTTGCCGGATTTTTACAAAACGCCTGATACGCATCCAGAACAGGGGCCGGTTCTCCCTGCATGACGATTCTTCCTTTTTCCAGCCAGAGCACTTTATTGCAGATTTTTTTAAGCTGTGCGGGCTCATGTGAAATCACAAGCGCACATTTGGCCATTGAGCGAAGATCCTTCATTCTCTCCATGGCTTTCTCTTTAAAAGAATTATCCCCCGTTGCCATGACTTCATCCAGAATCAGTATATCCGGACGAATCGCCGTGGCGATGGAAAAGCCCAGGCGGCTCTTCATGCCGCTGGAATAAGTCCGCACCGGCTCATCCATAAACTCCCCGATATCGGCAAAAGTTTCTATATCATCCATTTTCTGCCGGATTTCAGATGTCTTGAGCCCCAGCAGGCTGCCGCTGATATAAACGTTTTCCCGGCCGGAAAGCTGCTTCTCAAACCCGACGCCCAGCGCCAGAAGCTGAACCCGGCCTCGGATTTCCACCTTCCCTTTGTCAGGCCGGTATACTTTTGTACATACAAGCGATAATGTGCTCTTGCCCGAACCATTCCGACCAATCACACCCAGGGTTTCCCCCTCATAAATACAGAAAGAAACCCCCTGGAGTGCCCAGAAATCAAATTCTCTGTTTCTGGGATTAAAAAACAGCTCAAAAATAGATGAATGCTTGCGAAAGCATAAGCTTACATTATCAAAGACTACCATGGGGCTATTCGGGATAGAATCCATGTTACAACATCTTAGGGACATAGGGAGACACCCTTCGAAAAAACAGCAATCCAAGCTGCATAAGGATGAGGGTCACCGCGAACGTGATCAAAACAGGCCGCCATTCAAACATCCTGCCATAAAAAAGAAGATCCCGGACAGACCCGATCACATGAACCATCGGGTTCATCGAATACAAAATTTTAAAGGATTCAGGGATTGATTCAATTTTATAAATTCGGTCAGGAGAGTATAAGACAGGACTCATATACATGCCGAACCGCAGGATATAGGTTATCAATTTCCCCGTATCTCGGATATAGACTTCAAATATGGACAAGAAAAGTCCTGCCGTGAACGATATCATGATCATCAAACATACCGGCACCACCACACCGATGGTATGCAGGGCCATGACCTGCCAGTTCCAGATCATGATAATGCATAGCCCAATCAAACAAAAAAAAGCCTGTACCAGCGGAGAAATCAAGACATAAATCACCATGGGCAGGGATGCCTGTTTGATCAGACCTTCACTGCTGGTCAGTGCGCTTGTGCATAAGGTAATTGAGCGAGAGAAAGACTGCCAGGCCACAAGCCCGCATAAAACAAACAGATGGTACTTGGGGCCGCCCTGGTTAAAAACCACTTTCACCACAAAATAATAAATCAGCATCAGAAATAGTGGATCTAATATCCACCAGGCAAGCCCTAACCGGGTCGTTGCCACCGTCGTTTTTATATTGACATAAAATTGACTGCGAAGGGCATGGCGATTTTCCAGGACATCTTTGGTAAGCCTTAACATTCAATGACCATTTAAAAGAAGAGACACTTATTGGTAAATTTCAACCAGCATGTATATAGCCGAAATATATAAAAACCGCCGAATAAAGGGAAAAAATCGGCCCCGGATCGGGATAATTGACGGATGACCTCAGGGCTTGCCACCGGAAGAATCTGAAGACAGCAGATGGCGACATCCTTTAAACGGTTGTGCGCGAACCGCCCCGGAAAAAGACGGCACAGCCGGATTTGCCCCAGGGTGACCCTTTTCTGCTTCTGGATCAAGGATGAAAAGGAATGCCGGGCCGGATGATACATGACGTTTTCGGGATCATAAACCATGGTAAAGCCATGATCTCGAACCCGGGTGCCGAATTCACGGTCGCCGCCGGATAAAAGTGTATGATTAAAATTCCCGACCGCATCAATCACCTTCCGCGTTGCAAACAGACAGGCGGTGGGCGCATATCCGTCGATTTCCATATACACTTTTACCGGGAACCCCAGCGCCATGTCATATTTTTCCCACAAAGACAATCGGTTTCGTGATGAAACCATGTCGATGCGGCACCCGATATAATCTGCTTTTTTATAAAAAAAACAGCTAACCCCATTATATAGCCAGTCTGGCCCCACCGTCATATCCGAATCAATAAACGCAAGGATTTCGCCACGGGATATATCGATACCCCGGTTCCGGGCCGCATAAGACCCTTTTACCGCTTCGGTTTCAACAACGATATTTCCGTCAAATTCAGAAACCATTTTCTGAATCGTTAAAAATGTGTCATCCTCTGAACGATTGTCGACAACAATGATTTCATAGCGGGTTTTCGGATAGGTTTGCGCAAATAAAGACCGCAGGGTTTGCCGGATGCCATCCGCATCATTATGTACCGGAATAATCACGGACACAAACGGCATTTCGGACCCCGGTGTCGGGAAAGAATCCCGTGAAGCGGTATGGGGCATTGTCGGTAGGGAATCCCGACCTACGGTGCGTAGGCCGGGTTTCTTACCCGGCAATGAATCAATTCCGTTAATCTCGGGTTTCTTACCCGGCAATTGATACAATCCTTTTGTCGGGAAAAAATCCCGACCTACGAAGCTATTGGAATCCCGACCTACTGAATGTCAGCCTGGGCCGATTCCGTGGCGTTCTTTTTGGCTTCAACTTGGGCCTTGATCTGCTCATCAAGCTTCTTCAGGCTGTTTGCCAGTCCATTAACCAGGGCGTTTGCCATGGTGGCGGGAATAATGAGAGTTCCGGCTTCCATCTGCTTGTTGTCAGGGCCATTCTGGACCAGCGTGATGCGGAGGTTCAGGTTGGATAGGGTGACTTTGCTGAGTCCGTCTGCGAAAATGTGCATTTTTTCTCTCCTCGGATAAGTAATTGATAAGTAATGATCCCAAAATTACGCCGGGAATTCCGGCCCCGGCAAACCCGGCACGTATAATATCAGCCGCAACTTAAAGCATAAAACAGCCATCAACACAAGGACAAAATGGAATAAATCAATGTCGGATTAAAAACCCGTTTATCGGAATGGGGCATTGTCGGGTTAAAAACCCGACCTACTCCACATTCATTGATTTGATATGGTCCGGCGTCATGCTTCCCCAATCGGACGCATACCACCCCCTCGCTACATAATGATGAAACGATGAAGACACAAAATCCCCTGGGCGCGTCGCAATCCCATGGTGGACCGGATTAAAATGAATATAATCCAGATGGTTGAAAAAATCCCGGTCATCCCGGACCACATGGTCATAATACCGTTTCTGCCAGATATCCCCGCCGCCCATGCCGCGATCGCGAAAATGCGCCGCCACCTGCCGCTTGAATGAGTGCATCACCCGATCAAACCGGCCGTCAATGGTGTGAATCAGCAAATGAAGATGATCGGGCATCACTACCCAGGCTTTCATGGTAAACGGATGGAGAAGTTTGACATTGCGAAATATGGCAAAGACCGATGCGATATTATCGGCATTATTAAACAGCGGCCGCCTTCCGGCGGTAACGACGGTTAAAAATACAGAGGCATTGGGCACAAAATACCGTCGATAGCGAGCCATAAAGCCACCCCAAGGACAATGTCGCAATGTCGGGATTGAAACCCGGTTATCGTAATTTATCAATGTCAACGTAGCCCGGGTTTTTAACCCGGGATTGATCAATGCCGTTTATTCCGGGTTTTTTACCGTTGATCCGCCGATTTATAGACCGCGTTACCTTCGCGTTTGCCGACCGCAACCACCACAACCACGACTTCATCATCGCGCACCTCATACACCAATCGAAATCCTGCCTTGCGCAGCTTAATCTTGTATCGGTCCTTATGCCCTGATAATTTCGATGCGGGCACCCGAGGATGCTCCAGCCGTTCGGCAAGTTTTTTTTTGAATTGATCGCGGACGGCGCCATCAAGCCGCCGCCACTCAAGCAAGGCTTCTTCCTTGAATCGCAGATCAAATCTCATCCAGCGTCACCCTGATCTCATCCTGACTGGCGCGCGCATCGGCAATAGCGTTCAGTTCAGCATCTTCAAGCCTGTCTAACATGGCCTCATAGGTGCTGGCGGGAATACAATAAAAAGCCGGCGTGTTCCGGTTGAGGATCGCCACGGGAAAACCTTCCCCCGCGGCCACCGTGCCCATCGGGTTTCGTTTAAGTTCAGAAATGCTTGCGGTGGTTGTTGAAAAAATAAGGTGCGCCATAATCGACTCCTTCCTTGAGTTTATGACTTATAATAACACCTTGATTCGTACCTGTAAAGGCACTTTTTGGTCAATGTCGGATTGGAAACCCGGTTTATCGGAATGGACCAATGCCGGGTTGGAAACCCGGTTTATCGGAATGGACCAATGCCGGGTTGAAAACCCGGTTTATCGGAATGGACCAATGCCGGGTTGAAAACCCGGTTTATCGGAATGGGCCAATGCCGGGTTGAAAACCCGGTTTACGTAGCCCGGGTTTTTAACCCGGGATTGATCTCACACAAGGCTTCTTCCTTGAATCGCAGATCAAATCTCATCCAGCGTCACCGTGATCTCATCCTGACTGGCGCGCGCATCGGCAATAGCGTTCAGTTCAGCATCTTCAAGCCTGT
>JBAQUK010000020.1:0-5326 GCA_049297455.1 Desulfosalsimonadaceae bacterium | reverse complement strand
GCAGAGGGGTTCAAGGAGTCGATGCGGATCGTGTTTGACGAACATCTGGGGCAATGGAATTATGTTGCCCTTTCTGGAACGACGGTTTTATAGGTTGCATAAGTTATTTTGTGCACATTCCTAATCGTCGAACCCGATGCCGTGCTGCCGCTTTCCTCTCTCTGTTTTAATAAAACCCAGGGCAACCCATTTTTTTTAAACCAGTTTCTCCACATGCTGCACAAATCCGGACTTATTTTTTTTAACCGGGAAAAAGCCAGGTGGCAGTGGGATATGGACAAAATTCATCAAACAACGGTGACGGATAATGTCGTCGATCTGATGCTTGACAAGATTCAGCAACTGCGTCCGGCCACCCAAAGCGTGTTGAAACTTGCCGCGTGCATCGGGGGCCAGTTTGACTTAAATACCCTGTCCGTGGTGTGCGGTAAAACTCCAGTGGAAACTGCAAACGATTTATGGGACGCCATGCGCGCCGAACTGGTGGTTCCCATTGGCGATGCCTATAAATATGTGGGCGTTGATACGGAAAGTTTGATGCCGGATGCGCCTTCCATGATTCCTGTTTACCGGTTTGGTCATGACCGGATTCAACAGGCGGCGTATCAACTGATCCCGGATGCAGCCAAGGCGGACACCCATTGGCGTATCGGCGTTTTGATGCGGGATACTTTTTCCGGGACCGAATCAGATAAAAGGCTATTTGACATCGTAGATCATTTGAACCGGGGAAGGAAAAAAATACAGGACATAGTAGAAAAAAAACGACTGGCCGAGCTTAATTTTAAGGCCGGGTTGAAAGCCAAAGCCTCGGCAGCCTATGGCCCGGCGCTGGCCTATCTGGAAAAAGCTATTGCCTTTCTGGGAGATTTTATCTGGCAAAGCGATGCAAAAATGGCTTTGGAAATCTATATCCAGGCAACGGAAGCCGCTTACCTGAACCGTGATTTTACAGAAACAGAACGATTTATTCAGATTGCTTTAGAAAATGCCGCAGAATTGCTGGATCAGGTAAAAATATTTGAAATCAAAATGTATTTGTTGATTGACAAAGGCCGGATGGAAGACGCCATCCAATTGGCCATAAAAGTTTTAAGAATGCTGGGATTAAAAATTCCGCATAACCCTTCAAAACGTGACTTTATAATTGAATTTTTAAAAGTCAAATGGCACTTGCGGGGGAAAAAAATAGAAGGGCTGGCTGATCTGCCGGACATGACCGATCCCTATAAAATTGCCATTGCAAAGATAATTTTCTTACTCGTTATCCCGGGTCAATTTGTGAATCCATATTTAAGTGCTATTGCTTCGATGAAACAAATTATTCTTAACCTTCGATATGGATTTACGCCGGCCTCCTTAATGAATTTCGTGTATTTCGGTGGCATATTGATCACGCTTGACGATATTGAATCCGGATACCGATTTGGGAAGTTAGTCCTTAAATTAGCCGAGCTTCCCATGCCTTTGTTTTATAAAGCCCGAAGCATCGTCTCCGAATATTTTGTTATCGACCATTGGAAGCAGGATTTAAAGAAAACAACACAGAAACTCGCCGATGGTTACCGGATGTGTATGGAAGCAGGTGATCCAGGATATGCATCCTACAACATATTATGGTATCCGATATATTTACTGGTATTGGGAAAAAATCTTCGGGAGCTTCAACAGTCGTTTGCTCAGTCCTTGCAAATAACAGAAAGGCTTAAAAATAATAACGGCATCTACGCTGCGCGAATATTTTCTCAATTTATCGAAAAACTTCGAGATCCCACAGCAGAACCCGATCTTCCACCAAGCCCGTATGATGATGAACAGCAATTATTAGATATTTTTTACGCCTCAAATAGCGGCGTAAGCATTCATTTTTTTTCTTTTACCAAACTGATGCTGGCCTATTTTTGGCAGGATATTCCATCTGCGCTGGAATATGGAAAAATAGGCAAAAAATATTTGTATAACGCTACTATTTCCGTAACCGTTGCGCTGATATATTTTTATTACACACTATCGCAGTTGGCTTTTAGCCAGCAAGCACCTAAATCCCAGAAAAAACAATTGCTAAAAAAGGCGCGTCACAATCAAAAACGGATAAAACTATGGGCGGATCATGCGCCCATGAATCACATGCACAGATATTGCCTGGTGGAAGCGGAGCTGGCGAAAGTTTTGGGGCAGGAAGCTAAAGCGCGAAAGTATTACCAGGAGTCCATTCAACTGGCCAATCAAAACGGCTATATTCAGGATGAAGCCCTGGGCAATGAATTATACGCCAGATACTGGCTGGCTCTGGACGAAATAAAAGTTGCACGGGTTTACATGGAGACCGCCCGCCACCAATACCGGATATGGGGTGCGGAGGCGAAGGTGAGACAATTGGGGGCCGTCTATCCCCAATTGCTATCTCCTGAACCCGCCGGAAAGGCCGATATCGTCAAACCTTTCGCGCAAATCACCACGACTTCAAACCAGACATCCGGGACATCTGAAAGTCTGGACATCGCTTCTTTGGTCAAGGCTTCCCAGACCATATCCGGAGAAATCGAGCTAAAAACGCTGATTGACCATATCATGAAAATCACCGTTGAAAATGCAGGCGCACGACAAGGGGTTCTGATTTTAAAGGATCAGGATCGTTTGACGGTTGAAGCCAGCATTTCGGTGAGCAAGGATGCTATCCGGATGGAGTCCTTGCCGATGGAGTCATCGGACGCCCTTTCCCCGGCCATTGTGCATTATACGGTTCGGACAAAAGAAGCGGTGGTATTAAATGATGCGGCAAAGGAAGGGATTTTTGTTCAGGATGCGTATGTCAAAGCCAATCAGACAAAGTCTGTTTTAAGCATTCCTTTAATGCGTCACGCCGAATTAATCGGCGTTCTGTATCTGGAAAACGATCAGGTCGCAGGCGCGTTTACACCTGAGCGGGTTGCGGTGGTCCGGGTGATTTGCACCCAGGCCGCCATTTCCATTGAAAACGCCAGATTTTATGAACGATTGAAACAATCCGAGGAAAAATACCGCTCCATTTATGAAAATGCGTCCGAAGGAATCTTTCAATCAACACCGACGGGCAGGTTTATCAGCGCCAATCCCGCGATGGCGCAAATACTGGGGTATGAATCGCCGGATGAACTCATTCATTCTATTCAGGATATCAAAAATCAGCTCTACGTCATGCCCGATGATCGGGATATCTTTAAACAAATCATCCAGGAAAAAAATATCATTCGCGGTTTCGAGACCCGTTTTTATAAAAAAGACGGGGCCGTTATTGATGTGTCGATCAATTCACACGCAATAAAGGATCCGGACGGCAACATTCTTTATCATGAAGGATTGCTGGAAGACATTTCCCAAAGAAAGCAAGCGGAAGAAGCATTGCGGAAAAGTGAGGAGCGTTATCGCAACATCCTGTATAATATAGAGGATATCTGTTTTGAACTGGATTTGGCGGGCAATTTCACCTTTTTCAATAATGCGCTGGTGAAGCTGACGGGATTTACGGCAGACGAACTCATTGGGATGAACTATAAAAATTATACGGAAGAAAAAGAAACCCATAAGTCATTCGAAATTTTTAACGCCATTTATAAAACAGGGAACCCGCAGCGGTTAGAATTTGATATTATAACAAAAAATAAAAGCAAAATTCCGATGGAGGCGCTTGGTTCTTTAATTGTTGATTCCCGGGGAAACCCTGTCGGCTTTCGTGGCATTGCAAGGGATATCACCTTAAGGAAACAGGTTGAGGCGTCTTTAGAAAAAACCAAGGCCGACTTGGAAAAACGAGTCGAGGAAAGAACCGCTGAACTCCAATCAGAAATTAAAGAACGTCAACTTGCGGTCGAGGCGCTTCGTCAGAGTGAAGAAAAATACCGGAGCATTCTGGACAATATGGAAGATTTTTATTTTGAAACAGATTTGACCGGCAATTTCGTATTTTTCAACAAAGCCGGGGCAGAAGGGCTAAACTGTGAGCCTGGTGAACTCATAAAAAGACATTTTACAGAATTTGTGGATGAACCCACCGCAAAAAAAATATTTGAAGAATTTCATGAGGTGTTTTTAACCGGCAAGACCAAACTCATTGGATGGGAAGGCGTCTCAAAAGAAAAAAGGGCATATGTGGAAGCCATTGTTTCCCCGCAAAAGGATTCAAACGGCAAGGTTGTCGGATTTCGATCCCTTGCCAGGGATGTTACATCAAAAAGAAACGCTGAAATAGAACTCAAAAAAGCAAAAGAAGCCGCAGAAGCCGCAACAAAGTTCAAAAGCGAATTTTTAGCCAACATGTCCCACGAGATTCGAACGCCCATGAACGCCATTCTGGGCATGGCGGATCTGCTATCCGAAACCTGTCTGAATGCTGAGCAGAAAGCATTCACCCAAACCATCAATTCTTCAGGAGAACTGCTGCTTTCCATCATCAACGACATTCTGGATTTCTCAAAAATCGAAGCCGGTCAGATGACGATTGAGAAAACGCCGTTTAATCTGATAGATCTTGTTGAAACAACAGGTAAAATGCTGACGATTAAAGCCCACGAAAAGGGCCTGGAACTCAACTGCCGGGTGGCGGTGGACGTTAATCCTTTCCGCATGGGAGATCCAACCCGGCTGAGACAGATATTCATCAATCTCTTGAACAATGCCATCAAATTCACCCATCATGGGGAGGTGATTCTGGAAGTCGTCACTTCGGATGATCCCGAATTGCTGCAATTCTGTGTCCGGGACACGGGAATCGGCATTCCAAAGGAAAAACAGCAGATTATTTTTGACAGCTTTTCACAAGTAGATACGTCGATTACCCGCAAGTATGGCGGCACAGGATTGGGTCTTGCCATCTGCAAACGTCTGGTGGAGCTGATGGGCGGGCATATCCGGATTGAATCCGAGGAAGGCAGGGGAACCCGGTTTTTCTTCACCGCCAGGCTTTTCCAGACAGCGCCGATACCAACATCCGCCACCCCCTCTCCAACCGAACTGGAAGGGATGCGGGTGCTTGTGGTGGACGGCAACGAGACCAATCGCCTGATATGCAGAGAATTGCTTTCCGCCTGGGGCGCGTCGGCCGATGAGTCTGAAAGCGGGGCGCAGACGATTCAATGGATTAGTGATGCCGACAAACAGGGAAAACCATTTCACATGGTTCTTTTGGATTTGAGAATGCCGGGAATGGATGGATTTCAGGTGGCCGAACGAATAAGGATAGATCGTGAGAGCGAAGCGAACCACGATCTTATCCGGTGGTTGAACAAGCCCGGTGTCGGTTGAATTGGTGTCTGTATATAAGAAAATATCTTTTTTTGAACAGGTGGCG
>JBAQUK010000019.1:0-7468 GCA_049297455.1 Desulfosalsimonadaceae bacterium | reverse complement strand
CCGGCGAAGACCTGCACAAGCACGACAATGCCTACAGAAACGGCCGCGCCCCCTGTTCAAGCCAGGGGCAGGCTCTGGTAAACCCCTTGCAGTTCCGAGAAGCCTTGAACCACCTGCGGGACATCCTGTTTGAATCCTTGAGACAAAATCAAAGAGAAGAGATGAGATATGATAGAAAAAGACAAGATCGAGTCCATCAAACGGTCAGTTGATATAAAAGACCTGATAGAATCCAAAGGCATCGCCTTAAAGAAAAACGGCAAAGGGTATTTTGGCCGGTGCCCGTTTCATGACGATAAAACCCCATCTTTTTCCGTAAACACCCAGGAAAACCTGTGGCAGTGCTTTGGCTGCAACAAAGGCGGCGACGTGATCCGGTTCGTGGAACTGTTTGACCAGGTGGATTTTAAGGAGGCGGTCAACCGGCTGTCCAATGGCGGGCATGATATAAAAATCAATCCGCCGGCATTGAATCCACCTGAAAAAAAACCGCTGTCTCATCCTCATCCTGACAATCCGCAAGCCCGGCAACACCTTGAAAGAGTGGTTGCCATCTATGAAAATAATTTTACGTTAAAAGCCGGCGCTAAAAAATATCTTGATGACCGGGGAATAACCGATGCCGGATTATTTACAAAGCATGCCGCAGGCTTTTGCGACAACACGTTAAACGGCATCCTGCCGGAAAACGGCGGCATCCGGGATGAGTTAAAACAAACCGGCATCCTTCTTGAAAACGGTTCGGAACGGTTCGCAAACTGCGTGGTGTTCCCGGTGTATGATCCGGACGGCCATATCGTCACCCTTTATGGCCGCTGTATTGACGAGGCATCCGGTAAAAAGCATGTATTTTTACCCAATCGACCAACGGGCCTGTGGAACAGCAATATCATCAAAACCTGTTCGGAGATCATCCTGACAGAATCCATTATGGATGCATTAAGCGTCCAAATGGCGGGTTTTAGCAATGTAATATCCATCCAGAGTATCAACGGCCTGTCGGATCAAGAAATCATGGATTTAAAGACTTACGGCGTTGCCAAACTCATTCTTTTGCTGGATGGCGATGCACCCGGCATAAAAGCATCAGAGCGGTTAAAAGAAAAACTGACGGATTTTAGCGTAGACATCAAAACCCTGCCGGACAGCCATGATCCCAACAGTTTTTTAATCAAGCACGGCCCGCAACAGCTTGCGGAATTTATTCAATCCAGCAGCCCTAAGCAAATACAAACACAAGATCAACAGCCGTCCGAACATCCCCAAGCCCCGATATCAGAAGGTTTTGTCATTGCCTGCGGCCTCAGGCAATACCGGATCATGAGCCTTGATAAGGGATCGAATAAATTAAAAATCACCATCCGGCTTGAGCATAGGGGCAAACTGCATGTGGACACCCTTGACCTGTACCCGGCAAGATCAAGAAGAAACCTTTGCGCGGACATCTGCCGGATATTTGAAGAACTGCCGGAAACCATTGAATCAGACATTACCCGGATAATCCGGGAATGCGAGAACCTGCAAGATGATCCGTCAAAGGCGGCTCCGCAAGCGTCAATAACCCCAACCATCAGCGACAAAGAAAAAAAGCAGGCAGAAACGTTCGGCCAGTCAAAGGACTTGATCGACACCATTTTAAACGATTTTGTGACCTGCGGCCTGATCGGGGAAGAAGCCAACAAACTGCTTGGCTATGTTGCCATGACCAGCAGAAAGAGAAAAGAACCCATATCCATGCAGATCCTTTCAAGCTCAGGGTCCGGCAAGACCGCTTTGCAGGATGCGGTTGTCAACTTTTGTCCGCCTGAAGACCTGATCAAATTAACCAGCCTGTCAGGTAAAGCCCTGTTTTACAAAGAGCGGAACAGCTTAAAACACAAAGTTCTTGCCCTGGAAGAAGGCAACGGCGCGGAGGACGCATCTTATGCCATCCGCAGCCTGATCAGTTCCGGGGTGTTGATCAATGAAACCACCATCAAGGATTTATCCACCGGCAGACTGACCACCATGGAAAACCGCGTGGAGGGGCCGACGGCCGTGTTTTACACCACCACCAACCCGGATGTTGACCCGGAAACCAAATCCCGGTTTTTTGTGACCGGTATTGACGAGAGCCGGGAGCAGACCCGAAAGATCCTTGCCTTTCAAAGAGAAAAACACAGCGAAGATGAAATCAGCGAAAACATCAAAACAGAGGCGGTCATCAAAAAACACATCAACTTCCAGAGACTTTTAAAACCACTGGGTGTTCAAAACCCCTACAGCAGCCGATTGACATATGCAGACGACCGGCTGCAGGGCCGCAGAGATCAGCCCAAATACCTCAACTTGATTAAATCCGTGGCGTTTTTGCGGCAGATGCAAAAGGAAATAAAATACAGTCAAAAAAACGGTAAATCCGTACCGTTTATAGAAGCAGACCTTGAAGACATCCGCATTGCCAATAAGCTGGCCCAGGAAATTTTAGGGAGGAGCCTGGATGAACTGAGCCGACCCGGTCGGGATCTGCTCATGCTCCTTGATGAAATGGTTGAAAAGCTGTGGCAAAAGTTCACCCAAAAAGACACAGGCAATAAGCTGAAACGCACGGGTATCAACTTTACCCGCCGGGATATCCGGGAGCATACCGGATGGTCAAATTATCGCGTGCATACCCACCTTAAAGAACTGGTGCATCTTGAATATATCCTGGTTGAATCCGGTAAAAACGGCTCACCTTTTTGCTACCGCCTGGCTTATGAAGGTCAGGGCAAGGACGGATCAAAGTTTATTCTCGGACTTACAAACCCTGAAGAACTGAAAAATTGATCCAACCTTTGGGTTAGCTTTTGGGCACCTTTCGGGTAGCTTTAGGCCAGCTTTTGGGTGCCCAAAAGCTGGCTTAACCTCTTGAATATTAGCATAATAACGACTAACCTTTCGGTTTTTTGGGGAAAAAGATAGATATGGATGTTTTAAGTGATCATACACATCATGCCGTAATCATACCTGTCAGACAATATCTTGAGAACCTGAAAGCCTTAAAATACAGCCAAAAAAGCATTAACAGTTACAACAATGCACTTTCCCGGTTTGTTTCTTTTTTAACTGCCAAAAACATCAACCGGGTTGTTGATGTCACATCAAAAGACCTTGCCGCATACCGGCTGGAACTGGTGGATCAGGCATACGCTGAACACAGCATCGGCGCATACCTGCGGACGGTCCGAAAACTGTTTAAATATCTTGAGGATACCCGGCAGATATTTGTCAATCCTGCCGCATCAATGATCATTCCCGGCGTAAAAACAAAAATAAAACCCGTGCCCACGGAGGAAGACATGAAAAACCTGCTGTCACAGCCTGATATATCGACCCATGAAGGCATCCGGGATCGGGCAATATTGGAAATCCTGTACAGTACCGGCGTAAGGCTGGAAGAATTGATTCATATGAACATCCATGATGTGAGGAAAAAAGAAAAAATCATCAAAGTGCTGGGCAAGGGAAACAAGGAACGCATGGTGCCGTTCGGCAAAAAAGCGGCTTTTTGGCTGACGGCATATCTACAGGATGTGCGGCCCGTATTCCTTCAAAACAGGCCGGATCAGCATGCTCTGTGGCTTGGGACGCAAGGCAACCGTATTCATCCCTTGATTGTTGAACGAATGGTGAGCCAGTACGGAAAACAAGCAAATATCACATGCCGGGTTACGCCGCACGGTCTGCGCCGGGCCTGCGCCACCCATATGCTCAGAGGCGGCGCGCATCCGGTTCAGATCCAGCTTCTTTTGGGGCATGCGGGCATGTCCGCTTTAAGCCGTTATCTGAAAATCACGGTCAATGATATGTTGAAAATGCACAGCCAGACAAAGCCCGGCAGATGAATACCTTTTATGATTTTTTGGAACAATACCTTGAATGGCGCAGGTCTTTAAAAATGAGTCCGCGCACCATTGCAAAAAACCGGCACGGCATCATGCTTTTTATCAGATGGCTTGAAACCGTCTGTCAGTTGACCGGGGTTGACCGGATCGGCAAAGAGCATCTTCATGCCTGGCAGCGGCGCTTGTCATCCATGACCGTTAAAAGCGGTCGGCCCGCCAAACCTCAGACAATCAACACCTACATTGAAAATGTAAAGGGCTGGCTGGGTTATCTGTCAACGTTGGGATATATCCGCAAGGATATTGTTCATGAGTTAAAATATGTCAAAATCCCGTCAAGGCTTCCGGGCAGCGTGTTGACCCATGCCCAGATGCGCAAGCTTCTGGCAAAAATACCTACCGGCAATATGCCCGGCTATCGTGACCGGGCTATGCTGGAACTGCTGTATTCATCCGGTATCCGGGCCGGTGAGCTCCTGGGGCTTGATGTGGAGCATGTTGACTTTAAAAACCGGACCCTTATCGTGACCGGCAAAGGGGATAAACAGCGGGTTGTTCCGTTCGGGAAAACCGCGCTGAGGCATCTTAACACTTATGTTCGGGCGGTGCGGCCTTTTATGCTTAAAGACCGGTCGGAAAAAGCGCTTTTTGTCAATCTCAAAGGAACGCGCCTTCATTACCGCTGCTTTCTGGATTATGTTCAGGCCCATGCCCAACGCGCCGGGTTTGAAAATATCACGCCCCACAGCTTCCGCAGAAGCTGCACCACGGAACTGATCCGGGGCGGGGCTAACATGTATCATGTAAAAGAGTTCCTGGGCCACGAGTCCCTTGATACTCTCAAATCATACACCCGGTTGACCATCAACGACCTGAAGAAAACCCACGAGAAATGTCATCCCCGGGAACGGGACAGAGAATAGGGCGCGGCCTTTTTTGGCGATGGGCTTGACAGACATTGCCTAACAGTTTAATAGTAAATGCATAAACGTTAGGCAATGTCCGGGGAGGCAGGTATGAGCTATATTAAAAGTATAATGCAGGAAGAGCACCAGCGGTTGCAGGCGCTTTACCAAAAATACCTTGATAAAATCGATTCTTTTCCCAAAGGAGCGGTATCGATCAAAAAACGGAATCAAAATGAATACCTTTATCTTGCAAACCGCCAGGGCGGGAAGGTGAAGTTTAATTACATTGGTTCGGTTGCTTCGGAAAAGGCCCGTAAAATAATGGATCAGGTGAATGACAGAAAAAATTATGAATCAAAACTGAAACAGGTTAAAAATGATTTAAAGGAAATCGGAAAGGTCATTCATGGAAGAAAAATATAAACTGCTTTCCGCCGTGCTTCAAAAACTTCAGGAAGAAGGCGTTTTAAACGGCCTTGTGATTGTCGGAAGCTGGTGTCAGTATTATTACAGAATCCTGTTTGACAATGCCCCTGAAATCCCGCTGATCCGGACAATGGATATCGACTTTCTTGTGCCGAATCCTTCAAAATTTAAAAACAAGGTCGATGTGTCGGATTTGTTGAACGCGCTTGGATTTGACAGTGATTTTGATTACAGCACGGGACTTGTGAAATATGTTCATCCGGACCTTGAGATCCAGTTTTTAACTCCGGCATCCGGCCGCGTAAAAGACACCCCCTATGAAATAAAGCAGTTAAATATCAATGCCGAAGGCTTGACGTACATGAAAATGCTTCAGGATTATCGGTTCAGCATGACGCATCAGGGTGTAACGGTCTGGCTGCCGGAACCGGAAGCGTTTTGCCTGCATAAAATCCTCATAAGTCATAAGCGCAAAAATCCTGAAAAAAAAGAAAAGGATTTGATGGCCGCGAAAAGCATCGGGGAACTTTGTCTGGAATATGAAACCCACAGAGAACGTTTGAAAAGCATCTATGACCACCTGCCGAAAAAATGGCGGAAAACCGTATCCGGCATATTGAAAGAGCTTTCTGCTGAGATGTTTTCTTTTTTAACTGCCTGTTCAAAGTAATATCCGTTTGATTTGTAAGGGTTTTTTAAGTAGGGATGAAAGCAAAACGGTTCTTTGAAATTTACATATAAGCTGCTGCCCATATGGGAGTCAAAAACCGCATAACGGGGCATCCCACACCCGCACTTCTAATGACAGAAATGAGCTGACGGAATCCTCCCGGTACATGGGAACCGATCCGGACAATATCACCCAGCCGGTGGAACCGGAAAAGAGGATTTATGAATACGATCCCATCGGCAACCGGAACACGGCCATCGAAGGATCGGCATCCAAATCCTATACCGCAAACAGTTTAAATCAATATGATGAAATTACCGCCGGTGGTGAAACATCAACACTTACTTATGATGCCGATGGCAACCTCACCGTCATTCCGGCGAACGCCGGAATCCAGGCAAGCGGTGGGCAGATGGCGCTTTCTTACAACGCTGAAAATCGCCTCATCAATGTTGAACCCCAGACACCCGCAGGCGGTGATCATAAGCTTGAATTCATTTACGATTATATGGGCCGAAGAGTCAAAAAATCGGTCTATGCCTATAATTCTGACTCCTGGCTCCTGACTTCTGAATTCTTCTTCACCTACGATGGCTGGAACCTCGTGGAAGAGATCACCGAGGTCGGGGCCGCCCAAACCAGCCGCTATTTTGTCTGGGGCCAGGATCTGAGTCAGTCCTTGCAGGGGGCGGGCGGTGTCGGCGGGTTGATCGCGACCGTGGAAGGCTCAGCCGATTACCTCTATTGCTTTGATGCCAACGGCAACGTCGGGCAGGTGGTCAATGTTGCTGACGGTGCGATTGCGGCCAAATATGAATATGATCCCTTTGGAAAACCGGTCAAAGCCGACGGCGCGTATGCCGGGGAGAATCCGTTCCGGTTCAGCACAAAGTACCATGATGACGAGAACGGGCTGGTTTATTACGGGTACAGATATTATTCGGCGGAGATGGGAAGATGGTTTAGCAGGGATCCGATTGGGGAAGAAGGTGGTATTAATTTACATATTTTTGTAAATAACGATTCACTTAATAAAACGGATGCCTTGGGCGATAAAATATATGTAGTTAGGCGTCCGTTAACAATAGCTACAAAGGGATGGACAGAATATTTTGAAGGAATAGGGTTTTTGGTCGGTGGTTTGCCAGGGTTGTATCTGGGTGAAGTAGCTGATTATTATCGGAATAATACATGGCATCGTAGCTTAATTGTTACATGTTTAGGTAAGAATCAGGAATTGGATCTAAATAACATAAGTCCCTATGATACATGGGATTTCCAGAGTGATAGTAGGATATATCATCCTGCTCAGGACTGGGCAAGTGGATTTCAGGATCGTTATTACAAAGGTAGGATGGCAATAGATACTATTTATGATAACGATACTAATGATGCAATACTTAAAGAATATTTGACATGGGAACACCGTAATCAGAACTATATTTTAGGTGGCAGCAATCGTTATAATTGTTGTCTGAAGTTTCCCGGTTTTCAGCGATGGCCCGCAAATTGCGGACATGGTCAAATTTTTAATAAAAACAGTCAGTTAAATAAAATTTTCGAAACTTATAACTATCTGATTTAATTTGAAATATTCG
>JBAQUK010000018.1:0-1791 GCA_049297455.1 Desulfosalsimonadaceae bacterium | reverse complement strand
CCTATGCCTTAAAAAACCCAATAAAATGATTGAGCGCAGCGAATCCAGTTTAAATAATCCGGAAAATAACTGTCACAGTCAAAATAATCAGAAAAATCAGTTACATTTTTTTTTGGAAATCAACACTTGTATTCAACGATTTTGAACATTTACTCCAATTTATCATATCACCGCCGGAAGAAGCCATGCCCCCTTAATTTTGCCCTTCCCGAAAATTCATCCCATTTGTTTCCAGATTTTTAATCTGTTCGAATAGCTGTTTCCAAAATCTGGCCGCACAATCCGGAAAGGTGAAATTCAGGTCATGATCAGCATAAAAAAATCCCCAGCTTTACAATTTTGCGTAAAAAGTCCATAATTCCAGACATGAAAAGTTGATCAGATTTAAAAACTATTAGTCACCGTGAATTGCTGGATTAAGAGCAAGAGCATGAAAACGGTATATTAGTAAATCCCACGTCCCTTAGGCAAAAACTCTCGCTTATGGCATCGGTGAGTGATGTGCCATATCTGACCTGATATGTCCGGTACTGACCGTTACTGATCCTTCATCGCGCCATAGAATTCAATTTTTCTTTCCGGTAATTAAGGTCCTGTCTGCCGCTACATCGGTGACTTCAATTTGACCAAAACCAGTAGACGTAAGAATATCACCTATTTCTGCTGTTGAATAGCATTTGCCTTCCGTCGAATGCATCAAAAGACAGGAATATTCGGCAACGGGAAGAGGGCCGTTCTTGAATTGATTCAAATGGGCGTCAAAAATCGCAATAAGACCACCTGGCAACAAATTCTTAAAGGAATTAGCGGATAGTTTTTTCACGGATTTAATATCCCAATCGTGGAAAGCGTTGGCAAATAGATGGACGTCAAAGTTAGCAGGAAGATCTTCAAACATATTTCCAGCGATAACGTTAACCCTGGACGACATGCTTTTTAATTCGATTGAGCGTGTTGCTGCAAGGTCCACAGGCGGTATTTCAAGGACAGTAGCGGCAAGGTGGCTGTTCAGTCGCGCAATGGAACAAGCATAAATGCCCGAGCCGCCGGCAATGTCCAAAAGAGAGGCGTGCCGACTGAGGTTGAACCTCTCTGCAAGTCTCTGAGCAAGAAAAGCACCACGACTATCCATGGCAGCAGTAAAAGAATCTGCAAATTCCGAGTCCTGCATGCTTTTCATCCAGTCTTTGCCTTCTTTTTTGCTAGACCAGCCAGCGGGTTTTCCAGTCTGGAGAATATCACGGAATTCCACACATTGAGGACGGTTTTTGAGAGAACAATAATAAGGAACCAGACTGACGGATTTGTCGCTGACAAGGTATGTGGCAGATAATTCGGTCAACCCATATTTTTGCTCACACCTTTCAATCAATTCCATGGACAAAAGAAGCGACATCAGGACATCCGCCGGCCGCGACTGGATTTGCAAATTATTGCAGATCTTATCAAACGTCTTTGGACCTTTGTTCAGAAATGTGAAGAAATCAAAGTAAGCGATCGCGCATGCTAGCAAATCAGACGCATAAATCGAGTCCCTGTATCTGAGTAAGCGACTCGGATCGTTGTAAAGCAGGTGGTCTTTCATATATCCTTTCCTTCGATCCAACATGGCGCTCAGCTGCAAAAGTGTAGTGACGGTCGGCTGTAGTGCATTGTTTATGGGTTGTGTTGATTTCCAAAAAAAATGTAACTGATTTTTCTGATTATTTTGACTGTGACAGTTATTTTCCGGATTATTTAAACTGGATTCGCTGCGCTCAATCATTTTATTGGGTTTTTTAAGGCATAGGT
>JBAQUK010000017.1:0-3434 GCA_049297455.1 Desulfosalsimonadaceae bacterium | reverse complement strand
GATTATACGATTATGGGAAGGTTCAAATCAAAGCGGTTGGCGATACGACTTGGACGAGTATTTCAGGGGACTATTACGACACCAGTAATGGTGAATGGACAAGACCGAGTATTGATTTAGCTGCATATGCAGGGAAAAGCGTCCAGATTGCATTTTATTTTCATTCCGATGGTGGCGCCTCCAATGTCTCCAGTGGATGGTACATAGATGATGTAATTATCGAACCAATTACTCAGCAAACCGGTTCTCTTATCGTCACGCTTACTCCACAGGAGGCAATCAACGCCGGAGCCCAATGGCGTGTGGATTCCGGGGCATGGCAAAACTCCGGTGCAACGGTTTCAAAATTGACCATTGGCTCACATACGGTTAATTATAAACCCATTACCGGCTGGACCGCTCCCGCAGACCAGGCGGTCACCATCGTCAATGACCCGGCAGCAACAAAGATTGGAATTTATACCCAACAACCCGTCCTTTCCGTAAGTCCATTTATTAGAAGGGTGGCAAAGGAAGCGGGCACAACCACCTTTATTGTGTCCAACACCGGGACCGGAATCATGCCCTGGAATGCATCGGTTATATCGGGGATTGGTTGGCTTTCCATTTCCTCCAGGGCCAGCGGCAGCACTAGCGGAACCATCACTTGCGCGTTTACGGCCAATGCAGGAATAGCGGAGCGCACTGGAACTATCCGAGTGACGGCCACGGGAGCCACCGGCAGCCCGATAGATGTGACGGTGACCCAGGCGGAAACCCCGCCGGCATCTGATTTTTTTACCAGATCCGTTCAGACATTCTTTATTCCAGGGGTGAAAATGACTGTCACCATATCCGCCAATCCTTCTTCAGGCATATCCAATTACGCAGTTGAGGACATGCCCCCGGCTGGCTGGACGGTTTCCAATTGGAGCACTGGCGGGGTTTATGATACCGCCCATCACAAGGTCAAATTCGGCGCTTTTTTTGACAGCAATTCCAGAACCTTCACATACGATATAACTCCTCCCGCCGGTGCATCCGGTGTTCAAACTTTTAATGGAACCGGCTCCATAGATGGGACCAATTACCCCATTGTTGGTGTGTCTCAGGTGAATATGGGGACCCATCACCCGGCGGACTTGAACGCCGCTGATTTTAACCTTGTGATTGCGGAATATACCGCATACGGCGCGGCATGGAAAACGGGAACTGCTTGGCCTGTCGTACCCAATCCCATTCCCATTTCCTATGTCACAAAAGCAGGTCAATTATGGAAGTCAGGGGAAAGTTATGTTTATAATCCCTTGGCGGGCGATCCGCCCTTGTGCTGGGTGAATGTTTCAATCAACGCCGTTCGATCTTTAAGATATGCGCTATCTTCATTCTCCACCGCAGTTTGCGGTATGCCGCAAATTTCTATGCCCGGAGAAACATTCACGGTTTCCATCACCGTGACGCCCGTATCCGAGGTTGCCTCTTATGCGGTTGAGGATTTGTTCCCGACTGGCTGGACGGTTTCAAATATCAGCGATTCGGGCGATATTGACGCAGTGGCCAATAAGGTGAAATTCGGTCCTTTTCTGGACCAGAACGAGAGAACATTGACCTATGACATCACACCGCCAGTAACTGCATCCGGACCATATACGTTTGCGGGCATTGCCTCATTTGACGGAAACAATGTGGCGGTTGGGGGAGTTCGGCAAATCACCGCGCAACCAGCGCCAAAACTTGCGGATGTCATTAAAGGCCTGCAAGTGCTGGCCGGAGTGGATGTGGATATCGAAAATTCGCTTGCAGACGCCAATGGGAACGGCAAGGTGGAAATGAACGATGTGCTTGAAAATTTAAGGAAAATTGCAGGGTTAAAATAAGAGATTCAAATGAGTTGAGTTGAGGGGCGGAATGGCGACATTCCGCCTTTTTTTACACCTGCCGTTAATGAATTTATGGATGATGTTGGAAAGATAGGTTAGGCTTTATCACTGTTGCCCGTAGGAGCAGGCCATGCCTGCGATGATTTTGGTGATCGCGGGCATGGCCCACTCCTACAGCCGCGACAATGATCAAGACCATCATGGCCGATCCGGGTTTTGTATCTGATGGTTCGTATCCATATTCAATAATTAACAAAACGACATGCCATTTCAAACAGTTGAGCGATAAAAATCACTTATGGCATTTTACCCGTTAGTCTGTTATTATATTGTTGAAATCAAAAAAATACAGGTGACATATGCAAAATGAACTATGTATTCAATACCCTGAGAATTTACCGGATATCCTTCAATTAACGAAAAATGCGTTTGAACAAGAGGCCAAAATGGCAATGGCGGTGAAATTATTCGAGATGAAAAGGCTGTCTTCCGGGATGGCGGCAACACTGGCCGGAGTTGACAGGGTTGCTTTTTTACTCAATCTTCATCGTTTTAATGTGCCGATGGTGGATCTTGAAGCGGATGAACTTTTGACGGACATGCAATATGCCTGAGGCACGGGAAATTGTTTGGCGTGTTAATCCGTGCAAAATTTAACGGGGTTGATTTTTCAATGCCTGAAGCGATCAATCGAATGCAATCTCAGGGCATTTACCTGAGCCAACGGGTGATCAATTTTGCGCTTGAACAAACGCACGAATAAAATATGGAATGACTTCTACTTCACCCGCCGCAATTTCTGATTGATCTCTTCCAGGTCAAATGCTTCCGGATTAAATGGTTCATAACCATATTCAATAATCTGGGGTATTCCCTTAACTGGCGCAACAACAATATGTCTTATGCAGCTCATTCCCTAAAACACAAAATATAGGGGGGCACGCCAGTAAAGTGCATACCCCAGTTCAATAATTCACAAAACAACAAGCCATATTCCTGTTATCTCTCATCTTCCTTGTAATGGCCGCCCGGTTCATATATGGTTGCCGTAGAAATTCATTCCATACAATGCATTTCCCATTAAATTTTCAATAAAAAGGTTTCAGCCGATGCGTATTGATTACAACCATGAGGAGACGAAAAAATGGGTCGATGCATGGCAAAAAGCGTCTGTGGCATTGAATGATATTAAAAAAAACGAACTTTGCGACCCTGATTATTATGAAAAGAACCGGAAAATACTTGACGGGATGCTGCAATATGCCTGTGAAAACGCCAAAATCCGGTTATCCAGCGGCCTTGTCGAACAGCAGCGCCTTTTCATTAAAATGAAAAAAATCAATTACATTTAGGGAAAATGGCGAACATGAATATTCTGTTTCAAGCGGCAGCAGACATCCAGCAGACTTTGAAAAACAGAGGATGGCCATTCTGTTTTATCGGCGGCCTGTGTTGATTTCCAAAAAAAATGTAACTGATTTTTCTGATTATTTTGACTGTGACAGTTATTTTCCGGATTATTTAAACTGGATTCGCTGCGCTCAATCATTTTATTGGGTTTTTTAAGGCATAGGT
>JBAQUK010000016.1:0-16482 GCA_049297455.1 Desulfosalsimonadaceae bacterium | reverse complement strand
GAAAAAAGCCTCTTTCTCAGAGGCTCATTTATTCTGGTAATCGCTTTAATCTGTCAACGGAATCTAAAAATCCACCGCCTGTTTTGGTTCATAGAATGTAAAGATTAACATGGTCTACGTCTCAACGCAGAAATAATATCACTACTTCCAGAACTCACTTTTGAAAGTTCAAAACCTATATTTAGAAGGTTTTTTGAGGTATTTGCATCAAGGTTAATAATAGCCTTATGCAATTTTGATAATTTACTGGATCCAAATGGCAACTTTGATGATAATGATATACTATCATTTTTAAAATTATATGTAGAACAGGATGGTTCTAAGCTAATAATTTCATCAAAATCAGATTGCATTCCCATAGAGCTATCAACTTCTCAAAATTTACTCGAAGAACCAATACACATTGGCCGGTTTGGAAGCGATGAACCCGTTATCAATATTTTAGACGACTACTTTAACCGTGGTCTTGCAGGATTAGAAGAATACCCTGAAAAACTGATACATCTAATCGGTAGACATCCAGCGTTGGCAGAGATAGTGGGTCGAAATTTAAGACGGTCAGGAAAAAGCATACTCAATGATAAAGCTTTTCTTAAAGAAATTGAATACGATCTTAGGGAATATCTCTGGAAAAGACTTGTAGATGAGGATAGTTCTGATTCACTCAAAGTTTTTAGCCAATTAAGAATTGCGGTACCTAAAAAAATTATCAAAAGCTTGAGTACAGAATACTCGATGAAAAAAGGTATCTCCTCAGGCCTTCTTTTTGAAATACATGATCCTTTTTGGAATTATCTTGTTGATGGTGTTGGTATCTTAAGATTACGTCAAATAGAAGATGGTATTAGTTCTGACCTAGATGAATTCAAGCATAAGGACGGTACCTTTGAACCAAATGACCATAAAAAAGTTGCACAGTTATACAATGAGGTATTTTCTGAAGACGATGATCCAAAGTGGCTGAGAGAAAGTTATTATCACAGAATTTTGTCTGGAGATGATAATTTTTTGGGACGTTTAGGAGATTACTATTGGCATGAATTGTGTAATTCTGCAAGTTATATTTTTAAAACAAAAAAGGATTATGAACTATCATTAAAACTATTAAATCATGCAAATGAAATAAGACCCCTTCTACGATATTCGCGTATGCATAGGGCTTCCTGTTTAGTCAGAGTTGGGTATGGAGAAGAGGGATTAAAAGAATATACTGCTCTTTTCAATGATTACCCGGACAAAATCGGTGTTAAAACCTCTTATGTAGATGCCCTTCTCTACAAACATAGGTTTAACGAATCGATCATTTTCCTGAGTGAACATAATCTTAAACCTGACCTCTCTCCTTGGATTGCAGGTCAATGGGGACGAGCATATTTGGGTGAAAATAATTATTCAAAAGCCCTCGAGTGCTTCTTCATTCAGAAAAAAATATCTTATCAACTTTCCCCGTTTATATTTGTCAATATTGCAATAATATATCGCTATATGGGGCGCATTGAGGCAGCTTTTAAGGTTATTGAAGAAGGACTCAATACATTTCATTTTAGCGACTCATTAAAATTATTGAAAGGATCGACACTAGAAATTTTAGGTAATAATGATGAGGCTTATGAAATTCTACAACCTCTTTTTATGAAAGTCCCTCATTCACCGGATGTGGTACTCCCACTTATAAAAGTATTGTTAAAAAAAAATGATCTACACAATGCTAAAAGGATTTTGGCAAAATGTAGAGATTTGAATAATAGCCATTCTCCTATTCTAATAACTGCAGAAGCAGAAATTTTAAAAAGATATGATCCAATTGCGGCTATTACACTTTTAAAGACACAAAGTGAAGATGATCAACACAATACTGGGATGATTTTAGAGGCCTATTGCTCTGCTGCATTAGCGGCTACCACATCAAAAAATCGAATAGAATTAGCAGAAGAAGGTTTAGAATTAAATATACCAGAATCGTTATTTAATAATGCGATGATCGTGATAAATATTTGTAGGCTTTCAATACTTGCGAATAATTATTCGAGATACTCTGATTTAATTGGTCGCCTCATTGACATGGAGGTTGAAGAATATGAAATATCAAAACTGATTAGTTTATACGAACAATTCAATCCAAATCAAAAGGCATAAAAAAAAGCGAGGTCAGGTCTTCATTCTTGACAGGGAATTCCGGGGACTATATCGAATTAATTGACTTTTCCCTGTTACTTTTCTTTGGTGGGCAAAGAAAAGTAACAAAAGAAACCCAGCCCCGCGCTGCGGACAGCCCCCTGAGGCGGCAATTTTCCGTGGCGTGGGCAAAAACTCGCTGCGTGGGGTGGAAGGCCGGGGTCGAGATGCCGATTTTGTCTATCGCAACCGCAAGCCGGCGATTTCTATCCGCTCAAACAGTTTGCCCCCGTGATCCACGGAAAACCGCCGCCTCAGGGCCGCATCGCAATGGGCCGCCCCCGCCGCACGGGAATACCCCTTTTATTGGGCCTCTATGGCCAATGCTAAAAGAGGATCACCGGTTCACGATCAGGGATACCGCCTCGCCGCCGCCCAGGCAAAGGGACGCAAGCCCGGTTTTTTTGTCCTGCCGGATCATTTCATGGATCAGGGTGACGAGCACCCGGCAGCCGGAGGCCCCGATGGGATGTCCCATGGCCACGCTGCCGCCGTTGACATTGACTTTGGCCGGGTCGAGTCCCAGTTCTTTTAATATCGCCACCGTGGAGCCGCTGAATGCTTCGTTGATTTCATACAAATCCACGTCATCTTGGGTGATGCCCTGTTTTTTGAGGCATTTGGGAACCGCCCAGATGGGGGCCACCAGCACGTATTTCATGTCAATGCCATAGGACGCCTGGGCGCCAATGGTCGCCATGACCGTGCAGCCCAGTTCTTTTGCTTTTTCTTCCGACATCACCACCACCGCCGCCGCCCCGTCGCTGATGATGGAGGCGTTGCCGGCAGTGCCCACGCCGTCGGTTTTAAACGCGGGCTTCATTTTCGCAAGGGTCTCGTAGGGGGTTTCCATCACCGTTTCATCTGTGTCGAACACCATTGGTCCACCTTTTTTCCGAGAAATTTCCACCGGCAGGATTTCCTTTTTAAATCGGCCTTCTTTGATGGAGACCAACGCTCTTCGGTAGGATTCGGCGGCGTAGCGGTCCTGGTCTTCCCGGGTCACCGCATATTTTTCCGAACACAATTCGTTGGACATGCCCATGTGGAAATCATTGACGCAGTCCCACAGACCGTCATGGACCATGTGGTCCTCCAGGCGTCCCGGCCCCATGCGGTATCCGAACCGGGCTTTTTCAAGATAATAGGGGGCGTTGGACATGGATTCCATACCGCCCGCCACCACCACGTCCGCATCCCCGGCCTGGATAGCTTGGGCCGCCAGCATTACGGATTTGAGGGCCGAGCCGCATACCTTATTGATGGTAAAACATTCGGCTTCCCAGGGCAGCCCCGCCTTGACTGCCGCTTGTTTTGCCGGGTTCTGGCCGTACCCGCAGGGCAGCACCATGCCCATGATGACCTCGTTCACCATTTCTTTTTCGATACCGGCCCGCCGCACCGCTTCCCGGATGACCAGCCCGCCAAGGTCCGTCCCGCCAAGGCTGCTTAATCCGCCGTTAAATCCGCCCAGGGCCGTTCTGACCGCGCTCACGATAACCGCTTGTTTCATGATGTGTTTCCTTTATAATCGTCAAGTTAATACTGGGTATTCAGAATTCAGGAGTCAGAATTCAGAATGGCCCGCATGTAAGCTTCTATTAATTTACTGGCTTCTTCAAGCAACCGGGTAGGTACGGAAACATCTCCATATCCAAGATCATTGGAAAGTATCAAATAATACCTCGATTCCTCAAGGGAGCCTTGGGCAATGTTGAGAAAACGAATCTTGTCCGCCCGTCCACGCTTTCTGAATCCTTCAGCAATGTTCGCTGCAATGGATACGGCTGCGCGGCGGAACTGGGAAGTCAGGCCGTAGATTTCGGAACGTGGGAAGGATTGCGTCAAACGATAAACAGCAAGCACGAATTGATGGGCTTTCTGCCACACCACCAGATCTTCAAACCGCTTTGCCGGTTCCCTCATTCTGACTCCTGACTCCTGAATTCTGAATTCTGAATTCTGAATCATTCAATTCCCTACATATTTCGCCGATACTTACCGCCCGCCGCATAGAGCGCCTGAGTGATCTGGCCCAGCGTGCAATATTTTACAGTGTGCATCATCTCGCTGAAGATATTGTCGCCGGAAAGGGCCGTTTCCTGAAGCCGCTTTAGGGCTTCCGGCGCTTTGTCCCCGTTTTTCCTTACAAATTCATCCCGGCGTGCAAGTTGGGACTCTTTTTCCGCGTCCGTGGCCCTCGCCAGTTCTAGTTTTGAAAGGGTTTCCGCGTCATTGGCATTGGGGTTGAGGAACGTGTTCACCCCGATGATGGGAAGCTTTCCGGAATGTTTCAAATGTTCGTAATAAATGGACTCATCCTGTATTCTGGAACGCTGGTACCCGCGTTCCATGGCACCCCGGACCCCGCCCCTGGAAGATATCCGGTCAAACTCGGCCAGAATCGCCGCTTCCACCAGATCGGTCAGGGCTTCAATAAAAAAGCTGCCCTGGATGGCGTTTTCATTCCGGGTCGAGCCCAGCTCCCGGTTGATGATGAGCTGGATGGCAAGCGACCGGCGCACGGATTCCTCGCTCGGGGTGGTCACGGCCTCGTCATAGGCGTTGGTGTGCAGGCTGTTGCAATTGTCCTGGACCGCATACAAGGCCTGAAGGGTGGTCCGGATATCGTTGAACTGGATTTCCTGGCTGTGCAGGGACCGGCCGGAGGTCTGGATATGGTATTTCAGCATCTGGGACCGCTCGCTTGCGCCGTATTTTTCCCGCATGGCAATGGCCCAGATGCGCCGGGCAACCCTGCCGATGACGCTGTATTCCGGGTCCAGGCCGGAGGAGAAAAAGAAGGACAGGTTGGGCGCGAAACTGTCGAGATCCATGCCCCTGGACAGGTAATATTCCACATAGGTGAACCCGTTGGCCAGGGTGAACGCCGCCTGGGAAATGGGGTTGGCCCCGGCCTCGGCGATATGGTAGCCGGAAACCGATACCGAATAAAAATTCCGGACGTTGTTTTCGATAAAATATTCCTGGATATCCCCCATCATTTTTAAAGCGAAATCCACGGAGAAAATACAGGTGTTCTGGCCCTGGTCTTCTTTCAGGATATCCGCCTGGACCGTGCCGCGCACCTGCGAAAGCACGGTCTTTTGAATCCCAACGGCTTCGGATTCATCCGGTTCGCGCCCCTGGGCTTCCTTAAATTTTTCCAATTGCTGGTTGACAGCGGTATTTAAAAACATGGCAAGCATCATGGGGGCCGGTCCGTTGATGGTCATGGAAACGGACGTGTTGGGGGCCGCGAGATCAAACCCGCTGTAGAGAATGGCAACGTCTTCGATGCTGCACACGCTGACCCCGGAGGTGCCCACCTTGCCGTAAATATCCGGCTGCATGTCCGGGTCAAATCCATAGAGTGTCACGGAATCAAAAGCCGTGGACAGGCGGTTGGCCTCATAATTTCCGGACAGGAGCCGGAACCGCCGGTTGGTCCGGGCCGGATCCCCTTCGCCGGCAAACATGCGGGTGGGGTCTTCATCCGTGCGTTTCAGGGGAAATACGCCCGCAGTGTAGGGGAAACGTCCGGGCACGTTCTCCCGCCGCATCCACCGGTAGATTTCACCGGGATCCTGAAATCCGGGCAGGGCGATTTTGGGAATCCGGGTGTGGGACAGCGATTCCGTATACAAGGGAATCCGGATTTCCCGATCCCGGACCTGATAGGCCAGGGCGTCCTGACTGTAGGCGGTCCGGATGTCTTCCCATTCGGCCATCAGCCGCCGGGTTTCCTCATGGACAAGGGCTTCGGCCTCCCTGATTTCACCTGTCAGATACTGGGGAACAGGGTTTTCTTCACCTTCAGGATTTTGCGGGGTCATCAGACCCGAGGTTTCCTGAAAATGCCAGAGGTTGCGCAGTGCCTTGGCCTGCTGCCGGGTATGCCGATGATAGGTCCGGACAGTGTCCGCAATTTCGGAAAGATACCGGATGCGTTCCGGCGGCACAAAAATGGTCTTGGAAGTGGAGGACCGCAGGCCCGTATCCGGGGCCGGATCACCGAGCCACACCCCGGTTTTTTCATGCACGGCTGCGGCGAGATATTGATACAGGGCCGTCACCCCGTCGTCATTGAACCGGGACGCGATGGTGCCGAATACCGGCAGGTTTTCCGGGGGCGTTTCCCATGCTTTCCGGTTGCGCTGCACCTGTTTTCGAACGTCCCGGAGCGCGTCCTCACTGCCTTCCTTATCATATTTGTTAACCACCACGATGTCCGCATAATCCAGCATATCGATTTTTTCAAGCTGGGAGGCTGCACCGTAATCGCTCGTCATGACGTAGACCGACAGGTCGGTGACATCAAATATGCGGGACGATCCCTGGCCGATGCCCGCGGTCTCGGCGATGATGAGATCAAATCCGGCGGCCTTCAGTACGTGAATGGCTTCCGGCAGCGCTTCCGGAACTTCAGTGCCGGATTTCCGGACGGCGAGGCTCCGCATATACACCTGGGGCGTCTCGATGCCGTTCATCCTGATCCGGTCTCCCAGCAGAGCCCCCCCGGTTTTCCGGCGGGAAGGATCGCAGGAAAGAATGCCGATGTGAAGGTCGGGCCGGCCGTGGAGCAGGCGGATCACCAGTTCGTCGGTGAGGGATGATTTTCCCGCGCCCCCGGTTCCGGTGAACCCAAGGACGGGGATGCGGTTTCGGCTTTGCCGTTCGGCCAGCGCTTTTTTGACCGCCTGAAACCCGTCCTTACCGGCTACCGCGGTCTCGGCGGCGGAAATCATCCGGGCCACCACGCCGGGATTTTGAGGCGTCAGGCGCTCCACATCCTCCGGATTTGCCATGTTCGGCGGAAAATCCAAGCGTTTCAGGATATCGTCAATCATGCCCTGAAGACCCATCTTTGAACCGTCCGCCGGCGAATAAATACGGGCGATCCCGTAAGCATGAAGTTCGGCGATTTCATCCGGGACAATCACCCCGCCGCCGCCGCCGAAAATTTGAATATGTCCGGCCCCTTTTTCTTTCAGCATATCCAGGAGGTATTTGAAAAATTCCATGTGCCCGCCCTGATAGCTGGAAACGGCGATGCCCTGAACATCCTCCTCAATGGCGGCTTTGGCGATTTCCGCCACTGACCGGTTGTGCCCCAGGTGGATGACCTCGGCCCCGGAATCCTGCAATATGCGCCGGATGATGTTGATGGATGCGTCATGCCCGTCAAACAGGGCGGTGGCCGTGACCACACGGATGTGGTTTTTGGGGACATAGGGTTCAGCGGTTGGATTCATCAGAGTTCCTTTAAACGTTTATTCTATTAAAATTTCCCATTCCCGGTTTTCTTGTAAAGGCGTCTTGGTATCCCATTCATTGGCCTCCACCGGGTCATAAGTCCGCCTTCGGCCATTCACAAAAACTTCCGGCGAGAGATGGATTTCATCATTCCCACAACGGATCAGCCGGTCAAAGGTCATTACCAGACCCAAGAGCGGGCCATGCCGTTCAACCGCCGTGAGTGCGTATGCGGAGCAATGGGGCGTCATGGGGCAGCCGCCATCGCGGACAGCGGACAGGTGGTCGAGCGGCCCCTGATAAAAATGGACGATCTGAGATACCGGTTCGCAGCCGCCCTGCGCCGTGTGCGTCGGCTGATGCACGCCGCATCCGGACGAAAATGCCCAGAATCCGGCCCACAGGACCGTGAATAAAAGGTGTTTTCGGATATCACCAGTGTTTACGGGAAACACATGAAGAGACCGGCTGATCATGATTCCGCCCATTGCCTTATGGATATACAACATATTGAATATACAATTATTTTATTTAAATATGGGTTTCCGACCATAATTTAGGTGATGGTTATAACATAAAATGACGTTTACGTTAACTAAAAAAAGAGGGTCCGTTCCCTTCGGACCGGTATCCTTATCATTTCAAAAGAGGTTGTGTTTATTGGCGTCTGTTGATAGTTATCAAACAATCTCATCATGAGTGGTGTCTTCGACCTCAAAAACTGGCTTACAGCCAAATTCGGATAAAAAACTGAACTCCTTTCCGATTATACCCAGTTATGAAGTTTAAATTTTTAACCCGGAGAAATTGTTATGAAAAAAATTGGCATATCAATTTTCTTATTTTTTTCTGTATTGGTTTTTCAGAAGGATGCTTTTTCAGCATGTGGCAATAAAAGCATTTGGAATAGCCTAAATGTATTTTCCTGCCAATTTAATAACGGTTTCAATGTTCCGGCTGGTGGTGAATACTGGATACGCATGGGTATTGGGTTTGAAGGGGCAAATGGTGAAGCCGAGGCAATAGCTGATAAACCAAATATTGCTCTTGCAGTAACAATGAATGGGGAAGCATTGCCGATGGATGGCGATACGGTTATTCAGTACAATGATGCCGCAGGCTTTTGGGAAATCAATTCATATCATTGCACGGGCACTTTAACCCAGGGAACCTATAATATAACAGGAACTTCCTACAAAAATGGTAATTATGTTGATTCTGCAAATTTTGTTTTAACAGTTAACCCGGCAGATGTTGTACCCAAAGTCATCCACGCCACCCTGGGATCGGCCGTGAACGGAAATCATTATGTAGTTTTTTTTCCATCGGATCATTCCGGAAACGGAATCTGGATCAATCCGGGGGGGAATTCCGGGGATCAATACACCAATCCCACTGGCGTCGCTGGCACGCCGATCCCGCCAGATTTTCCCGGATACAGTGGAGGCCCAGCAGAGATGCTGGCCTTGGGTTCCGGCGGATACGGAATAGTTATGGCTTCTTTATGTGCCGATATACCGGCATTTTTTACCGAAATTCAAAATTCCGATTCAAACCTTCCGGCAAACGGCAATGTGAATATGTTTGCGCCTTATAATGCCGAGGGAAAAGGCCCGTTCAACAAGAACAATATCGATTTAACCCGGGCTGTTCCTGTGGGCACCGCCGTTACAGTCGTTGTGGATATGAATTACACAATCCCCCACTTTGTGGCGGTTATGGGCGGTGCCTTTCCGAACATCAACTACGATGGTTCCGGTTCAGGTACGCTCACCATTGCCTCGACGACCTGTTCCATCGATACATATGCGGGCGATCATTTCGGATCTTCCTTCGGCTTTGGAATTTTTACCGATCCATCGCTTGGATCGACTCCCTTGCATGTTATCGGACAAAGCGCCCATTGGGTGGGCGATGTTCTGGTGAGGTTACCGGAAGTGGGAGATTTGGGGACTGCCGCTGCAAAAATCGGCGCGGATTTTTATTCCCCGGCCGGTTCCAACCGAATCATCCGCTATTTTATGCCGAACGATTCGTTGCCGTTGGTTTTTGGTGGTTCGGCAACTCCCAGCGATCTCCGGGCGGAAGTGAATGGTGTAAAATTCAACGGCCCGACTTTTACCGATATGAACAATTTCGGGAATTCCGGAAAATTTATGGAGGGGGAATTTTACTTTGATAACGTGCCTGAGAGTGTCAGTCTCGGGGTCGATAATTCCCAGCCGACCGGCTATATAACAGTAACCCTTGTCCCTCAAAGTGCCATCGCTGCAGGAGCTCAATGGCGGATTAGCTGTGGAGATTGGAAGAATAGCGGGACCACGGTAGGCGATCTTGTCGCCGGTCAGTACACGGTGGAATTTAAGGCGGTGACAGGTTGGACCGATCCGGCGGTTCAGACCGTAACGATAACCGGCGGCCAGATCACCAATGTTAATGGCGGTTACATAGAAATTACGCCTTCCCATTCAACCACCCCAGGCGGGGTTCCGGATACCGGACAGGACAAATGCTACAATGAAACAGGCGAAATCCCCTGCCCACAACCCGGCGAGCCCTTTTATGGCCAGGATGCACAATATGTCGGTCCTCGCTCATATACCAAACTGGATGCGTTAGGAAATGACCTGCCGGATAGCGCCGCTTCATGGACCATGGTGCGGGACAATGTGACCGGGCTGATCTGGGAAGTTAAGGAAAATGCGGACGGGAATGCGGATTATGACAATCCTCATGACGCAGACAATACCTATACCTGGTATGATCCCGATCCGGCCACCAACGGCGGTAATGCGGGCACCCCCGGGAACGGTACGGATATAAAGGATTTCATTGATGATCTGAATACCGAATATTATGGCGGACATAATGATTGGCGTATGCCCACCATACATGAACTCCCTTCGATTGTTAATTTCGGGCGGGTAAATATAGCTATTGACATTAATTTTTTCTCAAACACCCAGTCTGATAGGTACTGGTCGGTTACTACTTTCGCGGATAATACTGGTGACTATGATGCGTGGGCTGTTAATTTTAATGGTGGCAACAGTAGCTACCAAAACAATAAAGGCCTTGGACTTTATGCCCGTGCCGTTCGCAGTGGACGGGCTGGAACGTTGGATATGGTTATTAACGGTGATGGCACGATAACCGATCCGAATACTGGTCTCATGTGGAGACAGACGACGGACGGGACCATGAATTGGCAGGATGCACTGGACTTTTGCGAAGATCTCGATTTTGTCGGCTATGACGACTGGCGTCTTCCGGACGAAAATGAGCTACGAGCTATAGTCAATTTCGGTAGATATTATCCATCTATTGATCTCGAATTTTTTCCAGATACATTCCCATTTTTTTATTGGTCAAGCACTACTTATACATATTCAAACACTGAGTACTATGCATGGAGCGTTTACTTTCACTACGGTGATGACTTCCTCAGCGATAAGGGACGTGATGATGGTTGCTATGTCCGTGCCGTTCGCGGCGGGCAGTTCGTTTCCTTGCTTTCTTGGGCTATCTTATGTCCTACTCAGGCATCCCGCTGGACCACAGGCCAAACCATGCCAATCAACTGGGTTGCGTCGGCCTTTACCGGTGACGTGATCATTTCCATTTCCCGGGACGGCGGCAAGACATTTACGGATATTGCCAGCACATCTAACGACGGAGCTTTTAACTGGACTGTCAGCGGCGTGGGGACTGTAAACTGTATGCTCAAAATCGTCCAGGCAACCGATCCCACCAAAACAGCCCTCCGGGGGTTGTTTTCCATACAGACAGGCACCAATTCTAATGTCATTCTTTCCGAGGATTTCGAGGCTGGTATTCTGGACCCGAGGATTTCGATCACGAGCGGGGGCGGGTTCAACGCGAATCCGGGGATAAAGGAGAAAACGGAATTCGGCAGCACAAAGGCGTTTGGGTATGGCATGTCAGACTGCGGCGCCAATTGTTTTAATGATCATGTCACTGACTTCAGAATCGCTTTCCCCGCGCCGACTTATATATCCCATCTTTCTTTTAAGGAAATGGAACTATTCGGTAACTGGGGGTCCGGAGGGAAAATATACATAGATGGAGAAGCATTTACACCGCCAAATGATCCTTTAGTCCCTGAAAGTCAGGATTTTGGCCGGAAGCCTTGCAATGACTGGCAGGCCGATACGGATTGGCGCATCGTTGATATCGCGGTAAACAAGCCTTCCACGGAAATTTTGTTAAAAGTTGTGGATATCACCAATTCGAGTGAAATATTCATTGATGATCTGATAATTACGGAAGAATCCCAGGCAGACGGTTTTATAGGCGATATTAATAATGATAAATCCCTTAATCTTTCGGATATTATCCTTGCACTCAAGATTGCTGCGGGCATAGATCCTGGCGTCCCTATTTTGCTGGCAAGCGGCGTCAATAGGGATGGAAAGATCGGAATGCCGGAAGCGGTTTATGTCCTACAGGTGACGGCCGGATTGCGACCGGAAGCGGTTGCTGGAGACGTCACAGGACGCTGGGAGGCCACTATTCCATCGTCTGATCCGGCCGGTGTATTTGGTTTCCTTCTCACACAATCCGGCACCGATGTGACCGGTACGATAGCGCAATGGCCTATTGCGAACGGAAAATTTATCAATGGCATATTAACCGGCAGCTTCTATGGAGATGGCAGAGATTTCGACTTTCAGCTTACGCTGTCCGGTGATAACACCACGCTCGACGGCACGGTGACGCGACACTACAATGATTCCGATACGACATTCCATATAACTTTCACCCGACTGTCCGTTATCCCTCAAAATCCGGATCCGACACCCCCGGCGGTAAATGCAACCAGCCCTTATCAGAATCAGACAAACGTAGCCCGAAGCAACCTGGTGATTGCCGTTACCTGGTCAAAACCGGTGAACGGGTGGGACGCGAAATTGACCGGCAAAATCGGCGGAATTCAAAGTACCATAAAAAGCAACAACTTAATTGACGACAGCAAAAATACCTATGATGCGGATACCCATACATTTACTCTGTATCTCCAGTCGGGCATTGTCCTGGACCCCTTGACCACATATACATTGGCCCTCGATACGGGAACGACGGATTGGCATGACCCTTATGGTGTATCGGCATGGCCGGATGCCAGCAGCGCTTATCAGATCACTTTTACGACTGGCAATTAATCAATTACTGCTTTTTTTGATTTGGAGAATAACAGGGTTCTTGTCTTCTTCGAGTATTTGAGATAACAGTTTATTTTTCTTCGTGGCTCACTTGGATAGCAGATTATTGGAAAACTATCTGAAAATTATTTTATGTCGCCCGTGGTTATTGAGAAGCACAACTTTTAATCTGTCGCTATAGGAAAGAAATATGAATGCATCCGGCTCTCCGGACCCTCAAGCCGATCCGTCACCAGCGGCATCTACCGTTCAGGACAGCGGATTGTTAACACCCCAGGCCCCAACACCCGCAGTCCTGTGGAAAAAACGATTCAAGACCGCCGGCAGATCGCTTCAAAAAGGGGCGAATGTGGGGGTGGGCATCCTCAACGGGGTGGTGGGCGATTATTTGCACCAGCAGAACAATCCGTTAGCGGTTCGCATGGGGTTTTATGCCAAAGGCAGGCCCCTGCCGCTTTTGCCGGATGCCCTGAAATCCGCCTGCCCCAACATGACTTCCAAAATATGCGTGCTCATTCATGGTCTGGTATGTGCAGAAACCATATGGAATTATCCCGGATCACCACAAACCAATTATGGCACCCTGCTTCAGCATGATCTGGGTTATACCCCCTTTTATCTGAGGTATAACACCGGCCGGCATATTTCGGAAAACGGACGGAACCTTGCGGAATTGATGAACGAACTGACGGCAGCCTATCCGGTCCCCATCAATGAAATTATTTTTATCACCCACAGCATGGGCGGGCTGGTGACGCGCAGCGCCTGTGACTACGGATTGCGGCATGAGACGGCGTGGGTGAAGAAGGTTCGGAAACTGTTTTATCTGGGCTCCCCCCATCTGGGCGCGCCCCTGGAGAAATTCGGGAATGCGGCGGCCTTTGTGCTCAAAAAATTTCCCCGCCCGTATATCAAGATTATCGGGGATGTGATCAACGTCAGAAGTTCAGGCATCAAGGACTTGCGGTTCGGGTATGTGTCGGAGGCGGACTGGGCAGGCCGTGATCCGGACCTGTTTCTCAAAAATACCAAAAACAGTCTGCCCCTGATGGACGGCGCATCCCATTATGTGATTACCGGAAGGTTGACGGAAAACCCGCGGCATCCGGTGTCCCGGTGGTTTGGAGACGCACTGGTCCGAACGCCCAGTGCACTGGGCCGTTCCCGGCGCAAGGAACATTCCTTGGGTTTCCCACCCTGCCATCACCGGGAATATCCCGCCATGGGCCATATGAGACTGGCCCATTATCCGGAGGTGTACGATCAGATCCGGCAATGGTGCGAACAACCCATTATCCATGAAAGGCATATCCATGAGTAAATTGCAGGGACTGGCGCAACTGGTCCAGGACGCGGTGGATAAAAGCGCCACCGCTATTGAGGACGTCCATCTGGCCGTGGCCAATGAGCCGCTCAATATTTTAAAAAAAATTCCGCCCCTGACATCGCCGGTCACGGGCATCCAGAAAATTGTGAACCTGAGCATCACTTCGGCGTATGAAATTATCCGCACGGTTAACCGGGAAATCGGCAATATGGTTTCCGGTGCGCTGGGAAGCCTTGGGGGTTGCACATCCGACCCGGCCGAGTCCGACGGTGGGGTGCATAGGAAGTAGCGGGAAAAGGTGATCCATATCAATTAACACGGGAAATAACCAGCCGGTCCCCCGATTTTGGTTCTCCAATTTCCGGGGCGCTTAACATGGTTCATAAATTATAAAAATCATGCTTATTTCTTTTGCATAAGGATTAACAGGGGTTCTCCCCTTAACAATTTTCAACAAAAGGAGATTAAAAAAAATGACGACAACCGATGAAACAAAGAAAAAACCGCTCTGGCTGTTAATTGAGGAGAGTTTCCTTGCACTGAATGTGCAGGAACTTTCAGGACAGGGCAAGGAAACAGCGATTCAAAAGATTGCCGGAGAACTCGATAATACCGGTTATAATGTTTCGCGCAGCGGGGGCGGGATGTTGCAGTTGAGATGGGCAATGGACGATATGCTGAAGGTCGGGCGCCCCATGCTAAAGGATTTCAACGATGCGCTCGCAACCCTTACATTGGAGGATGTGCTCGATCCGTATGCAGCGACCACGACGATTCTCAATAACCTGGGCGGCACATGGAAAGAACTCAAAAATGCCGATCGCAGAACGGAAGTGATCAAGGCCGTCGAAAAGGCAAGACTCGATTTGCTCGTTAAAAAAGCAAAAGCACTGACCGGCGATGAAAGTATCCGTTTCCTGATCAAGGAAAACGTGGCATCCGAATTGATCATAAGCGAATTGGGCATTACCGCGGAAAAACTGGCCGAGGTAATCGCTGCGATTGCCGCAGAAAAAGCAGAAATAAAAAGAGTGGAAACGCTGCTCACGGCGGTTGACGGCAAGCCTGACGCGGAAAGGGTAAAGCATCTGTTGACGAACAATGTCGCGGAAGCGCTGATCATAGAGATGGCGAAGGTCGACCAGACTGCGATTGACGGTGTCAAAAAAGCCATGGAAGAGGAAATCAAAGAAAAAGAACGGCTGGCAGCAGAAGAAGCGGCCAAGAAAAAGGCAGCGGCTGAAGGGCCTTCCCTGGATGCAATTGCGCCGGATCAGATGATTGCATTCATAGACTCCATTCGCGAAATAATGGAATTCAGTGAAGAAGAAAAAGAAATCCGGTCCATGTGTGAACAAAGCGCCATCCCCAAGAGCCTTGTGGACGTTGCTGTTTCCGATCCTGCCAAGCTGGATGAGCTCGAAAAAGCGGCACAGGGATAATACCGTCACCTGAATTGATCGTTTTCTTTGTGTGCCAAAGAAAACGATCAATTTTAGTCAAAATTCCCGTAACTGCTCAGGTATTCAGAATTCAGGAGTCAGAATGGCCTGCAACACCATTAAATTTTCAAATCGCTTTGCCGGTTCCTTTATTCTGTCTTCTGAATTCTGGCTCCTGAATACCTGAGTAGTTACAAATTTCCCTTTTTTAAAAATCCATATTCAACAAGCGTGAATATGGATTTTTGTTTTCAAGTCCTATTTTCGATTCTTTTCCCCTTCCGTCTTCTATCTGTTTCATTCTTTTTCCCTTCCCATCCACCTGGAAATTTAGTAGAAATCAATTCATGCAGTTTTTAGCGTCTCAACAATGCACTGACGTATGGGTCGAAAAGGAGGAATTTTAATCATGGCTGTTATTGCTAATTTTTTTGTCGTCAGGAATGGCGTAGAAAAGGAAACCCCGAAACAGCCCGGTAAAAGAGATAAATAGCAAATAGTTATGTCTCATGTTACCAAAAAAAAAGCCGATGCTTACGATCGTGTGATTGATGCCGCCAATGGTATTTCTCATTTATTGGTAAAAAGCGGCATCGACATTGACGAAGACGATCTTGAAGTGTTGTCCATTTTTATTGCGGATAATGCACCTGCTGTCATGCAAATATTAAAAAGGGTGACAAAGCGATGTGTCATCTGATGATTATGCTGATGCGCTGATAGCTCGTCCTGATGTAATATTTTGATTTTAAAAACCCTTCCCTGAAATAAGCAAAAGGACGGCAAGAGGACGGGGTCAAATCGCACATTACCATTTTATGTACTGATTCTCATGGGAGCTGGAATACTGTCTGAAATGGCAAGAAGTGTTTGGTTTTTCAGTCAAGATTCTTGATAATACAGACTTATCACAGGTTCCGAGACTGGCCGACACCTGCCCTTGTTGGATGGATATCTCAAAAATCAAAGGGAGTGTTGATTTCCAAAAAAAATGTAACTGATTTTTCTGATTATTTTGACTGTGACAGTTATTTTCCGGATTATTTAAACTGGATTCGCTGCGCTCAATCATTTTATTGGGTTTTTTAAGGCATAGGTG
>JBAQUK010000015.1:0-1680 GCA_049297455.1 Desulfosalsimonadaceae bacterium | reverse complement strand
CCCTCCACTTCCATCCGCCGGGTAGAAGATGTAATATTTAAATTTTTAACCCGGCAAAACAAAGGTGATGAGAAGATGAAAAAAAGGAGACCATTTTGGACATACACCATTTGCACAGGCTGGGGTTAAGCCAGCGGGTCATAGCCAGAAAACTTGGGATCAGTAGGCCCAGCGTCAAGAAGTACCTGGACAATCCGAAGGCAGTACTTACTGCGACATTTTATTCAAAACGGGAAAGTCTGGTAGACCCATATCGAGATAACATTAAGACCTGGCTGGATGAGGATTTCGAATACAGGGCCACATGGATTTACGACCGGATGGTCAGCATGGGTTTTACCGGCAGCTATGAGATCGTCAAGAGACAGGTTCGGGAATTCAAGAAAGAGCGTCAGCAGATTGCGTATATGCGGTTTGAGACCGAGCCGGGGTATCAGGCCCAGGTTGACTTTGGCGAGTTTCAGGTGGAGCGGTCGGATGGGGTGATTGAGAAATATTATTTGTTTGCCATGATCCTGGGATATTCCCGGAAAATATATGCGGAGCTTGTGAAAAAATGTGATCTGCCGACGTTCTTGGACTGTCATATTCGTGCGTTTGAATATTTTGGCGGCGTACCTGCCACGATTTTATATGACCGGATGAAAAACGTTTTTATCGGCAAGGTTGCAGGCAAGAGCAAATTTAATGATACGTTAACCGGGTTTGCCCTGCATTACGGATTTAAGCCTGAAGTGGCGCCGGCGTATGCGGCATGGGTCAAAGGAAAGGTGGAGCGCCCGTATCGATTTATCCGGGAGGGGTTTTGGCGGGGGTATGGGTTTATTTGTTTTGAGAGCGCCAATCAGGATCTTTGGAGATGGATTGCCGAAAAAGACAAGCGGATTCACGGGACCACCCACGAGGTGGTTTCCGACCGGTTTGAGAAAGAAAAGGCGCATTTAACCCCCCTGCCAAATGTTGCATTCAACACATCCTGGCGGATCTACCGGAATGTATATAAGGACTGCACAGTCCGGTTTGAATGCAACAGTTACGTAGTTCCTCATCAACTGGTTGGCAAGCAGGTTGTTTTGCGCGTCAAAGATGGAAATCTCAGTATCTTTTTGAATGATGCCCTTGTGGTTGTTTATCGGGTGCCGGAAGGCAAGGGACATCTGGTTCAGGATTTACGTTTTTATGCGCAATTAAAAAAGGATCGGAAGCTCAACGAACGGAAATACGGTCAAGGCTGTCGTGCCAAAGGCCGGGCTAAAAAGACGATCAGCCCGACTGCGCCGCTCTATGACATGGATGTCGAGATTCGTCCTGTCAGTGTTTATGACCATATGGTCGGGGAGGTGGCGGCGTGACAGATACACTGGTACTTGAGCGGATTCATGCTGGTTTTTCCCGGTTGCGGCTGCCGAGGATGGCCGAATCGCTGGAAACAATCCTTCGATCAGCGGAAGAGAAAGGCAAAAGTTATCTTTGTTTTCTGGATGAGCTTCTTCAGGAAGAGGTGGCCCAGAAGGATCAGCGCCGGATAGAGACCGCACTGAAGATTTCCGGCTTGCCGTTTATCAAGACGATCGATGAATTTGATTTTGCGTTTCAGCCGAAGTTGGACCACCGGAAGATCATGTCTTTGTTTGATCTGACGTTTATACGCCAGAAAGGCAACGTGATTTTTCTCGGTCC
>JBAQUK010000014.1:0-3962 GCA_049297455.1 Desulfosalsimonadaceae bacterium | reverse complement strand
GCGCCATTGTCACCCCGGAGGCTGTTCCATTAGAGCCCCAGCTTATCAAGTTCGAGAAAAAGCTGGAAGCGGGCGCGGAATTTATCCAGACCCAGGCGGTCTACGACATGGAGAATTTCAAAAACTTTATGGCCTACGCCCGGCAGTTTCCGGTTAAAATCCTGGCCGGCATCATCCTTCTCACCTCCGCACCCATGGCCCGGTTCATGAATAAAAACGTGGCCGGGGTCCGGGTGCCGGAAGAACTGATTGATGAAATGGCCGGAGCCCCCAAGGGCGGGGCACTCAACAAGGGCATCGAAATCGCGGGCCGCATGATCCGCCAGATCAAAGAGGAGAAAATCTGCGACGGGGTCCATATCATGGCCATCGGCAAGGAGGAAAAAGTGGTGGATATCATGCAGGCGGCGGGGCTTATTGAATAATTACGAATGATGAATTCTGACTTGCCGCCCGGGCGGCAACTTGCCGTCAATAGTTTGGATGCGCGATGACATCCTAAAGGGGAAAAGTCGATTAATTCGGTATGGCGTTCATGGAATTCCGGGGGATCACTTCCGTTTTCCGGCCAATCGATAAATTTCCATGTCTCTGCGGGGTCCGACGGCCAGCACATACACCACCACATTTTTTTCATGCACCTGATACACCACGCGAAAATCTCCAACACGCAATTTTCGAAAATCGGCCAAATTCCCGGACAAGGGAACGCCAAACTGCAATGGCGCACGAGTCAATTTTTCATCAATCGCCTTTACGATTCGCCGCGCGGCGGACGGGCCAACGCTTTCAAGGTCTTCTTCAACGGCATGATGGTAGAGAACGGTCCATGTCATGCCCCGAATTTCTCCTTAATATAATCGTGAGACAAAGCGTTTTTTTCATCAAAACTTTCCACCCGTGCCAGGGCCATGGCCGTGAGCCGGAGGTCTTCCATTTCCTCCTGCATCGCCTCATAGGTCTCCATGGACAGAAGAACGGCCTTGGGCGAATTGTTTTTTAAAATAATGAATTTTTCAGCATCTCCCCTTTCCAGGGCGTCCAGGGAGGCCGATGTTTTTTTGGAAAGATCCGTGGCTGAAAGATAGTCTTGTGCTCGCATAACAATAATCCTCCATAATCCGATAATTGTTATAACAATAATCTGATTATTATCCTTTGTCAACAGGGAGAAGAAAAAATCAAAATGATTTAATGATCGAAAAATCAAGAGGGAACCCATAACGCAAAAAGAAGAAACCGTTCAGACGGGGTTTTGCCCATTGCGATGCGGCCCTGATCCGATGGTTTTCGTGGATCACGGGGGCAAACTGTTTGAGCGGATAAATGCCAATGAACCTGACGGTTGCGATAAGCGAAGTCGGCATCCTCCCCCCGGCAAGCCACATTAGCAGCGAGTTTTTGCCCACGCCACGGAAACCAGTGGATCAGGGAGCTTTCCGCATCGCGGGGCTGGGTTCTTTTGTTACTTTTCTTGCCCATCAAGAAAAGTAAAATGGAAAAGTCGATTAATTGTATAAACTGTCCCCAGAATTCCATGGCCCGGTTCATGAACAAAAACGTGGCCGGGGTCCGGGTGCCGGAAGAATTGATCGATGAAATGGCTTCCGCGCCCAAGGGCGGGGCATTGAACAAAGGCATTGAAATCGCGGGCCGCATGATCCGCCAGATCAAAGAGGAGAAAATTTGCGACGGGGTCCATATCATGGCCATCGGCAAAGAGGAAAAGGTGGTGGACATTATGCAGGCTGCGGGGCTGATTGGATAATTACGAATTGGGCCTTGGTCATTGTTTCGGCCACACCTTTGCCGCATAAGAAATGCGACTTTCGGTTTAATTTGTATTAACAGAGGGTTGTAGGTCGGGATTCTTTCCCGACATAATAAATGGCCGATTTCAAGTTGCCGTACGCACGGCAACTTGCCGTCAATAGTTTGGATGCGCGATGACATCTTCAAGCCGAATGATCAGATCCGCAGATAAATCGTTTAGTTAATGTCTGGTGAAACGATATGGCCACAGAATGGTTTTTGAATCTGATTTTCCACTTCAATGGACAGTTTCAAGCCGACACTATGAAGAACGGAACTCAGGCTCTTTAATTTTGGATTGCCTTGTGTTGAAAGAATTCGATAAAGATTTTCACGGTTGAGCTTCGTTTTTCGTGCTATTTCAGAAATGCCCTTCGCGTTTGCGACGTCTTTTAACGCCATCAAAAACACTTCCTGTGAACCATCCTCCAATGCGGCATTCAAATATTCCGCGGCCTCAGCCGGATCGCGAAGATCTTCTTTGAGATTATTTTCATACTTTTCCGTTACTTTTTTCATTTCGCCTTCCTTTGGAAATCGGCCCAATATGCTTGAGCCAACCGAATATCTTTTGACTGGGATTTTTTAGAACCTCCGCACAGTAAAATCACAACGGTCGTCCCCGATTTCCCGTAATAAACCCGGTATCCCGGGCCACAATCCACTCGCCACTCATTCACACCTTTCCCAACAGCCTTGCAATCACCCAAATTCCCAAGTCTTACATGATTCAACCGAACTCGGATCCGCGCCCGTGCGGATCGGTCTTTCAGTGAAATAAGCCAGTTATGGAAAGGATTTTCTCCGTCTTCGGTTAAATATTCGAGAAGTTCTATTTTGGAATCATCCATGATTATATTGTAGCTTTAAAACAACGGATGTCAAATGTTTTATTCAACCGGAAGCGAAATACCGGCAATTCGTCATTCCGGAAATCGTTTTGCCCATCTTCCCGCCTCGCTGTTACAGGTGATCATAGCGGTCTCATAACCGCCGGAAAGCCGATTTCGGAACCCTGATTCCCGAAAGTTATGAAACATATCTCATAAAAAATCAGGGCTGAAACTGCATTTTTCTGACGTGGCTCGACTTAATTATTTGTTAAAAATTTAATCTGTTATTGGCATGTCACCCGGCATTGAAAGTCGTAACCGCCCCTTCAGTTTTTGACTTGCCGCCCGGGCGGCAAGCCGCCCTCAAGAGTTCGGATGAGCGATGACATCCTCAAGGCGAATGATCAGATCCGCGCATGCCGCCCGCCGGGCTTCCATCTCCTTCAGCCGTTCCATCGGCTGCCGCCTGAGCCGTTCACGGGTTTCAATTGATTCAGCTCCGATTTCGCGCCGTCGTTGGGAAGCCGGGGCAATACCAATTTATGGGTATAATGGAGCTTGCCGAGTTATTTAAATACTTAAAGACGCCCCCGCTTAACTCCAGCGCATGCTTAAGCATTCTTTCTCTATTGTTCTCTGACTATTCCACGATCATCCAAAAATTCTGTTGGTTCTTTTCCCCTTCCATGTTCCCACATAAGTGAATAAAACCAAATACCACTCTCGCCTATACAAAAATCTGCCGGGGAAAAAGTCATCTTTGAACCTGGCGGTTTTCTGCGGCTTTCAGGAGTATACTCAGCTATCCAGCCAAATATTTCTCCCTTCCAGTGTTTTCCTACCGTATGAAGATAGTTTGCAAATGCCTTCACTTCAACCAAATCCGGAATTGCCAAGGGTAAGACAGGTGAATAATTGTTTTGTTGTGGAATTCTTACCTTAACTGTCAACATGCTTTTCTTTTTCCCTTTGCCAAGCGTTTAATAAAAAGTCATGGTTGTCAATAACGATACGTTCAATTTCTCTTAGATCCAAAGGCTTAAACCTTCCAGAACGGCCAATTTTTATAGGATTTAACCAAAACTTGGCTTCTTTACCATCTTTCCCAACATGGACATGCGGCGGTTCAGCAAGATCAGCTTCATAAAACCAAAATTTATACCCTTTAATACGTAAAATGATTGGCATATGATCCTGAAAGTCGTGTAAAGCGTACATTTTAAACCAATCTGTGATCGCTATTTATTTGAAATAATTTGTTTTTATTTCTGTTTTTAACGTGTACGTAATATATTTATACGAACACGATAAAAATGA
>JBAQUK010000013.1:0-39258 GCA_049297455.1 Desulfosalsimonadaceae bacterium | reverse complement strand
GCCCTTTTAAAAAAAAAAGGCCTCTTTCTCAGAGGCTCATTTATTCTGGTAATCGCTTTAATCTGTCAACGGAATCTAAAAATCCACCGCCTGTTTTGGTTCATAGAATGTAAAGATTAACAGCATTTGTTCGGCTTATCCATTCGATATCATTATATAATTTTTTATCTTATGTTTTCAATAAATTATTTCGATGTGGAATATGTTTCATTATATCGGATTGTTATTTGATTCAAGCACCTTGAAAACGGATCGCATTCAATCAAAACCCGGTTTCCCGGGTGATATATGCGATTGACCCGATAAAACCCTTCGGTTTGATTGACAGTCCTGCCATCCTGTATTATTTATCCTGTTTGAATATAAAAATAACGGGCTTATTATATGCGTATGAAAGAAATACATTCCCACGAACGCCATCAGTTTGAAACCCTTTTCAAACAGGAAAAAATCGACCGGTTTGAAGACCGGTTCAAAGTTCTGGAAGCATTTTTGCAGACCGAGCAACACATCACCGTTGACGAACTGGCTGTGATATTAAAGGATAAAGGGATTTCCCTGTCCCCGGATTTTATCGAAGACACCCTGGAACTGATGCACCGGTTCGGATTTGCCCAGAAAAACCGGTTTGACAACGGGGTGGTACACTATGAACACCGGCACCTGGGCCAGCATCATGACCACATGATCTGCACCAAGTGCGGTAAAATCATCGAATTTGCAAATGACCGGCTCGAACAGCTCCAGTCTCAGGTGGTGGCGGGTTTCGGGTTTCACATGCTCCAGCACCGCATGGAGATTTACGGGATTTGCGCGGACTGCCAGAAATCCAGGGAACAGCAGATGCCCCTTCAGGCGGCGAAACCGGGTGAACGGGTGGTTATCCGCGAGCTGGTCGGCGGCAGCAATATCCGGCTGCGACTGCTCAGTATGGGATTGCGTGTGGGGGATACGGTGGAAGTGATCACCAACAACGGCCAGGGCCAGCTGGTGGTCGCCGTTGATTTTCAACGGTTTGTCCTGGGGCGCGGTATGTCCCAGAAAATCATCGTTCAGCCGGTGAATTCAGGCAGCCTCTAAATGATAATAATATTCTGTTGTTATAACGGATTAAAGGATAAGAACAGCAATGCGATTAAGTGAAATGAGAAAAGGGCAGTCCGGAAAAATTGTGCGAATCGGCGGTGAAATCAGACTTCGGCGGCGGATTCTTGAAATGGGCCTGACCCGGGGTTCGGAAATATATGTTGAAAAGTATGCGCCCTTAAAAGATCCCCTGGAACTGGTGGTTCGCGGATGTCATATATCGCTGAGGGTCAATGAAGCCGCTGAGATTGATGTTGAGGCAACAGAACCGGCCGGGGCGTGAGAATGGAAAATAAACAACTGAGAATCGCCCTTGCGGGCAACCCGAATTCCGGAAAAACCACTATTTTCAACAGCCTGACCGGCACCCGCCAGAAAGTCGGCAACTGGCCGGGGGTGACGGTTGAAAAAAAAGAGGGTGATATCCGCAAATTCGGGTATGACATTAAAATCATCGATCTTCCCGGAACCTACAGCCTGACGCCGTTTTCTATTGAGGAAATCGTGGCCAGGGATTTTATTCTGGATGAAAATCCGGACGTGGTCATTGATATTATTGACGCCTCCAATCTGGAGCGGAATCTTTATCTTGCCAACCAGCTCCGGGAGCTGGACTGCAAAGTGATGTTCGCCTTGAACATGGCGGATGTGGCCCGGTCCAGGGGACTCAAAATCGACGCCGCGAAACTGTCCGAGCTGCTCGGGGTGCCGGTGGTGTTTACCGTGGGCAACAAAAACGAGGGGCTGGATGATCTGCTGAAGACGGCCGTGGATCTGGCCAATACGCCACTGGTGATTCCGGAAGAGCGCAAGGTACGCTACAGCAAGGAAATCGATGACGCCATTAAAGAACTCAAACTGACCATCCGGGAACACATTGATCCTGGTTTTCCGTACAATCCCCGGTGGACCGCCGTTAAACTTCTGGAAGACGATACCATCGTAAAAAAAAGAGTGGATGAAAAAGCCGGGCCTTCGGGAAAAGTGATCCTGGCCAAAGCGGAAGCCTTGCGGGGTGGGCTTGCGAAATTTTTCAATGATGATCCGGAGATCATCATGACCGATGAACGTTACGGGTTTATCGCCGGCATCATCAAGGAAGTGCAGTCCACCTCCACCCGCCAGCGCGTGGACATGTCCCGGAATATCGACATGGTGCTGACCAACCGGTTTCTGGGGTTCCCGATTTTTATCTTTTTTATTTGGGCCATGTTTCAGGCCACCTTCACTTTGGGCGCTTACCCCATGGCATGGATTGACGCAGGTGTCGGCCATTTGTCCGGGTTTGTGGCGATGCTCCTTCCGGACAGCCTGCTGAAGGACCTGATCGTCGACGGCATGATTGCCGGCGTGGGCAGCATTATCATTTTTTTGCCGAATATATTGATCCTTTTTTTCTGTATCGCCCTGTTTGAAGACACCGGCTATATGGCCCGGGCCGCGTTTCTGATGGACAAAATCATGCATCTGATCGGGCTCCATGGCAAATCCTTTATCCCCATGCTGATGGGATTCGGATGCAGCGTGCCCGCCATTATCGCCACCCGGTCCCTGGAAAGCAGAAAAGACAGGATTTTGACCATCCTCATCACCCCCTTTATGTCTTGTTCGGCCCGGCTGCCCGTGTATATCGTACTGGCCGGAACGTTTTTTGCGGCCCATGCGGGCACGGTGATTTTCTGCATCTACCTGTTCGGCATCGTGGTGGCAATCGTCACCGGCCGTTTGTTCCGGACGGCCCTGCTCCGGGGGGAAGACGCGCCGTTTGTCATGGAACTGCCGCCCTACCGGGTGCCCATGATGAAAAATCTCATGATTCACATGTGGGACCGGAGCCGGATGTTTTTGAAAAAGATGGGCGGCATTATTCTGATCGGGTCTATCGCCATCTGGGCCTTGTCCAATTTTCCCCGATATGACGCGCCGGAAACCTTGACGCCGGAGATGGCCGTCCAAAACGCCGCCCTTCAGGCGGAGAATTCCTATATTGGGAAGGTGGGAAAAACCATCGAACCTTTTTTTGCGCCCATCGGCATTGACTGGCGGGGGAGCGTGGCCCTGCTGACCGGTTTTGTGGCCAAGGAAATCGTGGTCAGCACCATGGGGGTATTGTATGCCGCAGAAGGGGACGATGAATCCGACGCCCTGCGGAATGCCTTGCGGAATTCAGGCATGACGCCTTTGTCGGCCCTGTCCATGATGGTTTTCGTGCTGCTGTATGTGCCCTGTCTGGCCACCATCGGGGCCATCACCCGGGAAACCGGGTCCGTGAAATGGACCTTGTTCAACATCGCCTTCACCACCGGCGTGGCCTGGACCATGTCCTTTGTGGTGTATCAGGGCGGGCGGCTTTTGGGATTTTAATTTTTTTACCACAGAGACCACAGAGGGCACGGAGAAAAAAATCTCTGTGGTCTCTGTGCTCTCTGTGGTAAATCTGCTAATTCTCGCAGGTTGTTCTGGGCGGGATCACCTCAAACACCACATTCTCGCCTTCCGCATCCACCGTGATGGTGCTGCCGTCTTGTACATCCCCTTTTAAAATTTCCATGGACAGCGGATTTTCAATATATTGCTGAATAGTGCGTTTTAACGGCCGCGCGCCGTATATCGGGTCAAATCCCTTTTCCGCGATCAGGGCTTTGGCGGCATCCGAAAGCGTCAGGGTGACGTTCATGTCATCGAGGCGTTTTTGCAGCCTGCTCAACTGGATATTGACGATCTGACGGATTTGTTCCTGGGACAGGCTCTCAAAGATGATGATGTCGTCAATCCGGTTTAAAAATTCCGGTTTGAAACTGGCCCGTAACGCCCCCATGACCCGGGTTTCCATCTCATTGCGATCATGGCCGTTCATTTCCTGGATAAGATGGCTTCCCACGTTAGAGGTCATGATAATCAGGGCGTGTTTAAAGTCCACGGTTTTGCCGTGACCGTCCGTCATGCGCCCGTCGTCTAAAATTTGCAGCAGGACGTTGAATACTTCCGGGTGGGCTTTTTCAATTTCATCAAACAGAATCACCGAATAGGGCCGCCGCCGCACCGCTTCAGTGAGGTAACCACCTTCCTCATACCCGACATATCCCGGGGGCGCGCCGATGAGCCGGGACACCGAATGCTTTTCCATGTATTCCGACATATCCACCCGGACAATGGCTTGTTCGTTGTCGTACAGGAATTCGGCCAAAGATTTGGCCAGCTCGGTTTTCCCCACGCCGGTGGGCCCCATAAAGATGAATGAGCCGATGGGGCGGTTGGGGTCCTGGAGCCCGGACCGGGCCCGTCTCACGGCGTTGGATACGGCCCGCACCGCCGCTTCCTGGCCGATCAGCCGCTGTTTCAGGCGGTCTTCCATTTTCACCAGTTTTTCCCGCTCGCCTTCGAGCATTTTCTGAACCGGAATGCCGGTCCATTTGGCCACGATTTCCGCGATATCTTCCGCGCCCACCTCCTCGCGCAGCATTTTGCGGTGGGTTTGGAGTTTGGTCAGTCGCTGGTTGGCGGCATCCAACTGTTGCTTCAGCTCATTGCGTTTGCCGTACCGGAGTTCCGCCACCCGTTCCAGGTTGCCCGCCCGTTCCGCCTGCTGTTCCTCGATCCCTACCTGGTCCATGGTGGTTTTAATGTTCCGGATGGCCTGAATGAAATCCTTTTCATTCTTCCAGTGGGCGTTCATGCGGTTAAAGTCTTCTTTTAAAAAGGCAATGTCTTTTTTCAGTTTTTCCAGCCGCTCTTTTGAGGCAGCATCGGTTTCTTTTTTGAGGGCTTCCCGTTCAATTTCCAACTGGGTGATTTTGCGCTGAATTTCATCCACTTCCGCGGGTTTGCTGTCGATTTCGATCCGCAGGCGGGAGGCGGCCTCATCGATCAGATCTATCGCCTTGTCCGGCAGAAACCGGTCGGTGATATACCGCTCGGAGAGGGTGGCGGCAGCGACAATGGCCGCGTCCTTGATTTTCACCCCGTGATGCACCTCATATTTCGGTTTGAGTCCCCGTAAGATTGAAATCGTGTCCTCTTTGGAGGGTTCGGCAGCCATGACCGGCTGGAACCGCCGCTCCAGGGCCGCGTCTTTTTCAATGTATTTCCGGTATTCCGATATGGTGGTGGCGCCGATGCACCGCAGGGTGCCGCGGGCCAGGGCGGGTTTCAGCATGTTGGACGCATCCATGGCCCCTTCCGCCGCGCCCGCGCCCACCAGGGTATGGAGCTCATCGATAAAGAGGATGATTTTGCCTTCGGCCTTTTCCACTTCCTTGACCACGGCCTTGAGACGGTCTTCAAATTCCCCCCGGTATTTGGCCCCGGCGATGAGGGAGCCCATGTCCAGCACGATCAGCCGCCGGTTTTTTAAGGATTCCGACACGTCGCCTTCGATGATCCGCTGGGCCAGTCCTTCCACAATCGCGGTTTTGCCCACCCCCGGTTCGCCGATGAGCACCGGGTTGTTTTTGGTCCGCCGGGACAATACCTGGGCGATCCGCCGGATTTCCTCATCCCGGCCGATGACCGGATCGATTTTTCCCAAACGGGCGAGTTCGGTCAGGTCCCGTGTATATTTTTCCAGGGCCTGGTATTTGTCTTCCGGATTCTGGTCGGTGATGGTCTGGGATCCCCGGATTTCCATCAGCACCTTTAGAATGGCTTCCCGGCGGATGCCGAACCGGGCGAATATTTTTTCCAGACGCCCGCCTTTTTCAGCAACAATCGCCAGAAAAATATGCTCCACGCTGACATACTGGTCCTTCATGCCGGATGCTTCATCAAAGGCTTTTTCAATGACCTTGCGGGTTCTTGCCGATATATAGGCTTCCGCAGCCCCGCCCTCAACTCTCGGCAGGCTTTCAATGGTTTTCTGGACTTCCCTGATCAGGTCATCCGGCGGCACGCCGATTTTTCGTAAAATGGACAGGGCAATGCTGTCCGGTTCGGCCAGCATGACGCCCAGAAGGTGCTCCGGCTCGATCTGCTGATGTTTGAATTTCGATGCGGCCCCTTGGGCTTCCTGGATCAGCTCCTGGGATTTTAATGTAAATTTATCTAAGCGCATGAGTGCTCCTTCACTTTTCGGGTGATTGATGCGAAGAATGCCGTTTTTGTATTTATGGCCAGCAGTTAATGTGCATGAAAAATAACCATTTTCAGGCCCGGAGTCAACCGGTTGCCGGAATGTTTGGCCTGTTGAGTTTTTATTTGACCTTAAGCGCCGGATTGCGTTAAAATTAAATAAAATATCGAAATATGTGCTTGGTGATGTTTTTGTATCGATGGGTCCGTTGGAATTTTTTTACGGAACATTGATGGGGAATACCCATACAGGATATCGAGATATAAAGATAATGAGCTTCCGGCATAAACATCAGACGGATTATTCTCAGTTCCCGGGTAGTGACATTGCCTTGATTATGAAAAGAATCGAGGAGTTCAACACCCTTCAGGATATCGACGCCATCTTAGATAAAATTCTGGATGAAGCCCGCCATTTGACAAGCGCTGATGCGGGTTCGATTTTTATCGTTGAGGACGGCAGGCTGCGGTTCGGGTATGTCCATAATGATACGCTGTTCAGGAAAGACGCCGCCAACGAGGAAATCTATGTCGATTTTTCGGTGCCCATCGACCATCACTCCATCGTCGGCTACGTGGCGGCAACAGGCGATACCGTTGTGATTGATGACGCCTATCGCCTTCCCGCCGGCAGTCCGTTTACATTCAATTCCGTCTATGACCAAAAATCCGGATATAAAACCCACTCCATTTTAGCCGTTCCCCTGCATACGTTTCACGGCCGCCTGGTGGGGGTCATGCAGCTGATTAATGCGAAAGATGAGGCCGGCGGGATGGTCCCGTTTCCAAAGAAAGTTCTGGACATCGTTCCCCTTCTGGCGAATAACGCCGCCGTGGCCATTGATCGCGGCATCATGAACCGGGAAATGATTCTGCGAATGGTGAAAATGGCGGAGCTGCGGGATCCGACCGAAACCGGCGCGCATGTTCAGCGGGTGGGGGCTTATTCGGCGGAGATTTATCACCAGTGGGCGATCCGGCAGGGAATCGACAAGCAGGAACGGAGCCGGAAAAAGGATTTAATCCGGCTGGCCGCCATGCTTCACGATGTGGGAAAGGTCGGCATTCCGGACCATATTTTAAAAAAACCCGATAAATTGTCGGACCATGAATTTGATGTCATGAAAAGGCATACCATCTACGGCGGTCGGCTGTTCATCAATCAGGCATCAGCGCTTGACCGAATGAGCATGCAGATTGCCCTCAACCATCATGAAAAATGGGGAGGTGGGGGGTATCCCGGCTACATAGAGGATCTGATGCAATCCGGTGTCCGGATGGGAACGCCGAAAGCCAGGGAGGACGTCCCTTTAAGCGCCAGAATCGTCTCCCTTGCGGATGTATTTGACGCCTTGACCTCCCGGCGCCCTTACAAAGAGCCCTGGACGGATGAAAAGACCCTCGGTATTATAGAGTCCGAGGCCGGCAGTCAGTTTGATCCGGAACTGGTTGAGGTTTTTTTTCAGATTCTGCCGGTGATCAAGGCGATTCGCAGCAAATATAGAAGCTGATATATCTACGGATGCAGGCTGAAGTGACAATGCAGTTTGTGCCGGGTTTGTGGGCAGACATTCCTGTCTGTAATTAGACCGCCAATGGGGTGATAGATGGATAACGAATTCGTAAAGCTCTACGATTTAATCAACAGCCAGTCCCCGGATACCATTTATAAAGAAATCGCTCTTATTATGGGCAGCATAAATACGGAAGGGATTCAGGATTCATTCCGGTCTGTTTTTGACGATATTGTCCGCTTGTTTAATGGGGATTACGCCGGTTATCGGGCGTCCAACACCAAGTATCACGACCTCGAACATACCCTTATGGTCACGTTGGCCGCCGCCCGGTTGATTCATGGCTGCGTAACCGGCGGCGGGTATGGCTTTGATCCCGAAAACATTCTGACGGGCCTGCTGGCGGCATTGTTCCATGATTCCGGACTCATTCAAACCAGGCAGGATAAAAAGGGAACCGGCGCCAAGTATACCATCGGCCACGAAAAACGCAGTGTCTCTTTTATGAGAAAGAATCTCGGGGAAAAGGGTTTTTCCGCCCGGCAGATGGATGATTGTGAACAATTGATCAAATGTACGAACCTTAAGGTCAATATTGCCGATATTGACTTCAGGTCCGATGAAATAAAAAATTTGGGAAAGATCGTCGGGTCCGCCGATCTTCTGGCCCAGATGGCGGATCGTCATTATCTTGAGAAGTTGCTGCTTCTGTTTAAGGAGTTTGAAGAAGCCGGGATGCCCGGTTTTGAATCGGAAGAGGAACTTCTCGAAAAAACCGAAGGGTTTTATAAGGATGTTGCCTGTAATCGCCTGTTTCGGGACATGGGGAATGTTGCGGCTTTCATGAAAGCGCATTTCAATGCCCGGTGGCATATTGATCGTGATCTTTACTCTGAAGCCATTTCAAATAATATCAGCTATCTCACATCCGTGCTGAGCCGCGGAAAAAAAGGCATTGTGTATTATCGCAAGCAATTGAAACGGGGCGCAAGCATTTGACCGTTCCGGGAGGAATGGGTAATTGAAGATTAAGAATTGCTGGGTTTCTTACCTGAGGGGCAGGCTTCCTGCCTGCCATTTAATGAGGAGGCGATCATGGAGGGGGAGCGAAAATGGGCGTGGGGGTTGATTCTGGTTTGGATGGTCGGTATGGCCGCCGTCGCAGAAGGGAACACCGGCGCCGGTTATTATGATCTGGCGGTTTTTTCTTTTCAGGCCGGAGACTATGCAGGGGCGGAACGACTGCTGAAAAAAGCCCTGAATGAAACTCCTGATGACGCATATGTCCATTATTATCTGGGAAAAGCCATTTTAAAACAGGAGCGGCTTTCCGAAGCGGAAGGTTTTTTTCAGGAGGCCCGGCGGCTGGATGCCGGGATTCCCGGTCTGGACTATGACATGGGAACCCTGTACCAGAAAAAAAAGGATTACAGCCGGGCGGCGACGGAATTCGAAGCGGTGCCGGCGGAAGATTCTTCCCATGTGCTGGCCCTGTATCATGCGGGAACCAGCTATTTCATGCTCGGACAATACGGGAAAGCCCTTGATTCTTTCGTTCGGAGCGCGGCCCTGAGCCCATCCATCAAGCCCAATGCATATTTCTATGCCGGAATATGCCATTACCATTTGTCGGAAATGGATCAGGCATTATCCAAGTTCGATGAAACGGCGGCCACTGCGGACACTGAATCCATGAGAGCGGACGCCCGGCGCTGGGCTGCGGATATCCGCGCCCGGCAGGGCAGGGAAAAACCCCTGCGGCTCTATGCCAGGGCAGGATATCTCTATGACGACAACGTTCAATTGGCGCCCCTGGATTCGGACACCTTCACCGGAGAAGGGGATCAGGCGGCGGTTCTGTATTTTTCCGGGCAGTACGCCCACCCGGTCGGGGACCAACTGGATGTCGGGGTCGGGTACAGCCATTACCAGACGGCATACCGGGATTTTGATGAGTATAACCTGACCGGCGGCATCGGCGAGATTTTCACCCGCTACCATCTGTCCCAAGTCACCCTCGGTCTTTCCTATGTCCCGGCATATTACTGGGTGGATGCCGACAGTTACCTGATGCAGCATCAGATCCGGCCCGAAGTTCGCTGGCGGCTGACCGAAGCAGATGAGGCAACGCTTTCCTACGGGTATTCCAGGAACAATTATTTTACCGATCAGCGCCGGGACGGACATGCCAATGAAGTCAACCTGAACCTCTTCCATGAGGTAAAACCGATCGACGGTTTTCTGTACTGCGGGGGCGGGTATGAGGACAATACCGCATCCCATCCGGATGAATATTTCACGGAAATGACCGGAAGGCTCGGGATTTCCGCAGGCATTTTCCACAAGGTCCGGGCCGCTGTCACCGGCGAGATCAACGGCAAGAATTACGATAACCGGGACAGTGTTTATCGCGTCACACGGGAGGACTCCCGGTATGCAATATCCGCCCTCGTGTCCTGGAACCCCTTTGTCGACTGGCTCGGGGTAGCGGCGGAATACACTCACAGCCGGAATAATTCCAATATTGCAGACTATGATTACAAGCGAAACACCACGGCAATGTATGTCACTGCGGACTTTTAGGGGGAGAAATCAGATGAAGATATCGAGCTTGAAGATGTCGATTTTGAAGATATTCGGCATGAACTGTCTGTGCTGGATGATCATTGTGTGCGGGGTTTTCGGGATAGGCATGGCATCTGAAAGCTTTGCGGCTTCCCCGCTTCCGGAAGGACTGGTCATGCAGGATGGTTTTGAACCCGGAACCGGCAAGGCCGTGGGGCAGGTAAGCCGGGTGTCCGGACAAGTAGCCCTGATTCACAAAGACGGACGCAACGGATACTGGGCCAGGGAAGGGGTGGACCTGTTTGAGGATGATACCCTCATTACGCTGGCCGACGGTCAGGTGGCGTTTCGCCTGACGGACGGCAGCTTCGTCACCCTGTCCCCGGAATCCCGGATGGTGATCGCCAAAAGCGTGTATGCGCCGGAAAAAACCACCCGGACAACGTTTATCAACATGGTCAAGGGGAAATCCCGGTTTGTGGTGAAGTCCTTTGTGGAAGCCCGGCGGTCCGAGTTTAAAGTCAAGACCGCCACTTCCGTTGCCGGTGTCCGGGGGTCGGATTTTATCATTGCGGCGACCGAATCGACAACCGAGATCACCACTCTGGCAGATACCGAGCTGGAAGTATTCAGCCTGGCCGCCCTTGACGCAGCGCCGGTCATCCTGAAGGACTTTGAACAAACCACCGTGCCTTTGGGAATGCCGCCGGGCGCGGTGCGAAAGGTTCAGGCCGATGAGGTGGACCGGCTGATGCGCGAATTCAAGTTCCATCCTGCGCCGGGTGAGCATGAGCCGGTGACCGGTCAATGGCCGGATGCCTCCCGGACGGAAACCGTTTCCGGTGATGGCGGCCTGCTTGTGGACAGGGAAGACCTGATCAATCCGGAGGCCGATCGTTTCCGGACGGACATGCCGCGGTTGACGGATAATTTGGAGGACAGGACGTCCCTGCTGAACGATCAGGAAATCCGGGATAAACAGATTCTCATTTTTCATCAGCGGTTTGAAGATATTCAGAAAAATAAATTGCCGGATTTTCCGGGAACACCGTAATAATTGAACATTGAAAATGGATAATTGAAGATAAATCGGCAGGCTCGTTTCATAGTTAAGATTCGTTTGCATTGTATGTAGCAATTTACGCCTGGGGGCAGGCAGGGGGGAGCGCATGGGCACGCAATATTACCGGATGCGTTTTAAACAGATGACGGCGATTTTCTGCCTGGTGGCAGTGTTTTTGTGTCTGGGCGAAGGCCCTGTTCTATCCTCGAGTATGGGCACGGGGAATGACTATTACGTGGATATCGGCGTTGCCGACGATACGGGAACCGGGTCTATCGATAACCCATGGAAAACCCTGCATTATGCCTTTGGCCAGCTTCAACCGGGCGATACCCTGCATGTGCAGCCGGGTACCTATAATGTGGGTAATGGAGAGGATGGGGGGGGGATGCTGACTCTGTATGTGGGAGGCATCCAACTTATCGGGAACGGCGCTGCCGGTGAAGTGATCATCGACGGCACCGGCGCGGCGTATTGGTACTCCGGCATCCGGATGTATGATGAACTGAACGGCATATCCGGTATTGTGATTGAGAATATTGATATTCGTAATTTTTCGGAAAACGGGATAGGGCTTGAAGGGAATGTCAGCAATGTATTGATCCGCAACTGCCGGATATACCAGAATGCTGCCGCGGGCGTCAGTCTTGGCGGTAGGGGCTGGAACCGGATCGAAAGCTCATCCATTTACGACAACGGCATCTCTGGTACACCAGGAGCCGGCATTATTGCCGGTTCTGAAAATAACATCATTTCCGGTAACCAGGTTTACTGGTCCGGAAGTGCGCTTTCTCCCAATTTTCCCCAGGGTGTCGGCGTCGACATAACGTCACCCGCCGGCAATAACATTCATTCCAATGAAGTCTACGGTCACACAAGCGGTTCTCTTCCCGCCGGCGTCAGGGTTATGGGAAGTTATGGGACGGCCCGGATTTATGATAACCGGATCCATGACAACACCACCGGCGTTTACGCATTTGAAAGCGCACCGGAGATCCATCGCAATTTATTAAAAGACAACACAACGGGCATTTATGTTTCCTATAATTATATCAATAGTTCCCCACGGATCATCAACAACCTGATCACGGGCGCGACGATAGTGCCGTCCACCACGAGCATCGGGATCAATGTCACTGCATCACCGTCGGGTGAGACACCGGCGGTCCTGATCTATCACAACACCATCTATGGTGCGGCGGACAGGGCGATTCGAAGCAATGTGAGCGGGGCCGGCGCAACCCCCCCGGAGATCCGCTACAACATTATTTCCAATACCATCTGGGGATACTGCATATTCCAGGAAACAGACACCCAAAATCCTGTCATCGATTACAATCTGTTCTATGACGGCGGCTCGGCAAATTATTTGGGAGATTATTACATTCAAGGTTCGGGGCTTCAGGTATTAACCGGCACCAATTTGACCGGCCAGAATCCCCTGTTTGTTGATGCGCCCAATGACAATTGCCGTCTTCAAACCACATCTCCGGCCGTTGACGCGGTTCCGGCAGCCGATCACAACAAAGCGGTCGATGAGGATTTCGAGAGAGTGTCGCGGCCCCAGAATGTCGATTATGACATGGGCTGTTTCGAGGCATTTGTATTTTTCTCTCCCACCATTACCTGGGATGGGGGCCCGGATGGAACCGGGACATCCTGGTCTTTACCGGTTAACTGGAGTTCCGACTTGGTTCCGGGCGCTGCCGATCGCGTGCTGATCCCATCCGGATTCAGCGTCGATATGGATGCGGATATGCCGGACAACGCCATTTTAAGTATTGAAAACCACGGGACCCTGACCCTTCTTTCCGGTAAAACCCTTATCGTCGGCGGGACTGATTCTTTTGCGACAAATGCGCCGGACGGCATTTTACGGGGGACGGGAACTCTTAATGTGTTGGGCACGGACTCTCCCGGCGGTAATTACGGCACCCTGGCGCCGGGAACTTCCGCCGGAACCTTGACCATAACAGGCGGCTGCAGAATGGACGCATCCGCCAGGCTGGAAATCGAAATCGGCGGAACGGGTCCGGGCATGTTTGATAAGCTGATCGTTAACGGCCAGTTGGCTGCCGGCGGAGAGATTTATGTCACCCTGATAGATGATTATACGCCGCAACTCAACCACAGTTTTGAGATTATGGCATTTACCTCCCGGACCGGATTTTTTGATCCGGTGATCCTGCCCCCCCTGCCGGATGGCTTAATCTGGCGGCAGACATGGAATACAGGATCATTGGTTCTGGATGTGGTGGCCTCAAACGCCGGCGGAAACGGTACGGAATTTGCCCCCTACCTGATCGCCACCCCGGAGCAGCTCAATCATGTGCGGAAGCTGCCGGGCAAATTTTTCAGGCAGATCGCGAATATCGACCTGGCCGGTTATGCTCAGGGACTGGTGGGTTGGGACCCCATCGGCAGTGATGGGAATTGTTTCACCGGATCGTATGATGGTGATGGATACATCATCAGCTCGCTGACCATCGACCGCCCCTCGGGAGAAATGCTCGGTCTTTTCGGGTGCGTGGGCCCAGGGGGGATTCTTAGAAATATTTCATTGAACAATGTTTCCATCAACGGATACGCGCGCATCGGGGCGGTGGCCGGGGATAACTCCGGCTTCATTGAGCATTGTTCCGTTTCCGGAGGCAGTGTTTCCGGCGTTTCAACCACTGGAGCCCATGTGGGCGGCCTTTTGGGATACAATACCGGCCAGGTGGAGAACTGCCATGCCGCCGCTGCGGTTAATGGCCCTGAGAATATCGGCGGCCTGGTGGGATATCATGAGAACGGCACCATATCCCAGAGTTATGCCGAAAGCACGGTAACGGGTGTTAGTTCCATCGGCGGGCTGGCGGGATATGTTGATTCCGGCAAGATGATCAACTGCTTTGCGGCCGGGTCTGTCACCGGAACCGATAATGTCGGCGGGTTTATGGGGGAGGGCTACACTGCCTATGTGACCAATTGTTATGCCGTAGGCCCCGTTTCCGGAGCCGCTTCGGTGGGTGGTCTGGTCGGCGTGAAGACATATTCCACCGTCACCAACAGCTACTACGATTCGGTGACAACCGGGCAAAGCGATACCGGCCAGGGGGAGCCGAGAACCACCACTGAAATGAAAACCGGCGCCCCTTCCGGCAGCATCTATACGGACTGGTATACCTTCGTCTGGGACTTCGAACCCACAGACGCCTATCCGATCCTGCGGTGGACACTTCAGGGCCAGTCCACCGGATGGCAGCATCCGAATAGCATAGATGACACCGTCAACACTGCACCCTGGCCCACGGGGCAGATTAAGCCGCAGGCGGCTATGGGTGGAAATGGCGAGACACTTATCGTCTGGGCCCAATATGACGGCAGTTACAGCAGAATTAATAAAAGTGAATACCGGTCCGGGGTCTGGAGCGGTCCGGAAATCATCAGTTCCGCCGGCATTGATGCTTACAGCCCCCAGGTGGCCATGGACGGCAACGGCAACGCCGTCATTGTCTGGGAGCAATCCGATGGTGCCAATACCCAGATCTATAAAAGTGAATACCGGGGCGGATCATGGACCCATCCGGCGGATCAGTCGGATCATATCAGCCTGGCCGGCACGGACGCTTCCGGCCCTCAGGTGGCCATGGCCGGCAGCGGCGATGCGGTGATCGTCTGGCAGCAGTCCGATGGAACCAATAAACAGGTATATAAATATGAATATCGCTCTGGTGCATGGACGGGCCTGGAAGCCATCAGCCCTGCCGGCACCGACGCCGCATCCCCCCAGGCGGCCATGGACGACAACGGCGTTGCCGTCCATGCCGATGCGGTGATTGTCTGGCAGCAGAACGATGGGGCGTATGACTTAATTTATAAGAGTGAATACCGGGGCGGTTCATGGGTCCATCCGGCGGATCTGTCAGATAACATCAGCACGGCGGGCATTTATGCTTACAGCCCCCAAGTTGCCATGGCCGCCAACGGAGATGCGGTGATTGTCTGGGAGCAGAGCGGGTATTATATGGAGCTTTATATGACGGAATACCGGAACATGACCGTTTGGAGCTCCCCGGTCATGATCAGCCCATCCGGCTCCGGTGCCGGGGCGTCCAATGTGGCCATGAATAAAACCAATGGCGATACCATCATTGTCTGGTCCCAGTCTGAAGAATATTCCTATGCCAAGCGGATATTCATGAGCGAATACCGTTCCGGCGCCTGGACCCATCCCCTGAACCGGAACGATTATATCAGCACCGCCGGAAATGAAGCCGACAATGCCCATGCGGCCATGGATGGCAACGGCAATGCCGTCATCGTCTGGTTCAGCAAAGGCAATGGTGTCTATACCGGCTGGATTTCCACGATGGAGTATCGTGCCGGTGTTTGGAAACATCCGGCCGATATACCGCCGGTCGGAAAGTTAGACACTTATATGCCCAATCCCTACAGCCCTGGAGTGGCCATGGCCAATAACGGCGATGCGGTGGTTGCATGGGACCTGTATATCGGCAATGATGAATTTTCCTTTCAACCCATCTGGCGCGTCTACAAAAGCGAGTACCGGTCCGGGGCAAACCCGTTTGCGGGCGGGGACGGCACGGAATTGGATCCCTATCAGATTGAAACGGCGGCCCAACTGGCAGCAGTGAAAGACTATCTTGACGGTTATTTTATTCTGAACGCGGACATTGATTTAGGCCAGCCCCCCTGGAATGATGCGTCCGGCTGGGAGCCCATAGGGACCGAAATTGAACCGTTTGCCGGACATCTTGACGGAAATTGTAAAACCATCAACAACCTTTTTATTGACAGATCCGGAGAAGATTTTGTCGGCTTGTTCGGTTCTGTTGCTCCGGGTGCGGAAGTCCGGAATATTGCCTTAATTGATGTTGACCTCACGGGCCGGGATGCCGTGGGTGCACTGGCCGGAAAAAATGAAGGGGAACCCATATCGGAGTGCCTTGCCACCGGTACGGTGACCGGAGTCGGCAGCAGCACCGGCGGTGTCGGCGGCCTTGTGGGCTATAATGCCGGAGGGATCGCGGACAGTTATGCGGCGGTTCATGTGACGGGCACCGGGCAGTATATCGGCGGCCTGGTGGGTAAAAATTCCGGCGGGTCCATCACCGCCAGCTATTCCTCCGGCAAAGTGACGGGGGATGCGACTGCCGGTGGACTGGCGGGCGTCTATGATGGAACGCCGGATAACGTAACGGATAGTTATTGGAATTCGGAAACCAGCGGCCAGGATGCGTCCGAAGGCGGCGATCCCCTGACCACAGCCCAAATGCGACAGCAGAGCAGCTTCCCCATCTGGGATGTCTCCGGATTATGGGGATTTGTTGAAGACGTTTCTTTCCCCTATCTAATATGCCACGGGCAGATTCAATTTACCCTGACCTACACGGCGGACGCCAACGGGTCGATATCGGGCACAACACCGCAAGTACTTGATCACGGTGTGGACGGCTTGCCGGTGTCGGCCGATCCGTTGCCCGGGTTCCTATTCGCCGGCTGGAGCGACGGTTCCATCCAAAACCCGCGTATTGACACGGCTGTGTCCAATATAAATGTCATCGCCAGTTTCGGGCCCGCCCCTGCCCCGATTCTGAATGCCTTTATTCCGGACACAGGCCAGGCTTCGTGTTACAATGATACGGCAATCATTTCATGCCCCGGGCTTGGTGAGTCATTTTACGGCCAGGATACCCATTATCAGCCCCAGCATCCCCGCTCCTACACCAAGTTGGGACTCAATGGTGTGGCGCTTTCTGAAACGGCGACCCAACCCCAGTGGCTCATGACCCGGGACAATGTGACCGGGCTGATCTGGGCGGTCAAGCAGGACAAGGACAGCCTTCCAAACCCCGCCAACCCAAACGACGCGGACAATATGTATACATGGGATCAGTCTCACACGGACTTTATTGATCAATTAAATGCCGCCCCCGGTTTTGGGAAATTTTTGGACTGGCGGCTGCCTACGGTGAAGGAATTGACGACGCTGGTGGACAGCGGTGTGTTGCCGGTCATTGACAGCGGCTGGTTCCCCAACATGATGAATTATTACTGGACTGATACCGATTACCATCTTGTCGCCAGTGGGGCCTGGGGTGTTGGTTTTGACGGGGGTTATGTGGCCTATACCGGAAAAGATGCAGGCGTTTACGCCATCGCTGTGAGGGAAGGGCCTGCGGGCGCACCATCAGCCGGATTATTCGCCGATGGCATGGACGCCGGGCGGCTTATTGACAATGGTGACGGCACCGTGACGGATACGGCAACAGGCCTGATGTGGCAGCAGGAGACAGATCCTACCGGGCCGGCTAATTGGCAAACCGCCCTGTCATCTGCCGATGAATTGATTTTGGCCGGCCATTCGGACTGGCGTTTGCCCAATCGGAACGAACTGCAGACCGTGGTGGATTATACCCGATCCAATGCCGCAATAGGTCCCGTTTTATTTGCAGATACGGACCCCGCACTCTACTGGTCTTCCACAACAAATTTCGCCAGTCCGGATCAGGCATGGCGCATTAATTTCCTGGACGGCGGCGTGGACGTTGTTGTCAAGACCGATCCTTATGCTTTCCGAGCCGTGCGCGGCGGACAGTTCGGGAATGCCGATACGCATATTTCATCACCTGCCCAGGGAGGGGGATATGCTCTGGGCGATCCCTTGCCCATCACCTGGACCCCGTTGGGAGAGAATCCCAATGTCCGCATCCTGCTGTCCCGTGACGGCGGCGTGACGTTTGAGGAAATTGTCGCGTCAACAGAGGATGACGGCGATTATGAGTGGCTGGTGGCGGGCCTGGCAACCGCCAACGGGATGATCCGGATCGAGGATGCGGATGCCCCTGGTGTCTTCCAGGAAGCCGGTTTTTTTGCCCTTGGCGAAATTGTTAATCTGTTTGTGACAACAGAAGGACCGGGAGCCGTCACCAGCGTTCCGGCGGGAATCGGTTGCGGCCTGGATTGCGTGGGGGTATTTCCAAAGGATACGATGATCCAGTTGAGCGCCGTTCCCGATTCCGGTTCAGTTTTCACCGGGTGGACGAACGGCACGGGTTCCGCTGCCGGTTGTTCCGGCACGGGAACATGTTCTTTCACCATTACGGAGACGTCTTCCACCAAGGCGAATTTTGTTTTAAGTTCTATCGGATCGGGTACTTATTACGTGAACAGCGTCACGGGCGATGATGCCAACGAAGGCTCATCGGGCTTTCCATGGCAAACCCTGCATCACGCGATTGAACAGATAAACAGCGGTACGCCGGGTACGGCTTCAACCCCCTATATCCTGAACGTGGCGGCTGGGGAGTATAAGTTTATATCCAACCTCGGTTATGAGCCGGATACGGTTCTGTATATCACCCAAAGCAATTTGATTATCATCGGTTCAGGGAGTACCACAATTGTTGACGGGACATTCGCGTCAGACCCAATCTGGATAGATGGCTTTGACATTCAGTCCGCTGCAAATATTGTGATTCGGGATCTGGTAGTCCGTAATTTTTTCGCCAATGGCATTCATATGGGCGGAGCCATTGGCTGTACTGTGGAAGCCTGTACCATTTACAATAATGCATCCAACGGAATCTCCATTGAAGAGGGAGGGGTTCCATTCGGACCCAGTTCCGGCAACATAATCCAGAATAGCTGTGAGATTTACGGAAATCAGTATATCGGAATTTTTATTTATAAAGGATCCGGTAATAGTGTTCAGAACAATTGCAAAATCTACCATAACGGTAGTTCCGGCATTTATATTCTCGACAGTGCGGACAATCAGATTATCAATAATGTGGGCTCCATATATGATAACGGCAATTCATCTGAGGCGGGTTTCGGCATTCACGTTTATGGTTCCGAATCCATCTGGAATTTAATTAAACAGAACGCTATTTATGCCACCGACGATTCGATTTATCCGCAAGCTGTCGGGGTTGAAATCAGTAACGCCGGGTCCGGCAACCAAGTGATCGGTAACACGATATACGGACACCAGGAAACAGGCGGATTTAACGGTTTCGGTATCGAGGTGGTGAACTGCAGCCCGGATATTTTAAAAAATAGGATCTATGACAACACGGAAGGGGTTGTCGTGCTGGCAGAAAATTCAGGGAATGCGGCTCCGAACATATGGAATAACCTGATCTACGAAAATACGGCAACGACGGATTTCACGATGGATTACGGCATTGTGCTGGAGATTGAAAACGACGGGGAATTATCGCCAGAGATTTATCACAACACTATTGACGGTGGCGAAATTGATGGCATCGGCATTTTATATGACGACTCAGGATATGGATCGTCGGTGCCGAGAATTGAATTCAATATAATCAGCAATTTCGGCAACAGCGGTATCAACAATGATTCCGGATATCCGGATCTGAATGTTGACATGAATAATATTTATAATACCGGATCCACGGGTGATGTTTATTATTTGAATTTTGATTCCCTGCCTTCTGGGGATAATCATGATGTTCCATTATATGAAGGGACCGGCGATTACCATCTCCAGGAAGGCTCTCCCTGTATTGACGCCATTGCCGTTCCGGACGCGCCGCCTCATCCGGTGGATGATGATTTAGATGATGTTTCGCGTTATCAGGGGGATGGGTATGATATGGGATGCTATGAAGCAGAAGCTTCACCTTCAACCTACAGCATTTCAGGGACAGTATATTTGTCATACCTTGACGCTGTTTTTTTATCCGGAGTGATGATAAGCGGGCTTCCAGGAGACCCGATGACGGATAGTAACGGCTATTACAGCGCCATTGTTCCGAATGGTTGGTCGGGCACGGCCGAGCCGTTGAAGGTGGGATATACGTTTGTCCCGTCCGCCCGACCATATAGTGCAGTGGCTGGAGATCAGACGGACCAGGATTATGCCGCGACTTTAAATACCTACACAATATCCGGGACGGTGCTTCTGAATGGATCCGGATTGTCGGGAGTGACGATCAGCGGTTTACCGGGCAATCCGGTAACGAACAGCAATGGTCATTATAGTGTCTCGGTTCCTCATGGGTGGTCAGGAGTGGCTATACCGGTTAAAACTGGCTACACATTTGCGCCGGCTGCCCGGACATACACTTCAATTAGTGGGAATCAGGCAGGTCAGAGTTATACAGCAGCGCCTATTAATATTACCACTTACACAATATCCGGGACAGTGCTTCTGAATGGGTCCGGATTATCGGGAGTGACGATAAGCGGCTTGCCCGGGAATCCGGTGACGGATGCCGAAGGTGGTTACACCGCGACAGTGGAATACGGTTGGTCGGGAACGGCCACCCCGGGTAAGGCTGGATACACGTTTGATCCGGTCAGCCGGAGTTACAGCTCAGTCAGCGGGGATCAGACAGGACAGGATTATACGTCAGCATTAAAAAGTATAACTTACACGGTAAATTTTATCGCCGGAGCAGGAGGTCATATTGAAGGTTTAGTGAATCAGGCAGTAGAAGAAGGCGGGGATTGCACGGCAGTGTCCGCAATAGCGGAATCCGGATATGAGTTTACCGGGTGGACGGGCGATCATACCGGATCAGCCAATCCCCTGACGATTACGAACGTGACTTCCGACATGACAGTGACGGCCAATTTCCGTGAGGAATCCACCGCTGTGACCCGGACGGTCAGATTTACAGCCGGGCAGGGAGGCCGGGTTGACGGGGATGTGACACAGACAGTGACGTATGGCGGAAATGCCAGTCCGGTGATGGCGGTGCCGGAAACCGGATATGAGTTTACCGGGTGGACGGGCGATTATACGGGAACAGCCAATCCCTTGACCATTACGAACGTGACTTCCGACATGACGGTGACGGTCAATTTTACGCCATTGCCGGTCACGCACACCGTCAGGTTCATCTCTGGTCCCGGGGGCGGCATCACCGGCGATATCAGCCAGACGGTTGGGGAAGGGGGCAGTTGCTCGGCAGTGACGGCAGTGCCGGAAACCGGATATGAGTTTACCGGGTGGACGGGAGATTATACGGGAACAGCCAATCCCCTGACCATAACAAATGTGACATCGAACATGACGGTGACGGCCAATTTTACGCCATTGCCGGTCACGTACACCGTAGAATTCATCTCCGGGGCTGGGGGCGGCATCACCGGCGATCTCACCCAGACGGCCGAAGAAGGGGGCGGTTGCTCGGCAATGACGGCGGTGCCGGCATCCGGGTATGAATTTGCCGGCTGGACAGGCGATTACAGCAGTGCGGCCAATCCGCTGACCCTTACCGGCGTAATGTCCGACATGACGGTATACGCCAATTTCCGGGAGCCGGCGGTGGTCACGTTTACGGTAAGTTTTTCCGCCGGAACGGGCGGCCGGTTGGAGGGGAATCCAACCCAGACAGTGGCGGAAGGGGGCAGTTGTTCGCCGGTGAGGGCGGCGGCGGACCCCGGCTATTCATTTACCGGCTGGAGCGGGGATAATGCGGGTGAGGATAATCCTTTAACCGTAGCCAATGTGACATCGGACATGACGATTATTGCCGGATTTGAAGAAAACGCCGACAATCAGCCGCCGGAAAAACCGGAGCTGATCGCCCCCGCCGGGAACGCCGTTGTGCCCACCGGGCCGGTTACCCTGGAGTCCGGCCCATACGCGGATCCCGAGAACGACCCCCACTCCGGAACCTGGTGGCAGGTCAGCCTGTCGGGTGTTCCCGGCACTGTTTACAGTGAAATTTCCGGGACCGACCTGGAGGAGCATGCGATCATCCAGGGCCTTGACGCCGGATTGCAATACACTTGGCAGGCGGCATATCAGGATGCGGGTAGCGGTCAGTACACGTGGTCGGACCCTGAAACGTTTGTGGTGGGCGAATCCACCGTGGATGAGAATATGCCGCCGGTGGCGCCGGGAGTCGGAATGGGCGATTACCGGATGATTTCGTTTATTCAATGGCCCCTGGATCCGTCGGCCGAGGCGGTGTTCGGCCCGCTCATGGGCGAAGGATATGATGCCTCTCTGTTCCGGATCGGCACCTATGACCCCACTTATGGCGATGGCGGATACCGGGAATATCCCGATTTTACGGTGGGACCCGGCCGGCCTTGCTGGTTCCTGGCCCGGGATGGAGTGGATTTGAGCTTTGAAGGGGTACCGGTCAGCACAAACGTGGATATTTGCCTCAGCCTGAAGTATAATACGGCCTCCGGAAACGGATGGAACATGGTCGCGCCGCCCAATGACCGGGATTACCGGTGGGGCGATCTCCAGATTACGGTAAAGGATGGTGCGGGAAATACGGTTTTCGGCCCCACGCCCATATCCCAGTTGGCGGAGGGTAATCCCTATATAGATACGCGCATCTTCGGATGGGATGACGGCGCTTATACGGCTTCGACATTGCCGGATTTCTTACTGGAGCGGTACAGCGGATACTGGGTGCGGGCCAAGCAGCAAAACGTATACCTGTGTTTTCCGGCGGATGCCGGTATTGCGTTACGATCCGGCGGCATGATCGACGCCATGTGGAGCCGGTTGACGGCATGGGTGGGGAGCCTCCTGCCCGAGACGGATACGGCTTACGCCAATGCCCCCACGGATGCGCCGCCCATGCCCATGGCCGGACTGGAAACAGACAAAGCGGGCGGCAGCGGGTGTTTTATCGACACGGTTGTCCCGACACAGGATTGATTTTTTTATGGCAGGTATACAGAATTCAGGAGTCAGAATTCAGAATGGTCCGTATGTAAGCTCCCGGTAATTTACGGATTCTTCAATCCGCTGGGTTGATTCAGGAATATCATCATATTCAAAATCATTGGCAAGCAAAGGGAAGAAGACGGGAGATAGAATAAAAAATGATTAATTCCTTCATTCTGGCTTCTGAATTCTGTCTCCTGAATACCTAAGCTAAGCAGTTACAGCCGGACCATCGCATGCCGCAGTGGTCCGGCCTTTTTTTTGTAGCTTCGGTATTTTTATTTTGTCCGCATGATATGCGCCCCGTCCCAGCAACTGTCCGGGGGATTTATTTTGTATTCCAGGCACCGGTCGATCATGATCCGGCTGGGAGGATCATCCGGGGTGACCGTCAGAGCTTGATTAAAAAATTCAATGGCCCGGTCCCATTCGCACCCGCGGTAGGCGGCCAGCCCTTTTTCATACCAGTCGATGGTCTGGCGCATCTCCGGGGAGACCTGATCCCGGTAGCCCACCAGCTCATATATTTTTACCGGAATTTTTTTGCCTACCACCGTAATGGAATCCAGCTCCCGGGCCACCACCGAGGTTTTTGCGGCGTTAAAAGTGGTTTCGCCCGCCATGGCATAAGTGCCGTAGACTTTGTTGACGCCCTCCAGCCGGGCCGCCGTGTTCACCGTATCCCCCATCATGGTGTAATCCATGCGGTTTTTAGAGCCCATATTCCCCACCACCGCCGGACCGCTGTAAAGCCCGATCCGCATGCGGATGGTGAGGTTTTTCTCCTGCTGCCATTTTTCCCGAAGCACCGCGAGCCGCGCCTGCATGTCGATACTGGCCAGGCAGGCGGCTTCCGCATGGTTTGCCAGGGCGTTGGGGGCGCCGAACATGGCGATGATGGCGTCCCCCTCGTATTTGTCCACCAAGCCGTTGTGTTTCAAAATAATATCGGACATTTCCGTTAAAAATTCATTGAGCAGAACCACCAGCTCATGGGGGGAGAGCTTCTCGGAAATCGTCGTAAATCCGGCGATATCTGAAAAAAATGCAGTGATCTGCCGTTCTTCTCCGCCCAGAACCAGCTTTTCCGGGGAGGCAATGAGCTGGTTGACCACTGCCGGGGCCAGGTAGGTGGAAAACGCGCTTTTAATGAAGCGTTTCTGCCGTTCTTCCCCAAAATACCGGTAAGCGGTGATGGTGGTGTAAATCAACAGGATGGTGATCAGCGGATACACGGCATTGATGACTACTCCCTGCCCGGCGAACAGATACAGGCAAAAAAGGATATAACCGGCCAAGAGACCCAGCGCCGTGATGAGGCCGGTAATCACGTTGACCTTTGGGAGCATAAGTCCCAGAAACACCCCGAGAATCAGGATCGCCAGAATATCATATAATTTTACCAGGGCCGGTTGATACAGGAAATCCTGGGACAGGATGCTGTCCATGAGATTGGCGTTGATTTCAACTCCCGGAAAATCCGTGTCAAACGGCGTGACCCGCAAATCATAGACGCCGATGGCGGTCACCCCCACCAGTACCAGCTTGTCTTTGATCTGCTCTGCCGGCACCCGGCCCTGCAGGATATCCGTTGCCGACAGGTGGGGAAATGTTTTGGATGTCCCCCGATAATTCACCATAATTCGGCCCACTTCATCGGTGGGCACCAGCAGATCGCCGATTTGAATGCCTTCAACGCCGTATTCCCCCACAAAAACATTCAGGGGGCTGTCCGTATAGGCGCTAAGGGCCTTGATGGACATGTGGGCGTAGAGATTGTCCCGGAATTTGTAGATGCCGGGAACCCATCGGATTACCCCGTCTTTATCCGACATCATGTTGAAATACCCGCTGTAGGGGGTGGCCCCGGCAATCACGGGGATGTTGGATTCCGGGGCAGCCACTTCCAGGAAAGGGGCGTTTAAAAAGGCTTTTTCCGAAGTATACTGAACACTTGGATAGCCGCCGGTCGCGATATCGGGCAGTTGGGCGGTAATGGCGTTCTCATCCATGTGCGCGGCTTCCTGGGATTTAATGTGGAAAAAACTGCCGAGCACCACCCGTGCTTTTGAATTTTTGATAGCTTCCGCCAGCAGCCGGTCATTGTCCGCAAGTTGTGTCAGTTCATTTAAATAACGATTCAGCTCATGGTTTTCGATGTCTAAATATTGCAGTTCCCGCCGGACATCGTGGAGTACGCCCACCCCCTTGTTGTCGGCTTCACTGAAGACAATATCAAATGCAATGACCCTGGCCCCGGCATCAGACAGACGGGTGATGAGGTCCGCTATTTTTTGTCTCGGCCAGATCCATTTGCCTTCCTGTTTTAAGCTTTTTTCATCCACCACGGCAATGACGATGGCGTCGCCGGGCGGTTTTTCGCCCCTGAATTTGAACCGCAAATCAATGGTTTTCAATTCAATGATATCCAGAAACGGCACCCCGGTCCGGGAGGTCACGGCATATATGGCGGCGCCGATAATGATCAGGGTGATCAGAAACGGAAAGGAACGTAACTTTTTGAGCATGGGCGTTTGTCCTTAGAATTAACGGCCGCACCAGGCATGAAAATCCGGCGTATCCCGAAGGCTTTCATAAAGGACGATACCCACTGCGGTGGAGAGGTTGAGGCTGCGGATGTCCGGAGAAATGGGTATGTGGTAGGTGGATGATTCGCCGAACTGTTTTCGGACAGGGTCCGGAATGCCTTGGGTCTCAGACCCGAAAATCAAAAAAAGCCGCTGCCCCTTTGGCATATCCCACACGGAATGTTTTCCGGTTTTCGTGAACAGGGCCGCTTCGTGACCGGCCGGTTGCATGGAGGTGCAAAACTCATGAAAATCGTCCCAGACCGACAGCTTGACTTTTGGCCAGTAGTCCAGCCCGGCCCGTTTGACTTCCCGGCTTTCAAGGGAAAATCCGATGGGTTTGATCAGATGCAGGAAAGCGCCTGCGCCCAGACAGCTTCTTCCGGCGTTTCCCGTATTCCAGTGGATCTCCGGCGCAATGAGAACCACGTGACGCTCAGGCAGGGAACTCATGTGATGACCGTTTCCAGGGGATCTTGCATATTTTGTTTAAAACGTCCGGGGCTTGCAGATGATTTCCTTGATGCGCAGGCCGAAGAAATTGGACTGGTGGGCAGGGGTAAGGAGCAGGGCCGTGTCCGCCCCTCCGGCCGTGCCGCCGATACTGATGATGTCATTCCCGGACAGTGCCCCGGCATCTGCGGCCATGATGGCGATTTCAACAGCCACCTTGGTGCCCTGGCCAAAGAGCCGTAAGGTTTCGGCAATGAGCAGGACCGGATAGGAGCCTGTGAATTTTTTGGCGATGGCCCGTTCCACGCCGGAAAGCGCATGGGTGGCCTGGATGACCCGCACCCCTTCCACTTCGAGGTCTTTCCGGACATCTTCTTTCATGGTGTTCTGAAACGGCTCTTTAAATCCGCAGTGATAGGTGACCGCCGTGAGCTTGAATCCTTTGAATATTTCCATGGCCTTATAGGCGGTTGCGCCGGTTGTGGAAGCCACCACCACTTCATTGATCCCCAGCTCTTTGGCGCGATCATGCGCGAATTCCAACGTCTGCTGTGTGTTGATTTTGCCCGGCTCTTCGAAATGCGTAAATAAGGTTTCCATTCCCATTCGTCAAATCCTTGCTGAGAGTTGTTTTTAAATTGCAAGACGCAGGATAATATGTTTATTAAAAAATAATGGCAGTAGATTAAAATAGAATCACTCGGCCAGTCAAGCTAAAACCACTGGATGTCAATTCGTGCGGGGGAAAGTAAGCGGAATGTCTGCCCGGTCAATTCGGGTGAAATTTTTCCCGTCCGCAAGAGGAGAGAATAAATGATTATCGATGCCCACACCCACATATTCCCGGAAGATATCTGCCGCTGTCGGGAAGACTATTTTAACGGCGAAGACGCCTTTCGGCTGTTGTATGATTCGCCAAAATCACGCCTGATCGGCGCCGACCTTCTGGTGGCAAGCATGGACAAACATGGGGTGGACCGGTCCGTGACATTCGGGTTCCCATGGAAAAATCCTGAATTTTTTAAAAAAAATAATGATTATGTGATCCGTTCGGTCCAGAAATATCCGGACCGGCTCATCGGGCTTTGCTGCCTGGATATTTACGGCACCGGGGCGGTTTTCGAAGTGGAACGCTGCCTGGACGCAGGGCTTTCCGGGGTTGGGGAACTGGCGTTTTACCAGTCCGGCATCGAACCCGATGCTTTGGACCGGCTTTCCCCCATCATGGATCTGTGTGGGAAAAGGGGTGCCCCCGTCATGATTCACACCAATGAGCCCGTTGGGCATGCGTATCCGGGAAAGACCCCCAATACCCTGGCCCAGATTTATGCACTGGCGAAACGGTTTCCGGAAAATAAAATCATTCTGGCCCATTGGGGGGGCGGGATTTTTTTCTATAATCTGCTGAAAAAGGAAGCCAGGGAAACACTGAAAAATATTTATTTTGATACCGCCGCGTCCCCGTTTTTGTATTCTCCGGCGATCTATCCGGCAGCCATCGGACTTGCGGGCGTGGAAAAAATTCTCCTGGGCACCGATTATCCCCTGCTTCCGCCGGACCGGTACTTTCGGGAACTGGAATTCGCAGGCGTTTCCCTTGGGGACCGGGAGAAAATCTGCGGGTTGAACACCGCCGGGTTGTTTATGTCGGGAGCGGGAATGGCATGAGCCGGACGTGCGGCGAAACAAACGCCTTTTTTCGGAGAAGCGCAGAATGATCTCCATTTACGAGAAAATACGGAATCATGCCCGGTTTCTCGCCGCGCGATATCCCGTGGCCGCGTTTTATCAGGATTATCCGGAACAGGTGGCGTTTTCCCTCCAGATGTTCGACACCGATGCGGTGGTGGGCGATCTGCGGAATTTTGTGGCCGGGCATACGGAAGACGATTTCGGACACGGCCTTCATCATGCGGTGAAAGTGGCCCTGGATGCGGGAACTTTGGCGGCTGTGGAAGGCCGGTGCTTCAACAGCGGTAAGGACGCTGTCGTTTCTGAAAACCGGATGGGTCATCGGGTGCGAATGGCCCAATGCGCGGGTCTTCTTCACGATATCCGGCGCAAACGCAAAAATCATGCGGTTGAAGGGGCGGTTTTTGCTTCAAACATGCTGGGAGGGTATGGGTTTTCCGAAGGCGATATCGCAGATATCTGCTTGGCCATTGAAAACCATGAGGCGTTTGGGCAGACAAAACCCGGAAGAACCCCGGAAGGGGCGCTCCTGTCCGACTGTCTTTATGATGCGGATAAGTTCCGGTGGGGTGTTGAAAATTTTACCCATACGGTGTGGGCCATGGTTTCCTATGCCGATATCCCCATCCGGAAATTTGTGGACATATACCCTTCGGGCATATTGTTTTTAGAAAAAATCAAAACCACATTCCGGACACCGGCCGGAAGGATTTACGGGCCCCAGTTTATTGATCAGGGGCTTTCCCTGGGTGAGCATCTCTACCGCTATATCCAAACCGAGTTTGCCGGGTATTTATAGCTTTCCAGATAAACCGGCGTTAAATACATCCCTATGCCGCCGGAACGCCCCGCTTGTGACTGGCTGATATGATCGGTGAGCTGAAAACAAGCGCTGAGCATTCTTCCGAGCGCTGGATATCAATGGAAATCGAGTTCTTATCAATTTCAAAGTATTTTGATATGATTTCTATCAGATCCTTTTGCAGATCCTTCAGCGTCTCTTTTTTCACGTCCAGTTTATCCGTCAGCAACGCGAATTTAAGCCGTTGTTTGGCAACATCCTTGCTGGCCGGTTTACCCATTAATTTTTTAAACAGAGAATTGAGGCTCATTGGATATCCTTAATTTTTACGGCTGAATTTCGAGCTGAGTTTTTTCCAGAACGTTTTCTGAATCATGGGATTTTCGATGGGAAGGTCCGGGTGCCCGTCCAACCGCAGGGCGATCCGCTGCAGGGCCTTTCCGGCCTTGGAATCCGGCTCCATCACCAGAGGCGTTCCGGTGTTGGTGGATACCACCACATATTCATCCATTTCGATCAACCCGAGCAGATCAATGGAAAGCACCTCCACCACATCCTCATGACTCAGCATGTCCCCGTTTTCCACCATTCTGGGCACAATCCGGTTGACGATCAGCTTGGGGGTGATGGACTGGGCATAGAGGAGCCCGATAATCCGGTCCGCGTCCCTGACGGCGGATACTTCCGGGGTGCAGACCACCACGGCCTCATCAGCGGCGACAATGGAATTCCGGAACCCCTGTTCAATGCCGGCCGGGCAGTCCAAGAGGGTGATATCGAATTCTTTCCTCAGTTTACCGCACAGCCAGACCATATTTTCCGGTTTGATGGCGTTTTTGTCGTCGCTTTGGGAGGCGGGAATCAGATACAGGTTCTCGATGCGCCGGTCTTTAATGGCGGCCTGTTTGATTTTGCAGCGGCCCTGAATGATATCCACGATATTAAATACAATGCGGTTCTCGAGCCCCATCACCACGTCTAAGTTTCTGAGGCCGATGTCCATATCCACCACGGCGACCCGTTTCCCCTGAAGGGCCAGCGCCGCGCCGATGGAGGCGGTGATGGTGGTTTTACCGACGCCCCCCTTGCCTGATGTTACCACAATAATTTTACCGTCCACAGGACACCTCATGAGACAAAATTAAAATTTTCTGTTTATTCCATTCCGCATTCAAGCGGCATCTGCGTTGGCTTCATCGTCGGCTCCTCAACGTATACAAACATACGTCTGCGTCGCCTCCTTCTTGCCGCCTTGATGTCATCTTGAATGCAAAATGGAATTACCGAACCTCCGGCCAGGCCAGGCGCCTGAACGGATTTTCCTTGATATAATCATCCACGACAATGGCGTTGTTTTCGATGTAGGCGAATTCCGGCCGGTTTTTGGCCGAATCCGCCATGCCGCCGGCGACAAATCCGCCGATTTGAATCTGGGTCGGCTTAAATTCCAAAGCCACGATGATGGCTTCTTCATTGTCCGGCTGGCCGGCGGATGCCTTGCCCTGAAGGCTGCCCATAATGATGATGTCCCCTCCGGCAATGGCCTCTGCGCCGGGGTTTACGTCCCCGAGAACGATCAGGTGTTTTTTGGCCTGGATTTTTTGCCCTGACCGGACCCGTCCGGCGATCACGAGCCCGTCGTTCTGGTAATGGTGCCATGAATTGCCCATATCCTGTTGCCGGATCCGGTTTTGCGTCACGGACCGGTTTGGAGAGACCGGTTTGGTGACATGGCCCACCTGAAATTCTTTTTTTAAAAAAAATCCAAGGGTTTCGATCAGCTCATCCCGGTTTTCCGAATCTTCGGCGCCCGTATCAATAATGATTCTGGCGTTCACCGCAAGATGCTTGAGCCGTTCAAAAGGTGCAATTAACGCCTGTTTCAGCTCGTCGAGGGGCAGGGACGGGTTGATGGTAACCCACAAACTGTCGCCCACGCCTTTTAATTTGACGGGAGGTGCGTCTTCTTTAAAATTCATATTGCCGATGCCGGAAATGGAAGTTTGTAATGAATGTCGTATATTTGGTGTAGATATATATTAAAAATACAATATATATGTCAAGATAGAAAAAACAGGGGAACCAAAAAAACTTTTACAGTCCACCTTCCTTACTATAACCTTCCTTTTTTGATCACCGCGATGAACAGCCACAACCCCATGACTGCGGATATGGCAATCCCTGAAAACCCCAATGCCGGCATTCCGAAAATAAACGGCGGCGTGTGGGCCGCCATGACAACAGCGGAACCGATGATCAGTGCTGCGATGATAACGGAAAAAACAATCCGGTTGCCGGTTTTATTGTGGGTCGCCTGGATGGTTGCCAGGCTTTTTTCGTCGATCCGCAAAGAAATTTTGTGTTCCTTGATGAGCCGCGAGATTTCGATCATGTCGGTGGGAAACTGTTTGGCGAATTGAATAAATTCCCCGGTCAGGGTATACAGGTCATCCCCCAGGCGCTGGGGTTTCAGCCGGTCCAGCTTGATTTGTTTGATGAACGGCGTGGCCTGTTCGATCATGTCAAAATCCGGGTCCAGTTGCCGGGCGATGCCTTCGATGGTGCCCAGGGCCTTCATCATCAAAAAAATATCCGGCGGAATCCGGAGCTGATACCGGGAAACCAGGTAAAGCAGATCCTGTACCAGGGTGCTGATGTTTAAATCTTTTAATGGTTTATAGAGATGCTTGCCGATAAATTCCGCTACGTCTTTTTCCAGCCGCCGCAAGTCCGGCTTCTGGTCCCAAAGGGTGATTTTCAGGAGCTGGCGGGTTGCTTTAAAGGGATTCTGGTGAACCACGCTGTCAATCAGATCCACAAAATCTTCCTTGGATTGCTGGTCCACGGCCCCGACCTGGCCGAAATCCAGCATGGCGATCACATGATCCGGCAGGATGAAAATGTTGCCGGGGTGGGGGTCCGCATGAAAGAACCCATGATCAAAGGTCTGTGTCAACAGCAGGTTGGCGCCGCGGCGGGTGATGAGCTTTTTGTCCATGCCGGCATTATCGAGATATTGGATGTCGGAGGCTTTGACACCATCGATAAATTCCATGGTGAGCACCCGCCGGCTGGTCAGTTCCCGGTAGACTTCCGGGATATGGACGGTAGGGTCGTCGAAAAAATTCCGGGCGAACCGTTCCAGGTGATCGGCCTCAACCGTGTAATCGAGTTCCTTGAAGATGGTGCGGGCGAATTCCTCCACAATGGTGACCGGGCGGATAAAGGACACTTCCTCGATGTTTTTTTCCATCACGGCGGCGAGGTGGTACATGATACCCAGATCCACGGCCACCAGGTGATCCAGGTCCGGGCGCTGAACCTTGACCGCCGCCGTGCGTCCGTCTTTCAGTCTGGCTTTGTACACCTGGCCGATGGAGGCGGACGCCAGGGGCATTTCATCAAAATATTCAAACAGGCCGGCCAGATCGCAGTGGAATTCGGATTCGATAATGGATTTGACCGCTCCAAATTCACAGGGGGGCACCATATCCTGGAGCTTGGTCAGTTCATTAATGAATTCCACGGACACAAAATCCGGCCGCATGGACAGGGCCTGACCCAGCTTGATAAACGTCGGCCCCAGCTCTTCCAGGGCCATGCGGAGGCGCTCAAACCGGGAATAATTCGCCATGAGATCCCGGCGTTTTCGCGACACCAGCCGGAGCCCGCCTGCCAGGTATTTGTCCATTTTAAAGACGCCGAGAACATCCTCAAAGCCGTATTTAAAGAAAACGGAGATGATCTGCCGGTAGCGGGCAAAGTGGCGGTAAGAGAGGCCGGCGGCGCTGATTTTTCGGATGCTTAGCATGACTGCGGGGCCGTTATTGTTTTTTGTTTTTCGCGCTTAAGACGCCGGGACGTAGAGGAAAGCTTTTTTACCACAGAGAACACGGAGGGCACGGAGAACATATTTTATTTTAAATAAGTTATCTCTGTGTTCCCCGTGGGCTCCGTGGTTTGTTATTTTCTATGAATAAACCGGATGTTTTTGGTTTACCCGCCAAAAGAGGCGTCCAGCATGTCCACGGCTGCGCCGTTGGTAATGTTGATGGCGTTGAATTTGCCCATGGTGATGGGGAGCAGGGTTTTGATAAAGAATTCAGTGGTCTTTAGCTGGCCGTAATAGAAAGCCGCATCTTTATGGGTGCTTGCTTTTTCACGGATTTTGGCCATGTCCTCACTGCCGGCCAGCTTGACGAGCTGCCGCCAGGCCACGGTGGTCCGCCACAGGAGCATCCAGGCCATGGTCAGGTCGCCGGTCACATCCAGGAAGGGATGGGCGAAGGCAAAGGCGTTCATGGTGGCGGACATGGCGGTTTTGGAGAGATACAGTGCGGTTTCCGCAAGCTTGGTCACCCCGGCTTCAAAATCCTCGGTCAGGTAATTGAGCGCTGGAATCTGCCGGGCATCGGAGATGGTTTTTTGCATAAGGCCCAGATAATCCAAGAAAAGCTTGCCTTTTTTCATGCCCAGTTTCCGGCCCAGAAGGTCCATAGCCTGAATGCCGTTGGTGCCCTCATAGATCATGAAAATCCGGGAGTCGCGCAGGAGCTGCTCCACCGGGTATTCCTGGATGTACCCGTATCCGCCGTAGACCTGGACCGCATGGCTGTTGACCTCCCACGCCTTGTCGGTCACATAGCCCTTGATGATGGGGGTCAGGATGGCGGTCAGGTCCTCATATTTTTCCTTTTCCGCGGGCGTTTCGGCCAGGGCTTCCATGTCGTGGCAGTAGCCGCCGTAATAAATCAGGCTGCGGATGCCTTCCACGTAAGCTTTCATGGTGAGAAGCTGACGCCGGACATCCGGATGTTCAATAATGGCCACGCCTTTTGCGTCCGGATCTTTTCCGGCCATCAGGTGTTTGCCCTGAATCCGCTGACGGGCGTAATCCAGGGCGTACATATAGGATGCGGTGGCGGTGGCGAAACCCTGGAGCCCCACCAGCTGCCGGGCTTCATTCATCATCAGAAACATGGCCCGCATGCCCTTGTTTTCTTCGCCGATGAGCTCTCCGATGCAGTTGCCCTTGCCGCCCAGGGTGAGGGAGCAGGTGCAGTTGCCGTGAAGTCCCATTTTTTCCTCAATGCCGGTGCAGACCACATCATTGAATTCGCCTAACGTGCCGTCATCATTGACCCGGAATTTGGGCACCAGGAACAGGGAAATGCCCGGTGTTCCGGGAGGTGCGCCTTCGATCCGGGCCAGACAGGGGTGGACGATGTTTTCCACCATGTTGTGCTCCCCGCCGGAGATGAAAATCTTGGAGCCGGTGATGGAATAGGTGCCGTCGGGATTTTTCCGGGCCGTGGATTCCAGCGCGCCCACGTCGGACCCGGCGTTGGGCTCGGTCAGCAGCATGGTGCCGGCCCACTGGCCGGAATAGATTTTTTTCAAGTACAGTTTTTTCTGCTTGTCCGTGCCGATGGTTTCGATCATTTTGGCGGCCCCGTGGGTCAGGCCGTGATAGAGCATGAATGCCGGATTGGCGCCGTAAAAATATTCGTTGGCAGCCAGGGATACGGTTTTCGGCATGCCCTGGCCACCCCATTCGGGGTCGTCGATCATGCCCATCCATTCGCCGTCATTGAATAATTTGAATACCCGGTGGTATTCTTCGGGGACTTTGACCACACCGTTATCAAATTCGCAGCCTTTGTCGCTGAGCTTCTGGGTCGGGAGGATTTCCTTGATGGCCAGGTTCCGGGCCTCGGAAACGATCATATCAATGGTTTTTTTGTTAAAATCGGCAAATTGTTCGTTTTTTGCCAGTTCTCCCACTGCGAGCTGTTCGTGAAGAACAAAATCCACATCTCTGCGGTCTGCAATCAGTTGCGCCATTCGGTTACTCTCCTTTACTGTCTGTATTTATTATTTTTTTTATGAATCGGATTCTTCTCAAAAGACATCGGCACCGGGAATCAAATAAAATTTAAAAATTGTTAGAATAATCACAGCGTAAAGTCAAGTTTCATGGCCGCAAATTTAAAAAAACCTATGATTTCAACCAGTCGGACATTTCTTCGGCCTCAAATGTCTCCTGATCAATGGAGAGGGACAGGTTCAGGAGCAGGCCGGAATGGTTTTGTGCCGCCGGATCATTTTTTAATGCCAGATGCCGGTTGCGCGACGCCGTCACACTTGCCAGGGCGTTTTGAAGGGCGGCACCGATGGATGCGGACAATAACAGATCCCCTTTTACCAGCCGGGGTTCAATCCCGTTTTCCGCCACCTGCTCTGCGGTATGGGCAAGCTGTTTCATTTTGGTGAATGAAAAATCCATGATCTGCCAGCCGGAATTGCCGCTCTCCTGAAACACCCACGCATCCCGGATGGCCTGAAGCATCTGGGTGTATTTGATTTCAACGATCTGCTGGATTTTTTCCACAAAACTTTCGGGCAGCTCGTTTTCAGCCCCCGGCAGGCCGATAGCTTGTTCTTCCGTTAATTTATCGCAGGTGCGCTGAAATTTTTTGGCGTGCATGGCCGATTCCCAGGCTTCCCGTTGAAGCACCCGTTTGATGTGGGGATCATCCATTAGATCGGCTTCTTGCATATAATGGGGGATTAATTTTTCTTCATACGCCACATAGGACTGAAAAATGGTTTTTCGGCTGGTGGGATCATAAGGATAGGGGGCCGGGGTCATATCCGGTTCGCCGCCCATTTTGCCGATGATCATGCCCAGCCAGTGCATGTGCCACATTTCTTCGCGTGCGCGGGACAGCAGACCGGCGCCGAGAGGAGTATCCTCGCCTTCCAGATAGCTGTGAATCAGATAGCGGATAATGGCCGCATGTTCATCCGCCAGATCCCGGTTGAGCAGGGTGATAAGGGGTTCTTTTTCCATGATAACCTCCTGATGATGCGATTAAAAATTTGTCATGTCCAACAGCGAAAAAAAGCCGGAAAACACACGAGTGTCCTCCGGCTGGGGGTAATGTTGTTTAGGGTGGGATGATACAGTTACGGCGTGACAATGGCGTTGGGAATCGTAACCCAGTAGCCTTTATCGTAAGTGTCAATGGAAAGGGATATGTCAAATCCGCCCGTGCCGGTGTTGTTCGGGTCGGCGGTGATGGTCACCGGTCCCAGGTTTAAGGCATGACCGTTGTATTCAGGTCCGCCCACCCCATCGTTAATGGTGCCGCTGAAACTGTTAAAGATGGCCGAGATATCGCCCTTCACATATTTTACGCCGAACGCAAAGGATTTCAGTTCCCGGGTTGCCGGGTCGTTGATGTTTGTAAAGTCGGCCCTCATATACAATCCTTCGGCGAGAAAATCAGTGGTGGGGTCGTTGATATTCGTGCCAATGACGAGATCCACCCAGTCCTCATCCCAGGCATAGACCGGTGTCGGGTCTTTGTAATCATATTCGTTATGATACCCGAGTTTCAGTGAATCGACAGTCGTGTATGTATTGGCGCGGATATTAAACAGCGCATATGTTTCAGACAGGCCGCCGCCCAGATCCGTGATGGTAAAATCCGAAAATCCTTCGGCGTAAACCGCTGAAAGTCCGTCATCATCCAGGTTTTTGAGTTCACACAGGGCCGATGTCGGCAGAACCATCAGCGTCAGGGCAGCCACTATCAGAAAGTTAAGGAAGGTTTTTTTATTCATGGAAAGCTCCATTTTGATGTAAAAAATCGGAATTGAAAATTTAGAGAATTGTCAATCCTGATTATTATAATGATGAGACCCGATTTTCCCTGAAACTGACCGGCATGTCAAGAAAAAATAATATATATAAAAAACAATCAGATATTTATCAGTTCGCCGGGGCGGGAAGTCGTCCGGCGTAACCCTCCCTTGCGCCGGATGGTGAAACGGATGATAAAATACTTGCCCATCAGCCCATCAGCCGATAGACTTTCCCAAGCCATTGGGTGGTGTGAGCTTATCTAAACCGGCAAACAGGGTGAAAGGGAATCCATGCCGTGAAACGAATCGGTTTATATGTCAAGCAGGATGAAGAAGCGCTCAAAAAAGCGGATGCCTTCGAAGAATGGCTCCGGTCGGAAAATATTGAAGTGGTCCGGGAGCAGACCCATATCCCCGAAAACCTCGGGCAGCGCAATAGCGTTGTTAAGCCTGTTGCGCCCGATGATTTGTTTTGTGTGTTTGTGCTGGGGGGCGACGGTACTTTTTTAAGCGCATCCCGCTGGGTGGGGCAGCACCCCATCCCCCTGATCGGGGTGAAGTTCGGCGGTGTGGGGTTTCTGGCCGCCACCACCGGGGAAAATCTTTTTTCGTCGGCCCGGCGGGTTCTGGCGGATGATTTTGTGATTGAAGAACGGTCCCGGCTGCTGGTTCGGGTTCTGCGGGAGGGCAGGGAGATTGCCGCCGAAACCGTATTGAACGACGCGGTGATCAACAAAGGGGCGCTGGCCCGGCTGGCCAGCATCGACACGTATATCGACGGCCATTACCTGACCACCTACCGGAGCGACGGCCTGATTGTGGCATCCCCCACCGGGTCCACGGCATATTCCCTGGCCGCCGGCGGGCCGGTGATGCATCCGGCCGTCCAGGGCATCCTCATTACCCCCATTTGTCCGTTTACCTTAACGAACCGGTGCATGATCCTGCCGGACACGGCGGAGATTAAAATCAAACTGGCGGAAAAGACGACCGACATCTTTATTACTTTTGACGGTCAGTCGGTGATTGAAATCAACGGTCAGGACACGATCCTCATCTCGAAAAGCCCCCATCCGGTGAGAATCATCACATTCCCGGACCAGAATTATTTTGATGTGTTGAAGACCAAGTTGAGGTGGAGCGGGGGCCGTATCTGCGAGCCTATGTAAAAAGCCTCCGCCCGAGTTTCTGAAGCTTGATGCCGGCTACATTTCCGGCAATCCGGATGGCGGCGGACAGATCGTCCGTCATGGCTGAGAGTTTCGCATCCGGCGGCATGCCCGTTTTTTCGATGATCTCCCGGATATGATGAATGCATTCTCCCGCCTGGTTTCTGAAAAACAAGCCCAAAGCGGTCAGTCGCTCATTCCGGCTGTCCGCATCCAACAGGCCCGCCGCCGCCCCGGCGATGGCGGTGAGGGCTTGTGCCGCGCAATGCAATCGGGCGGCGGTGGTTATCAGAGATTCATCCGGAATGACCTGACGATGGTTGAGTTGCGTTAGGAGATGCCGGAGGAGGCTGGCCAGCCCGCCCGCGATGGGCCCCATCATCAGGGTGTCTTCCACGGTCCGGAAGGGCAGCACCAGATCGTCATAGGCCCGGCCCGTGGTTCCCAGAATCTGGCCGGGTCCGACCATACAGTCTTTCAGCACAATGCCGCCGTGGGGCGAGGGACGCAGAAAGGGAAACTCAAGGGCAGGGGACAGGGTCAGGCCCGGCGTGCTTTTGGGCGTGAGAAACGCGGTGAATTGCTTTTTCCCGTCAACATTTCCGGTTACCGCCACCACAATGAACAGGTCTGCCAGGGGCGCGTTGGTGAGATAGGTTTTTTCGCCGTTTAAGACAAATCCGCCGGAAACCGCTTCCGCGGTGGTGGCCAGATGTTTGGGATGGGCCCCGGTGCCGGGTTCCGATATGGCCAGGCAGGCGGTGGATTCGCCCTGGGCCAGCCTCGGCAGCCAGGCGGTTTTCTGGTCTTCGGTCCCGATGGACTGGACCAGCCAGAGGGCCGTCAGTTCATGGATCAACCAGGAAAGGCACACCCCCAGATTGCCGCCGCTTGCCGCCATTGCGTTTCCGGCAATTGACAGCAGCCGGTACGGCCCGGCCGGATGTTTCGTTTGACCGTCGGTCTGACCGTCATACTCGCGCCTGATGCCGATCCCGAACAAATGGTGCCGCTGCATCTCTTCCCACAGGCTTTCCGGAAACCGGGTCTGCTGATGAAGGTCCGGATATGTTGAAATATGCCGGACGGCGAATTCCCTGAACCGATGCGCGATTTCTTCCGTTGCGTCGGGTGTTGTATGAGGATCATGGGGCATGGGTGCGGTCCTGTTGATGGATTGGGATGGATGGCGACGGTTTTGGGTAAAACCGGACATTAAGTAATATTATTTCGATATGTTATAAAATAATTCGTGACATAGGCGCACGGGTTGTTTAAAAAATATAATCGGTTTCACTCGCCATTGAAAGTGAAATCGCAGGCCGGAAAAACCATTTATGATATTATTGGAGTGCTGCCATGCTTCCGGATCATCAGGCGGTGCCGGGCCTTGCCCGGTTGATCAATTCAGCAGGTGACAGATTTGCAGACAAATTCGAGGCGTTTGTTCGTCTGGATGCGGCGGAACTGCAGGAAATCGTATCAAAACGGCTGTCATTAAAGGATTACGGCGACCCGTATTTTCGCGAAGGCTTAAACCGGTTCATCGATTCGGTGAAACAGGATACGGACCTGACGTTTTTGGGCAGGGTTCTCCAGCGGGCGGCCCTTGAGAGAAGCCTGGAAAACCGGCTGAAATTTATTGATTATCAAAAAAAACGCCCGGAGGTGTTCACCCGGGAACTCATCCCGCCCATCATCGTGACGGGGTTTCCCCGGTCCGGCACCACCTTTTTACATCGGCTGCTGGCTCAGGACGACCGGAACCGGGGCCTTTATTTCTGGGAGCTGACCCATCCCATCCCCCCGATTGCAGGCTCCGACCTGCGGAAATTCGCCGCCAAAATTGAATATGCGGGGTAGTCGGTTAGCTCCTCCGGTTGTTGGAAATACAATGAAATTATACGATAAATTTCCCATTAACAGCACACT
>JBAQUK010000012.1:0-20812 GCA_049297455.1 Desulfosalsimonadaceae bacterium | reverse complement strand
GCCCTTTTAAAAGAAAAAAGCCTCTTTCTCAGAGGCTCATTTATTCTGGTAATCGCTTTAATCTGTCAACGGAATCTAAAAATCCACCGCCTGTTTTGGTTCATAGAATGTAAAGATTAACACCGTGGTCGAATTTGGGACAAAGGGCAATGCCACCTATATCTATCAATCAGAGCAACTGCCTTTCGATCTTTGCAAAAGTTGGATTAACGGGGGTAGCTCTGGTTTAAAGAACCAACAAATAGGAGATCGATTTTTTCACCGGGATAAGGAGAGCACAGGGAGAAGCTGGGAAGAGAAGTTCGACGAAACTCTTTGCCCGATCATCGGTTATTATCCAAAGAAGGAGCAAGTCATCAGGCGCAAAGTTGATTCAACTCCGCAGCCCGGTGTGACGAATAAAAAGCCGGTAGCTCCTGATCCACGCGCTATTCCGCCTTGGGAACAAGAAGTGAAAGCATTATCTAAACGTTATGGCCTGCCAATAAAAGATAACCGCCATATAGATGGCGCTTTCTGGATCATGGTTGATTATACACCTTGGCCTCAATTGGTCCGGTTGGGTTTCAAATTTAAGCCCGGTAAGGGTTGGTGGAAGGAATAATAATGGTTTGGCCTTTTTTTTCATCCAATAAAGAACCTGCATCCCTCATGGATGGTGGGCTATGTCGGCTCACGGCTACAACCCGCCAACAGGGAATGATCTTCTCGGTTGAACCACTATCAGAAGACAACTGGCTGGAAATTCCGTCGGCGTTTGGCGAGCAGTCGGAACTGGTATCCCTGCTCAGCCAACTTGAAGAGGAAGGATTTGCCCAAAAGCACGGCCAGGGACTCATGTTGCCATGGCCAGCCTTTTACGAACTGAATTGTAGCCGAGACTATCAGGACAGCATTGGCTTGCTCGGCCTGCCAGGCATTGAAGAATGGCGGCCTGTGCTGTCCAGCCGGGGCAGTCTGAGCGACAAGGACTTTTCGGTTATCCTTTCAGGCTGGATTGATCCGCACGGTCAGCGAGTGGAAGGTAACGTCACCTTGTCCGGTGCCCAGTTGGCGAAAGGTCAAACCAAGACCATGCTGCCGCAGGCCGCGTGGGAGACCGTTGAGGCTATAGCCAGTTTCCACCAACGGGATTCGCACCACCGGAATCTGGAAGCCAACAAGCTCGCCTGGGCCGCTATTCGGCGGGCAGCCCTCAGGGCCAATGCCGATCTGTCCGATTTCCTGCGTAAGACGATTGTCCTGACTCCTGAGCGTTTGAATATTGAACTGCGCAAGGCCCAGTTCGGCGAGAGCAAGACCGTGGAGGTGATGCCGGGCTTCGATGGCGCACCTGCGCGTTGGCTGGAAATTTTCGACCGTTTGCCAGATGCCCAGGATCGTTACGAGATTTCCGATGGCGAGGGTTTGGTTCATATCATTCTGCCGCCGGAAGTACAGACGGTATTGCGCGAAATAAAACGGATGCCGGGCCGTCGGGTGGCCGGTGAACGGGCAGAGGCATTTATCCGCAATCCTTTTGCCGCTTTGGGACCGGATGCGGGCAAGGCCATTGACCCTGCCCGATTTGAGCAGGCCCGTGATCAGGCTGGAATTTCTTTTGCCCGATTTATTGCAAATGTCCAACGGGACGAAAACGATTTCCCCGTTCATATCGCCTTGCTGGTTGAAGAATCCATTCACGGAGAGATTCGCAGTGAAGAATTACGCTTTGCTGGTATCGATGAACTGCAAAAGTTTGTGACCAAGCTTGATGACAAAATTATACGTGGGGCGCAATGCTGCTTCTGGGAAGGCTACGATTTAGAGATTCTGGGCGACACGCCGGATCAACTTGCCCTGCTGAAAGAAGCCCTGCAGGACATAAAAAAGCCTCCAGAATTCAGTGCCGCAGAAATTTTTGATCTATCGCGCTATTCGGAAAGGATACTGGAATTTGGTGTCGAAAAACCCTATTATTCCCCGTTCATTGCTAAAAAAACCGATGACGATGGATGGTTCCCCGAAAATGTTGTTTTTGGGCTCTTCTACACACCGGAAGGTGAAGACAAACCAATAACCCTGTCGCTCGATGAAAAGAGTATCGGAGAATTTCAGGAGGAGCTACGCAAGGCCAAAGATGAGGGAAAAGAGTCCTTTGCGTTTCCGGGCTGTCCAAAACCGCTGAAGGTATCTGAGGCCGAGGAGATGGCGGCCATCTTCCAGGATGCTGACCGAGATCTCAGCAAGGGGGTGTTCAATCCCAACACGGCAAGGGGAAAGGTTAGTGCAAAAGAAAAAAAAGGTCTGGTGGTCAAGCCCAATGTGGAAAATATTGATTATACAGAAAATAGTGGGGTGTTGTCTCCTCCAGAGGGAATTAAACCAAGACTGCCTAAATCATTAAAAAATGATATCCCACTAAAAGACCATCAGCTTAGCGGGCTGGGTTGGCTTCAGCATCTGTGGGCGAAATCTCCTGATGACTGCCGCGGGGCGTTGCTGGCTGATGACATGGGTTTAGGCAAGACCATTCAGTTGCTTGCCATGATTGCCACTTGCCTGGAAGACGATGCCGCCATTGATCCGTTCCTGGTGGTAGCGCCGGTATCCCTTCTGGAAAACTGGCAGGAGGAGATCGATAAATTTTTTGATCCCGGTGCCTTGCCGGTGCTGACACTCTACGGCAAAGCACTCGCCGAAAAACGATTACCCAGGGAGGAGATCGAGACGGAGCTTGCCGCAGCCGGGGTTAGCCGCCTTTTACGCCGCGATTGGCTCGGCGAGGCAAAGATTGTGTTGACCACCTATGAGACCCTTCGTGACCTGGAATTTTCCCTGGCAGCACAACGGTGGTCTGTTATGATTTGTGACGAGGCTCAAAAAATAAAAAATCCCAACGCGATGGTAACCAGGGCGGCAAAAAAACAGAATGTCCGGTTGAAAATCGCCTGTACCGGTACGCCAGTGGAAAACACCCTGGCCGACTTGTGGTGCCTTTTCGATTTCGTCCAGCCGGGACTCCTCGGAGCGCTTAACTCTTTTGGCATCAAATATCGCAGACCAATCGAGGCAAAGACCGATGAGGAAAAGGCTATGGTGGAGGAATTACGTAAAATTATCGCCCCTCAGATCATGCGCCGCACTAAGGCCGAGGTGGCCAAGGACCTACCCGGCAAAATTGTTAATGCCGAATGTCGGAGTCTGCCGATTTCTGACCGCCAACGCGCCCTTTACGCTGATAAGATAGGCCAATTCCGTAAGCGACCAGCAGCAGGCAGCGCTGTTTCCGGTTTGCAAAGTCCGCTTGGCCTGTTGCAGCATCTGCGCCGATTATGTTCCGACCCGAGACCACCCGGCCAGCTTGCGACAGAGCAGGAGTCCGTAGCGGAAATCGAGAAGCATTCTCCAAAAATGGCTTGGCTACTGCGTGAGTTGGTTAAGATTCAAACGAAAGGCGAGAAGGTTATTATTTTTTGCGAATTTCGTGATCTGCAGCGGACCTTGCAACGGGCCATTGCCGAACGCTTTGGGATTGCGTCTGATATAATTAATGGCGATACCTCAACCGCAGTCCAGAGCGCAACAAGTCGGCAGAAACGTATCAGGGCTTTTCAGCAGAAAGAGGGGTTTGGGGTCATTATCCTCTCGCCGCTGGCCGTGGGTTTTGGGGTGAATATTCAGGCCGCCAATCATGTCGTCCATTTCACCCGGCCATGGAATCCGGCCAAGGAGGACCAGGCAACCGACCGGGCTTACCGGATCGGACAAACCAAGGATGTCTTTGTCTATTATCCGGTCATCACTGCCCATGACTTTCTGTCGTTTGACGCCAAACTTGATAAACTGTTGGACTGGAAAAGAGGCCTTTCAGACGATATGCTCAACGGAACCGGCGACATCTCACCAACGGACTTCGGAGACTTGGAGGACGTGGGTGGCGGCAATGCTTTCGGGAACGAGCCTGTTTCCCCCGACGATATCGCTGCCATGACTCCGGACTGTTTCGAAGTCTTCTGCGCCGCGTTATGGAATGCGCATGGCTATTCCAAGGTCTACACAACACCAAGAACCGGCGACGGTGGTGTTGATGTGGTGGCAATCCATGGAAGTGGTAAAACAGGTGCGCTTATACAGTGCAAAAGTTCTTCTCTTGAAGGCCAGGAACTGGGATGGGAGGCAGTCAAGGAAGTCGCGGCTGGAACTTCGGCTTATGCGGCCAGACACACAGGAATCACTTTTAAAAAAATCGCGGCCACCAATCAGCGGTTTAACGGAATGGCGAACGCCCAGGCCAATCTCAATCATGTCGAACTGGTTGATCGGGATGGCTTGCTCCGGATGTTGGCTGATAAACCGGTAAAGAGAAGGGATTTGGAAAACTTTTTATTGTCTGGCCAAGGCTGGGGGGAATAGACTCTCTATTTCTCAGCTTTTGCCGGTTTATCGCGACTTATCCAAAATTTTACCCGAGCTCCAAAGCGCACATGCTTAGCGCTAAGCATGTGGAATTCAGACAGGCCGGAACCGGGTTCTTTAAGCGGATAAAATGGTATAATACTTTGATATAATATAATATTTTTTTGCATTTAATCAGGCGCTCCGGCATGTTGCTGAAAATTTTTAATGAGATATTGCCCAAAACATTGAGATATATCTCACAATCAAAAAGGTTTTCTTGAACAAATTTTAGTGACCTGCCGCCCGTTTTGGCATCCGTATACGGCACGACATCCTGATTGCCCTTCTATACCAACCCTTCCTTTTCAAGTGTCGTAACGATCTCATGAACGGACTTGCCCCGGTTCATGGTATAAAAATGAAGTCCCGGCACCCCATGCTGCAATAAATCCCGGCACTGCCGGGTCGCCAGATCAATACCGAACCTCACCACGCCCTCCTTGTCCTCTGCGGGTACCCCGGTAAGACCTTGCCGCACCGGCTCCGGAATCGATGACCCGCACACGCTGGTCAGCATCTCCAGCAAAGACACCGTGTAAATCGGCATGATGCCCGGAACAATGGGAATGGTGACCCCGATGGCCCGGCATTGGTCCACGTAATCATAAAAAAATTGGTTGTCATAAAAATACTGGGCCACCAGATACTCGGCCCCGCAGTCCTGTTTCAATTTGGCAAATTCAATGTCTTTTTGTAAGCTTACGGCCCGGATATGACCTTCCGGATAACCGGCGGCCCCCAGACAAAAATCATACCGGGATTTGATAAACGCCAGCAAATCCGATGCATGGGCCAGGGCTTCGGGATGGGGAACAAATGCCGCGTCATCCTGGGGATCATCCCCCTGAATGACGAAAACGGTTTCCATGCCCTGGCCCTTGAAGGTGTCCAGCACTGCCGTCAGATCATCCGGTCCCAGGCCAACCCCGGCGATATATGCCACCACATTGACGCCCCGCTCGTTTTTGAGCTTGTCGATGAGTTGGTACGACCCTTCCCGGGTGGACCCGCCGGCCCCGAAGGTCACCGACATATAATCATGCCGAGTGCCTGCCAGCAGATCCAGGACTTTTTCAAGATTCTCTGCCGCTTTGGGGGTTTTTGCACGGAAAAATTCAAACGATATAACCGGCTTGCCGGTGTTGTCCTTATATAAATCTGCTGCTTTCATCTCTCTCCTCCACTGATTATCATCCATATTATCGCCAAAATGTAAGCGAATGCTTATAACACCAAGATCCTTGATGGACAACAGAAAATTTCAGGGTTGTGTTATCAGTGTTTCAAAGGTATTGAATAATCAACCGCTCACTTTAAAATAAGGCACCGAATGAAATTCGATCAATATTATATATCCGAGGAAATTAAAAAAAACCTGGCCGGACTTGGATTTATCCGGCCCACGGACATTCAGTTCAAATCCATCCCGTCCATCATGAAAGGCGAGGATGTGCTGGCCATCGCCCAGACCGGCACGGGCAAAACAGCGGCTTTTGCCATTCCCATCATCAATAAAATCCACTCGAATAAAACCAGCAAACGTTCGTACGGCATCAAATGTATCGTGATGGAGCCGACCCGGGAACTGGCTATGCAAATCGGGGCGGTTTTTACGGCCCTTGCCCGGCACACCAAAGTCAAAACCGTCACCGTCCATGGCGGCGTTGAACAGGACGCCCAGATTAAAAAACTTCAGGACGGCATCGACATTCTGGTGGCGACCCCGGGCCGCATGTTTGATCTGATCCATCAGGGAGTTATTAAGCTTGAAAACGTCGACACCCTGGTGCTGGATGAAGCCGACCACATGCTGGACCTGGGTTTTATAAAGGACATCCAATACGTTAAAAAAATGCTCACAAGGCGGCACCAGACCCTGTTTTTTTCCGCCACCATCAACCCGGAGATCAAAAAACTGGCGTTCTCCCAGGTCAAAAGCTCCGCCATCCGGATTCAGGTGTCGCCGGAAGACCCGGTTTCCAAAAATGTTTCACACTGCGTCATGTTTGTGGAAATGGACGACAAGCGCTTTTTTCTGGAACGATTCATCAAAGAACATCCGGACAGCAAAATCATCGTGTTTGTCCGGACCCGGGTCCGGGCCGAGCGGGTGGCCAAAGCCATGGGCCGGGTGGATATCCCCTCATTTACCATTCATGGCGAAAAGGAACAGGATGAGCGGACGGATGTGATGCAGCAGTTCAAGGAAGGAACCTGCCGGCTTCTCATCGCCACGGATGTCAGCGCCAGGGGGATTGATATTCCCAACGTCAACTATGTGGTCAACTATGACCTGCCGGACAAGGCGGAAAACTATGTCCACCGGGTGGGCCGCACCGGCCGGGGGGTGCAGAAAGGCATCGCGGTCTCATTCTGCAGCACGGAAGAAAGGGAACGTCTCATGGACATCCAGGCGTTTATCCATAAAGAAATCGAGATGATCCCGATTGCGAAACAGGATTACGCACAAACCCTCGATTTGGCAGAAAATTTTGACAGCGTCGAAGCGCTGATCGAAGCAAACGAATTGCGGTATAAAAACAGAAAGCGGAAAAAACCGAAAAAAAATGGGGAAAGCGATTGCAAAAAACGGGGAAAGTGAAAAATGATGAATGCCAAGACCTCGAAATCGTGAACAGCTTGAAAAACCGTTTACAGGAGAAAGTAAAGCTGCATCAGGTAATTATGTTCGCCTCCAAGGCAAGAGGAGACGCTGAATCGGATTCGGACATGGATGTACTGATTGTTCTCAATGAACCGGTTTCTCGGCAATCCAGAAAAATAGTGTCCGATAATGCCTGGGAGATCTGGTTTGACGCCGGTATCGTGGTGGTGCCCATCGTCGTGTCCCGTGATAATTGGGAGCATGAAGCCGATCGTGTTTCTCTTCTTGAAATGGCGGTCCGGGAAGAAGGAATGGAAATATGAAGGACACAGAGAATTATTTAAGGGGGTAAAGACAGATGTTAAGATTCATTCTTACCGGCTATATAGAAAATGCCTTATCTCAGGCAGAATATGACAAGCTTGAAGACGGATCTTTTTCCGGACGCATTCCATCCTGCAAAGGCGTCATTGCTTTTGGCGATACATTGCGGGCGTGTGAAAATGAATTGCGGTCCACGCTTGAAGATTGGATTTTGGTCGGCTTGAAATTGGGGCATAATATTCCTGTTTTGGCTGAGTATGATTTGAACAAGGAGCTACTCAATGAGTCGATGGCATCCTTGTAAACGCCGGGAATTTATCAACCGCATACGAAAACTGGATTTTTATGGCCCCTATTCGGGAACGCGTCATCAGTTCATGGTCTATAAAGAATTTCGGTTGGCTATACCGTCCAATGCTGAATATCCCATTGCACAGATCCGGATGATGATAAATGAAATCGAAAGCATTTTAGGCCGCGTCATTACCGTAGATGAATGGAATACACTTGCCTGACCTTTCCGTTTCTAAGGAAAACAACCTGAAGTTCCTGTTTGTCGAAACATACTGCATCGGATCGCATGCCCTGTTCGTCCGGGGCTTGGCCGAGCATTCTTCCCACATCATTGATGTTCTTGAAATGCCCGGCGAAAATTACCGCTGGCGAATGCTCGGGGCTGCGCTTTATGTGACTGAACAAATTTTTTCCCTGCCATCCCCCCTTTCATCCCCATTTTTCTCTTATGACGGCGTCATCGTCACCGATCTGTTCAACCTGGCGGATTTCAGGGCGATCATCGGGCCGAAATGCCCGCCGGTCATGGCGTATTTCCATGAAAACCAGTTGACCTACCCAAAACCGGGAAAAGACAGAAGCGCGTTTATGCTCGGCATGATCAACATCACAAGCGCCCTGGTTGCCGACCAGGTGGTGTTTAATTCAAATACCCACCGGGAAGCTTTTTTAACCGCCGTGCCGGAATTTCTGAATCGGGGAAAAGACTTCAGGCCCGAAGGTGTTGTGGGTAAAATCCGTAACAAGTCGTTTGTTCTGCATCCGGGCATTACCCTGCCCCGGTCGGAGGATGTGGATGCCCAGCGGCAAACCTCCCCGCCTCTCATCCTCTGGAACCACCGGTGGGGGTTTGACAAAAATCACCGGTTATTTTTCAGCGTACTTGAAGAATTAAGTGAACGGGGGCTGGATTTTCAGGTGGCGCTTTTGGGGGAAAACTTCGGCAAAATCCCTGAAGAATTTATCCGGGCACGGGAGATCTTAAAAGACCGAATCGTGGCTTTCGGGTATGTGGCGTCGCGAGAGGACTACATCAAATGGCTGAAACGGGGAACTGTGGTCGTCAGCACGGCCATTCAGGAAAACTTCGGCATGTCGGTTGTTGAGGCCGTGATCATGGGCTGCTTTCCCCTGCTGCCGAACCGGTTGTCATATCCTGAAATCCTCCCCAAAGAATTCCACACCCACTGTCTGTATAAAAACAGAAATGATTTGCTTGAAAAGCTGGCCCGCATCATTGGTGATGTTCAAGGCATTGCTCGTATTCAAACCGGACTGTCGGAAAAAATGCAATCATTCTTATGGGAAAATGTTGTCTCGGATTTTGATACGGCGCTTGAACATCTGGTTCAGGCCTGACCCGGACTTTTAAAACAGTGCTGAGATACCCGTTCCGCAAGAAGGCGCTTTCGCTGAAAAAGGACTATTGTTTTTCGTATGTTATCGTGCTAATCATAAACAACAATATCGGCAGAAACCAGTCTACACTTTCACCTTCTAATTTGGAGATAGCGCTATGAAAGAGCTGATTAAGATGATTGCCCAGTCTTTGGTTGATAATCCGGAACAAGTCACGGTGGCGGAGATTGTGGGTGACCATACGTCGGTTATCGAATTAAAGGTCGCCAAGGAGGATATGGGCAAAGTGATCGGGAAAAAAGGCAACACCGCTCACGCCATGCGATTAATCTTAAGCGCCGCATCCGCCAAAATAAAAAAACGAACGGTCCTTGAAATCGTTGAATAGCCGGCTGAAAACCTGATGGCAATGACAAATGATTTCAGACCCGAATCATTTGTCATTCCAGCAGGGTTGGATCCATCCCTTCCATTTTCAGGAGAAGTTCATCCATCAACCCCTCCATGCCAGAGTCCGCCATATCAAACAGGATATCCCGATAACTGTCAAAATACAGAAACTGTTTCAAAAGCAGGGTGAATTCGCGCGGAAAGCGGATGCCGTGTGTTTCGGCGATGCGGACGATTTCCAGGAGGGCCTGGTCTGGCTCAGACGGGTCCGGTTCGGACAGATCCGTGACGTTGGCGGACCGGCCTTCGCCGAATATGGGGGATTCCATGGAGATATAGAAATCCTCCAGATCTTTCGCAAGCTTCGCGGTGTTCACTTTTTTTCGGGTCATGCCGATGGCGAGCATGGACTCGGCCATGGTGGCATAATCCATTACCATCATGGCTTTGATCAAGGAGTTGACCCCTTCCTGCGTTTTTTCCGAGATCCGTCCCACAATGCCGAAATCGATAAACCCAACCCGGCCGTCACCCAAAATTAAAATATTGCCGGCATGCAGATCCGCATGAAACAGTTCGCATCCGGTAATGCTTTCCATCCATGTTTGAAATGCCGCGCCCAGAACCCGGTATGGGTTCTCTGTTGACTTTAATAAATCTTTGCGGCGGGTTAACGGGATTCCATAGAGCCGTTCCATGGTCAGCACCCGTTTTGATGAGGCCTGATGATATACCTTGGGCGTCACCACCTCCCGGTTTGCGGCTCCCTCTAAAAACCTGGAGAAAATTTCAATATTTTCAGCTTCCTTTTTGAAATTGCATTCCTCTAAAACCGTCCGGCGGATTTCAGACAGGATGCCAGCCAGAGATGCGTGTTTCAGCCGGGGCACCAGCGTTTCAAGGGTCACGGCGGTAAAATAAAGCGCATTCAGATCGGTGGTCAGAAGGGTTTCCACGCGAGGCCGCTGAATTTTAATCACCACATCTTCCCCGCTGATAAGCTTTGCGGCATACACCTGGGCAATGGAGGCCGAAGCCAGGGGGGTCTGATCGACATGGCTGAAAATATCCGGAATGTAATGCGGTCCCAGTTCCTTTTTCAGAATTTTTTCCATGTGCTTGAACGCGACCGGTTCCGTCTGATCCAGGCACCGTTGAAACTCTTTCACGTATGCTTCGGGAAACAGCGACGGTGAACTGGCGATCAACTGGCCGATTTTGATATATGTCGCACCCAGACGTTCAAACGTCCGCCGCAACAGCACCGGCGCCGGAAGCCGGTCCCCCAGAGCCCAGTCCAGTCCAGTTTTGCCCAAGGCTGCGGCTGTCTGCCGGATTCTGTTCATGCTGTTCCACCCGAAAGACGCCGCTGATGGTAATTCCCTGAAAATAGTATTAAAAATCATTGGGTTAAATAATTCCATAGAATAGTTTTGATCAAGTCATCACACGCATACCTAAAACTTCATATCAATCCAAAGCCTGAACTTCAAGCTTTAACGTTCAGGGCAAAGATCATCCGGCAGGCATTGAAATCGCAACATAGAAATGCCGTTTGCTTTTTTCAGGCATCCGTACTGTCGCCATTGACGCTTCCAATTGACTTTCCCAATAGACATTCAATTTTTTATTGACAAAGTCGATAGACCTCGTTTATTTATAAAAACAGTGTTTACATCGCACAAATTGCACAATAAGCACAGATTGCACAATAAGGCCCGAGCCAAAAATAATGATCGAAACCATCCATTCAAATTCCTGCCTTGTTTTCGGGTGCGGGAATCCGCTGTTCGGCGATGACGGGTTCGGCCCCAAAGTCATTGAACATCTCGAAGAACATCACCGGCTGCCGGACCATGTCCTGTGCGCGGATGCCGGAACCTGCATCCGCGATACCCTGTTTGATGTCCTGCTGTCTGAAAACAAACCCCGACAGATTATTATTATTGATGCTGCGGAACATGACGGGAAACTCCCGGGCGATATCTTTGAAATCGACGTGGACAATATCGACCCCAAAAAAACCTCTGATTTTTCCCTGCACCAGTTTCCAACCACCAACATGCTGAAAGAACTGAAAGAACTCACCAATGTGGATGTCCGTGTGCTGGTGGTACAGATTGCCCATATACCCGAGGAAATCAATCCGGGGCTTTCCGGCCCTGTGCTGGCTGCCGTGCCAAATATGTGCCATCGCCTGATATCAATAATTAAGGAGACGCCATGATTAACATCCGGGTAGGCAAGTTCGCCGAACTATTGGGCATTCACCGGAATACGGTCCGCAACTGGATTAAAAACGGCGAACTTGACGCAACACCAGTGGTCGGCAAAAGATACGTGATTGACCGGGAGAAATTTATCCGTTTTCTGGAGTCAAAGGGCGTTGCACCGGGCATGATTCATGAATTAACAGAGGACACACCCCCAAGCCCCTTTCCGGGAAAAACAGCAAAATCCCAAACCCACATCATTCAAAAAGAGGTGCGCATGTTAGACAAACCTGTCGGATCGGTTATGGTTGTCGGCGGCGGAATAGCCGGTATTCAGGCTTCCCTGGACCTTGCGGATTCAGGATACTTTGTTTATCTGCTTGAAAAAAGCCCCGGCATTGGGGGCGGCATGGCCAAACTGGACAAAACCTTCCCCACCAACGACTGCGCCATGTGAATTATTTCGCCAAAACTGGTGGAGTGCGGTCGGCACTTAAATATTGAGATACTGACATTATCGGAAGTGGTTGCGGTTTCGGGACAGGCAGGCGCATTCAGCGTCACGGTCAAAAAGAACCCGCGCTATATCGACATGGAAAAATGCATTGCCTGTGGCATCTGTTCGCAAAAATGCCCGAAGAAGGTGGATGACGAATTCAACATGGGCATCGCCAAACGGAAAGCCGCCTATATCCAATACGGCCAGACGGTTCCGCTGAAATATGCCATTGATCCGGAATCCTGCCTGTTTACCACCAAGGGGAAATGCCGGGCCTGCGAAAAATTCTGCCCCACGGGCGCCATCAAATTCGAAGATAAAGCCGAAATCCTGAAACTGACCGTCGGGTCCATGATCCTCTCCCCCGGCTACAAACCCTTTGACCCCACTGGCATTGACTTTTACGGATATGGAAAAATACCCGATGTGGTGACCGGCCTGGAATACGAGCGCATGCTGTCTCCGGGCGGACCGTTTCATGGACACCTGGAAAAGCCGTCCGACCATAAGGAGCCGAAAAACATCGCCTGGATTCAGTGTGTCGGCTCCAGAAGCACCAACCGCTGCGACAACGGGTACTGTTCCAGCGTTTGTTGCATGTACGCCATGAAGCAGGCCCTCATCACCGCCGCCCATATTCCGGATGGCTCCCGCCAGACCCTGTTTTATATGGACATCCGCAGCCACGGAAAAGAATTCGAGCTGTATTATAGTTACGCCAAAGAGCATGACGTTCGTTTTGTGCGGGCCCGTCCCCACACCATCGAGCCCGGTCCCGGCAACACAGGGGTGGTCATGCGGTACGTCACCGAGGACGGGCGGCAGCTCAAGGAGAATTTCGACATGGCGGTGCTTTCCGTGGGCATGGAAGCCTCCAAAGACGCCCTTGACCTGTCCCAGAAAACGGGCATTGAACTGACGCCATACCATTTTGCAAAGACCGGCAGCTTTACCCCGGTATCCAGCTCAAAAGCCGGGATATTTGTCAGCGGCTGTTTTAAAGGCCCGATGAATATACCCAGTTCTGTTGCGGTGGCATCCGCCGCTGCTGCCGAAGCGTCGAAAGCCCTGATTTCCGCCAAAGGTTCACTCACCAGAGAAAAAAAATACCCGGTCGAGAAAGATCTTACCAATCAGGAACCCAGAATCGGCGTATTTGTCTGTTCCTGCGGCTCGAATATCGCAGGCATCGTGGATGTGTCGGCGGTGGTGGATTACGCCAAAACCCTGCCCCATGTGGTGCATGCGGAAAACAATATGTTTGCCTGCTCTACGGATACTCAGGAACTGCTGGCAAAAGTCATCGCGGCGCATGACTTAAATCGCATCGTCATTGCCGCATGCACGCCCCGGACCCATGAACCCCTGTTTCAGGATACCTTAAAAGAGACGGGGCTGAACGGCTATCTGGTGGAAATGGCCAATATCCGCAACCACAATGCCTGGGTCCATCAGAAGGAACCGGAAAAGGCGACGGCGAAAGCCAAGGACCAGGTCCGGATGGCCGTCGCTAAAGTAGGTCTTGCCGTTCCCATTGACGAACTCCAGGTGAACGTGATCCAGAAGGCCCTGGTGATCGGCGGCGGCGTTGCGGGCATGAATGCGGCCTTAGGCCTGGCGGACCAGGGATATGACACCGTACTGGTTGAAAAAACGGACACGCTGGGCGGCAATGCCTGGCAGCTTTCACACACCGCCAAAAATGAAAAAATCCGCCCCATGCTCGAAAACCTGATCCACCAGGTGGAACATCATGACCGGATCGAAATTCTTAAAAACGCCTCTCTTGCTTCATCATCAGGCACCGTGGGCAATTTCGTAAGCGATATCCGCGTCGGTGATGAGACCCGTCAGATACAATACGGCGCCGCTGTTCTTGCCACCGGCGCAAAAGAATCCGAGCCGGCGGAATTCATGTACGGCGAGGATGACCGCATCATGACCCACCTGGGATTTGAACGGGAACTGACGACCCGACGGGATCGCGTTCAGTCCTCCGGAAGCGTTGTTTTCATCCAGTGCGTGGGATCGCGAAACACCCTGCGCCCCTATTGCAGCCGGGTCTGCTGCACCCATTCGGTGCAAAACGCCATTAACCTCAAAACCTTAAACCCCACCATGAATGTATATATTCTTTACCGGGATATGCGCACCTACGGCACCCGGGAAGATTTATACACCGAAGCCAGGAAAAAAGGCGTGATTTTCATCCGGTATGATCAGGAAAATCCGCCCCAGGTATCGAAGGAAAATGACGATCTGGTGGTAAAGGTGACGGACCCGATCCTCGGCATGGGGCTTGCGCTGACCACAGACTATCTGGTGCTGGCCGCCGCCATTGTACCCAATGAAACCAAAGAACTCGTGGAACTTTACAAATGCGCCGTGAATGCGGATGGTTTTTTAAATGAAGCCCATCCCAAACTGCGGCCCGTGGACATGGCGGTGGACGGTCTGTTTATCGCCGGTCTTTGCAGCTATCCAAAACCCATGGATGAATCCATCTCCCAGGCCAAGGCTGCGGTCGCGCGGGCTAATGTCATTTTATCAAAAAGCGTGATGCAGCTTGACGCCATCAAGTCCTTTGTAACGGACCGTTGCGACGGGTGCGCCCTTTGCCTGGATGTCTGTCCGTACCGGGCGATTTCGCTGACGGAACATGCGGAAAACGGCCACGTGGTCAAAAAAATCAACACCGATAAAGCCCTGTGCAAAGGATGCGGTATGTGCGCCGCCACCTGCCCGAAACAGGGGGTGAAGGTCCACGGATTCACCACCGAGCAACTGCGGGCACAGGTCCATGCGGCCCTGGATTTGCCTGGATAAGGTACAGAAGTCAGAAGAATGATGCAATTGATTTTTGAAATGAGAGATTTCAACCTACAGCCTACAGTCTAATAGCCTACAGCCTGTATAATAAGGAGAACAATCCATGTCCGAACCGTTTGAGCCGAAAATCATCGGTTTTCTGTGCAACTGGTGCGCCTATGCCGGCGGTGATCTGGCCGGTATCTCCCGCATCCAGTATCCTCCCAACATGCGCGCCATCCGCGTGATGTGCTCGGGGATGGTCCACCCGGAGCTGGTAGTGGAAGCCCTGACAAAGGGCGCTGACGGCGTTATGGTCATGGGGTGACATATCGGCGAATGCCATTACCTGGAAGGTAATGAAAAAGCGCTTGCCCGGTCCGCCGCCATCCGTATCGTTCTGGAAGATTCCGGCATCGATCCCCGGCGGTTCGCCATTGAATGGGTTTCATCCGCCGAAGCCCCGCGATTTGCGGAACTGGTCACCCAATTTACTGAAACCATCAAAGCCCTTGGCCCCAACACGATCGCTTCCGATCTGGCCGCAGCCGGATAACGGCAACGCATAAATACAGGAGGAACTATGGAAACTTTTTTCAACCTGGTTCAGGAAGTCCAGAAACCGGGCCTGTGCCACCGATGCGGCGGCTGCGTCACGTTCTGTACCGCCGTCAATTACGGAGCTCTGGAGCTGGACGATGACGGCAAGCCCCGATATAAGGACATGGAAAAATGCATTGAATGCGGGTTGTGCTATTCCATTTGTCCTGAAATTGACGAGCTGGAAGAGGAAACCAAACGGAAAGCCTCGTGGAGCGCCCCCTTTGGCCGCATTATTGAGACCAGTGTCGCCCGGGCAAAAGATACGGAAATCCGGGCCAAAGCCACCGACGGCGGCGTGGTCACCGCTCTCCTCCTTCACCTGTTCGATACCGGCCGCATCGACGGGGCCATTGTCACCAAACCCTGCGGACCGTTTCAGCGGCGGCCCAAGTTGGCGGTAACCCGGGATGAAATCAGCGAGGCTGCGGGATTTTATTTCGACACCTCCCACGGCATGGCAAAAATGAGCGACAAATATGTCACCTATTCTTCCATCGAGGAGTTTGCGCCCATGATCAAAAAAGGGCTCCGACGGGTCGCTCTCGTGGGGACGCCTTGCCAGATCAAGGCGTTCCGGAGGATGGAAGTGCTCGGCATTGTTCCGTCCGACGCCATTAAATATTGCTTGGGCCTGTTTTGCTCCGGCAATTTTATCTTTGGAGAAGATCAGAAGCAAAAACTGGCCCTTGACCATCATTTTAAGTGGGAGGATGTTGCAAAAGTCAATATCAAGGAGACCTTCATGGTCCATTTAAAAAATGGCGCCATCCGGCCCATCCACTTGGAAGACCTGGATTTTATGAAGCGTTATGCCTGCAACTACTGCCCCGATTATTCGGCGGAGTTTGCGGATATTTCCTTTGGGGGCATCGGGGCGGAAGAAGGATGGACCACACTTATCACGCGAACCCCATTAGGACGCGCCATCTATTCGGATGCGATGGATACAGCACTTGATGAATTTCCGCCGGATAAAAGCCCGAACTTTGCCACCGACGCCCTTTCCAGGGTCACGGAATGGTCCGTCAAAAAACAGCAAACAGCCGCCCGGAACCGCCTGGGGCTGGGAAAACAATCCGTCAACATCAAAGGATAGCCGACATTCGGCTGTCACCCTATAGAGAGGACAAACCTATGCCGGCAAAAGTCGCAAGTGATTGGTTAAATTCATGTTCCGGATGCGAAATCGCCATCGTGGATATGGGGGAACGGCTCCTGACCGTTCTGGAACTGGTCGATTTCGTTCATATCCCGGTTCTCATGGACCACAAGTATCTGGGCCAGAAAGGAGACGGCCACCATATTAATATTCCGGAAGCCGATGTGGGTATTCTTTCCGGCGGCATCCGAAACGCGGAACACCTGGAGGTGGCTTTAGAGATGCGGAAAAAATGCAAGGCCATTATTGCATTGGGCACCTGCGCCACCCATGGCGGCATTCCGGCACTCGCCAATTCATACACCAATGAAGACATTTTAAACCGCTATTACACCACCGAAACCACCGACCCGGACGCCTCCCGCCCATCGGACGGTCTGCCCGCCCTGCTTGACCGGTGTTACGCCCTGGATGAAAAGATACAGGTGGATATCCATCTGCCCGGCTGCCCGCCCCATCCGGACCAGGTGTTCGAGGCCCTGGTGGCGTTTTTGCAAGGCCGGGCCCCGAATCTCCGGGACAAAAGCGTGTGCGACACCTGCCCCACCATACGGGAAGGCAAAGGCGATCTGAAACAACTGCGGCGGTTTCTTCAGGCACCCCATATCAACAGTCCGGGAGACTCGCTGGACAAAATGCGGTGCATTCTGGAACAGGGCATGCTGTGCATGGGTCCGGTAACACGGGCCGGTTGCGGGGGAGATGGCGTGGTTCCGCGCTGCATCTCGGCCCGTGTACCCTGCCGGGGCTGTTCCGGCCCGGTGCTGCCGGATGGAAATCAGCGGCTGGACATGCTGAACGCCCTGGCATCCAACGGCATCGACATCGCTTCCTTGCCGGAAACCGCCTCCATGCTCAGGTTTTCCGGCGCCCATCATCTGCTGAGACCGGCACGAAAATAAATAAGGAGATATCCCCCATGACCCAGGCGAGAATCATCAACATATCCCCCATCACCCGGATCGAAGGCCACGCTTCCATCGCCATCAAACTCGATGACGACGGCAATGTGGCGGACACCAAGGTCCATTTTCAATCCATCCGCGGGTTTGAAAAATTTGTGGAAGGCAAACCCGCCGAGGAACTGCCGCGAATCGTCACCCGAATCTGCGGCATCTGCCCCTGGCACCATCATCTGGCGTCCAACAAGGCGGTTGACCGCTGCTTTGGGGTGACTCCGCCGCCAGCAGGCCAGAAGCTCCGGGAACTGGTTCAGACCATCGCCCAGGCCGAGGACAAGCTGCTGCATTTCTTTTTCCTGGCTGCCGCCGACTTTGTCATCGGCCCGGATGCGGATTACGCGGTGCGCAACGTCATCGGCGTGGCCAAGGCCAATCCGGATCTGGCCAAAAAAGTCGTCACCATGCGCCAGAAGGCGAAAATGATCATTGAGCGATTCGCCGGAAAAGCCATTCATCCGGTGGCAGGCGTGACGGGCGGATTTTCCAAACCCATGACGGAAGAAGACCGCAAATGGATGCTCGCGGACATGCGGGAAATTCTGGATTTCGCCCTGTTCACCATTGAATTTGCGAAAACTGAAGTGTTCCCCAAATATATGGATACCATTAAAATACTGGGGGTCATCAAAACCGGGTTTATCGGCACTGTGGACAAACAGGGGGCGCTGAACCTCTATGACGGCGACATCCGGCTCATGAAACCAGACGGCACTTATACGGATTTTGATATTCAGGATTATACCGACTATATCGGAGAGCATGTCGCCTCCTGGTCGTACGGAAAATTCCCCTACGCTAAAAGCTGGGGCGAAGGGTTTTCGCTCAACCTGGACCAGCCCAAAGGCATCTACCGCTCCAACACCCTGGCCCGCATCAATGTGGCCGACAAGATGGCGACCCCAAGAGCCCAGGCGGAGCTGGAGGAATTCCGGTCCCTTTTCGGGCGGCCCGCCCAGGCCACCCTGCTCTATCACTATGCGCGGCTGATTGAGGAAGTCTATGCCTGCGAACACGCCATTGAGCTGTTGGAAGACCCGGAAATCACCGATACTAATATTAGGGCCAAAGTGGAGCCCCGGGCCGGACGGGGCGTCGGTTGCGTGGAAGCCCCCCGCGGCACCCTGATTCATGATTATTCAACGGACGAAAACGGCCTCATCACCCGGGCCAATATGATCGTGGGCACCACCCACAACCTCGGGCCCATCAACATGAGCGTTGATCAGGCGGCGAGGGCTCTCATCAAAAACGGTGTGGCGGACGAAGGGATACTCAACAAGGTGGAAATGGCGGTGCGCGCCTACGACCCATGAATTTCCTGCGCCACTCACCGCCTGGACGGCGGTGTCGCCATCGAAGTGACCATTCTGGATTCAAAAAACAATATTGTTCAAAACCTTAAAAATTAAGACAACACAGCCGTTTTCAGTATTCCATTTCCGAGCCACGGCAGGAATCCCCTGCCGTGGTTTTGGCATTTATGGGAGCACCGAAAAATTAATATACCTGAATAGCGGCCAAAAAATTATTCGCGCAGAGACGCAAAGGCGCAGAGGATAATGCCCCCAAAAGGATACTCCCCTCTGCGTCCCCGCGTCTCTGCGCGAATAATAGAAAAAAAGAATGCTCCACGTAAACAGGTATCTTTGTTCTTCGGAAATCCCTAAAGCCATGAACGGCCTATAGCTTTTGCCCCCAGCTTTGACTTGACCTCCCCAACAAATTCCCCATCCCCGACCGCTATGCTTTGACTCCATTTCGCGTCGCGCTTGTTTGAACTGTTTTTCAAAATCTCCTCAACCCATTGCCGATTTTTGATGTCGGAAAGGTGGCTCCAAGACCTCAAACAGCCCAGCTTTTAACAGATATTTTAATAATTTTCAATAAGTTAAATTGGTCAGACAAGTTTATCCACTATGGATAAGGCGCTCCCTGAGTTCTATATACCGTCCGTGGAACTCCTTGCATTGTTCGTTGGGACAGAAATATTGCTCAAGATCTCTCATCAATATGCCTCCGGCGTTAAAATGAATTTGACTAAAACAATCATAATCCAAGCCGAAATCATATGTCAACTAATTGGTGACATTACCTAAAAAGGTAATGGCGCATTTAATGTTTGGAATGTTGGTCATTACCGCAACACAGTTGTTCCGACTATTGGTTTAAATTTTAACATGAAAGGTGAGGGTTTCAGGGCGGTGTCCGGACACCGGAAGGACATCTGCACCAAAAATCAGGGGAAAAACCATAAAAGTGCCCATGAGGGGCATCAACAACCTATTTTGAGATATATCTCTATTCTATTTGCGAACATTGATGGAGGCTTTGCAATTGGCTCCTATGAATGATCATTTCGGGTGAAAACAAGTTCTCCCCCAAGATACGTTTTTTCCACATGAATCGCGCTGATATCTTCCGGGTCTTGTTCAAACGGATTTTTGGAAAGTAAAATAAAATCCGAACGTTTTCCTGGTTCAAGACTGCCAATTGTATTTGTCTGCCCCAACAGATAAGCGGCCTCACGCGTATACATGCTTATGGCTTCTTTGATCGAAATGGCTTCTTCTTTCTGCAGTACTTCTTTATCAATGGTTCTTCTCGTCACTGCTCTTTCGACAGCCAAAAGAGGATTACAGGATACTACCGGCCAGTCCGAGCTTCCGGAAACGTGTATGCCGTTATCGATAAACGTCCTTATCGGCAGTATTTTCAACCCATTGATTGGCGGCATATTATCAGACCCCATATGAGACAGAAACGCAGGTTGAGTTGCGATAGCCAATCCTGCCTTTTTCACAGCATGAATATTTTCTTGTGATAAAACTAAAGCGTGTTCGATTCTATGAGGAATCGAATGGACGAAAGAGACATCTGACGCGTTAATGGCATGAACGGCCTGTTCGATTGCTTCGTTTCCAATGGCGTGAAACGCGACCGGGTGCCCGTTTTTAACAGCGGTTTTGACACAGTTGACCAAATCATTGGTGTCAGCCATCATGACCCCGAGATGAAACCGTAAATCACGCCCTGTTGATTTCCAAAAAAAATGTAACTGATTTTTCTGATTATTTTGACTGTGACAGTTATTTTCCGGATTATTTAAACTGGATTCGCTGCGCTCAATCATTTTATTGGGTTTTTTAAGGCATAGGT
>JBAQUK010000011.1:0-15844 GCA_049297455.1 Desulfosalsimonadaceae bacterium | reverse complement strand
TCGTTCACAAACGGACTGATATCCGGAACGCCCACGGCCCCGGGTTCTTTTACATTCACAGTCACGGCCACGGACGCCAACGGCTGCACGGGCGTGCAGGCATACACCATCGTCATCAATGCGCCGGTGTGTCCGCCCATCACACTCCTGCCGACAATTCTTCCGGCAGGGACTGTGACCAGCGCCTATAGCCAGACGATAACCGCCAGCGGCGGAGTAGCGCCATATTCATTCACCATGACCGCCGGAACGCATCCGGCCGGGCTGTCGCCGATCACGGCCGGCGGGGTTATCGCCGGAACGCCGACCACGGCAGGCACGTTCACGTTCACGGTCACAGCCACGGATGACAACGGCTGCACCGGCTTGCGGGAATACACTCTGGTCATCAATCCCATGGCAGTCGGGACCATCCCCACGCTCTCCGAGTGGGGTATGATCATTTTCATGACGCTTCTGGGACTTACATCCATTTATTACCTGAGAAGACGGAAGGTAAAAATCTAAAACCATTCTCAACAATAATGCGCAAAGGGCGAGGAATTTTTCCTCGCCCTTTTTTTATGCACTGCCCCCCTGAAATTAATCATCATTTTCAATCTGGCCTTACCGTCTGCTTCCCATCACACCAAAAAAACCTGAAAAAAGATCATATATGACCACAGGGTAAATATGACCCTTTTTACAGGGATGTTACCACCCCCCCTGCAATTGCTTTTTAAGCTGATTAATCTTAAAAATCAGAATGATGGATGGACCCATCATGAGTGTTTAAAAACTGGCACAAAGATTGAAGTTATAAAAAGTAACAAATAGATTGCCCGGGAAAGGCATTTCGGAACAAAAAAATTGAAACAAAAAAAAAGGAGAAATGATGAATAAAGCAAATTTTATAAGGCATTTTTTTATAGGACTTGTGTTGGTTGGGTTCATTGCCGGCTGTGCGGGGACCATGCATCGGGAAAGCACCGGGGAGTATGTCGATGATTCTATCCTTACCTCCAAAGTTAAGGCGGAAATATATAATGATCCGATGCTCAAGGTGCTTCAGATCAATGTCGAATCCTTCAAGGGGGTCGTCCAGTTGAGCGGATTCGTGGATTCCCCCCAGGCCTCCGCAAGGGCTGAGGAAATCGCTTTCTCACTGAAAGGCGTCAAGTCTGTAACAAACAGCCTTGTCGTGAAATGAACCGGTTGAATCCAATCAATTTTGGATTGCGTATCATTATTAACCTGCTGATTTTTTAGGCGTTGCCTCCAAGACAGCCTGCCGGGGCTTACAATACCGGCTAACCTTTTAAGAGAGAAAGCAGCCATTATGAAAAAATATCTTTTGTTCCTGGTTTTCGCAGTCGTTTTGATCGGTATCACGTCCCAGGCATCTGCGGCGGATAATCCCGCCAACTATCTGGCGCTCAAGGGCGGAATCTATTCACCCAGTGAGAAATATGACTTGGATAATTTCAACGGTGACGGAAGCATAAGCCACCTGGACAGCAAGACCGGTTTCAACGGGGAGGTCGCGATAGGCCATTATTTTCTTCCGGTGTTTGCCATGGAACTGGGCGCCGGATACTTCGAAAGTGAGGGCTCCCCTGCGGCAGAGCCGGGTAACGCAAAGCTGAAGGTCGTTCCGGTGATTGCGACTGCCAAGGCGCTTCTCCCGCTCGGGTTTATTGAGCCTTATGGCGAGTTCGGGATCGGGGCTTACTTCACAAAATTTGATGTCAACGGTAATATCGGCAACTTCGACGGTTCATCGAAAGTCACCTATGGTCTTCATGCCGGGGCCGGAATGAATTTCAATATAACGGATACCTTATTTATAGGTGTTGAGGGGAGATATCTCTGGGCGAAACCGTCTTATGGCGGCCAGGATGTCAAGCTGGACGGCTTCACCACGACGGCTGATGTGGGCTTTCGCTTTTGATTTCACAAAGAGCAGGCGCCTTCACTTCAAATAAAAAGGAGTACGAAAATGAAACTAACAAACCAATCGGTTGCTTTCCTCTTTGCAACGATTTTCATCGCCGTGATCGGCATCGCAGGCTGCGCTTCGACAGGCATTGAGCGTTCAAAAGAAGCAAGAACAACGATGAAAACCGTGGACAATGATATTAAATTAATAGTCGCGCTATTGGATGCCACAGACGCTTCGCTTAATGAACTGACCCGGTCCGGTCAATCAGATGCGAAAATGGCTTTTGATTTATACACAGCCAACATAGAAAAAATCGTGGAAATAGAAAAAGACTTTGGCAAACACGCCGATGAAATGAAGGATCGGGGTGAGGAATATTTCGAGGAATGGCAAAAAGAAGGCGATGAATACAAAAACCCCCAGATACAGGAACTCAGTGAACAGCGTCGTAAGGAACTTATCGAGATATATAAAAGAATACCCTTAAACAGCATCGGTGTGAAAGAAGCTTTCAAAGCCTATGTGTCCGACGCGAAAGAGATTCAGATTTACCTCTCGAACGACCTGACATCCAAGGGGATCGACGCGATTGCGCCCATCTCCAGGAGAGTCGCGAGCGACGGAGATATGCTGAAAAATGCCATAAAGACCCTTGAAATGTCGATTGAAAGGGCAAGGGCGGAGATGTCTCAAACCGGAAGGTAACAATCGCCGAAAAAGTTATGTACAGGTACAAGCAACACAAACCGTAATCAAAAAGGATGAACACAATGAAATCAAGCACAAAAGACAATGCAGAAGGCAAGATGCATCAGGTGAAAGGCACGATCAAAGAAGTCGCCGGCATCATCGTCGGGAATGAAGACCTGGAGGCCGAAGGCAAAGACGAAAATTTAGAGGGGAAAATTCAGGAAAAGCTCGGCCAGATCAAAAAAGTGATGGACAAGTAAACCTCTTTTTAGGTGTTGCCTCCAAGACAGCCTGCCGGGGCTTACAATACCGGCTTATCTTTAGAATCAAATTGCAAGGAGGATCTTATGTTGTGGACGATTGCCGTAATATTGGTAATTCTTTGGCTGCTGGGATTTGTGAGCAGCTACACGATGGGAGGGTTCATCCATATCCTGTTGGTGATTGCCGTTATCGTCGTGCTGCTCAATGTCATTGGCGGCCGGAAAGCCACGTAATTTATGCGCATATAAAAGGCAACAAAATGAAGAAGTTATTGTTTGGAATACTGTTTATTGCGTTGGTGCCTGTATTTTCTGTTCCAACGATAGCCGGGGTAAATGTGGGAATTAACATTTCGGCACCGCCGGACATCGCATTTGAAGTGCCGCCGGAGATGATAGTGATACCTGAAACGTATGTTTACGCCGTCCCTGACGCAGACACCGACATGTTCTTTCATGATGGTTGGTGGTGGCGTCCATGGGAAGGGCGTTGGTATCAATCGCGGAATTATGATTCAGGCTGGAAGCGCTGTCAAACAGTTCCGGCTTTTTATAAACAAATTCCTCCAGGCTGGCGGAATGATTACAAGAAGCACCATTGGAAAGGGCATCAATGGAACTACCAGCGGATACCGCATAAACAAGTTCAACAAAACTGGAACGGCTGGAAAAAGAATAAACATTGGGAGACACAGCAATATTGGGGTGTCGAGGGCTTGCATCCCCGAACACGGTCGCAACAAAATCAGAAGGCAGATCCGCAAAACCAGAAGGGCCAGCCACAGCAGTCACATCAACAACAGGGAAAGCATCAAAAAGGGAAATAAAAAAACAGGATAGAAGAGAAGGAGACAGGGTTAAATGAAAACAACCACAATTATTGCACTCATGCTCATTGCTATTGGGATCGCGGCATTTGGGTACCAGGGGATCACCTATACGACCCGGGAAAAGGTCGTCGATCTCGGTCCGCTGCAAATGACGGCGGAAAAAACCAGAACATTCCCCTTGCCGCCGATTGTCGGCGGGTTAACCCTCGCAGGCGGTATTGTGCTGCTGATCGTGGGAAGAAAAAAAGACTGAACCGTAAGGACATACAGTAATGAAACATGCCGTAATTTTAAAAAAAATTTTCACCATTTTTATTTTCGCCGGTTTGCTTGTTCAACTAAGCGCTTGCGGGACACTGATATATCCTGAAAGAAGGGGCCAGCATACCGGGCGCATTGATGTGGGTGTCGCGGTTTTAGATGGCATCGGACTTTTGTTTTTTCTCATTCCGGGCATTGTCGCCTATGCTGTTGATTTTTCCACTGGTGCGATTTATCTGCCCGGCGGTGGATACGCCGCCATATCGGATACTGATGAAATCACGGTGCTGCATGTCAATCCGGCTGAACTGAACGAAACGACCATCAGAAAAATTGTCATCAGGGAAATGGGAATATCCGGAACGCTTGATCTGAATAAGGCGGAAGTGTTCGCTTTAAATGGAAGCGAGGATGTCCCTGGAAAGTTTGCCGAGATGAAAAAATCCGGCTACCGGGCCCACGAAGGGAAAACAGGTAAAATTTTCGTCAGATGACCAAGAGCAAAGGATCTCTTTTTAAATGATGAACGTAATCAGAACCATCATGAACGTGCTTCCTGAAAAGCAAAAAGAGGTTTTGCAAACGCTTCTTTCACTGGTTGCATTGCCGGAAAAAGCGAAAGGATGCCGGAGCTATGGTATTTACAGTGATATCGAAGACGATAATGTTTTCAATCTGATTTCGGAATGGGAAACCCGCCAGCAACTGGATCAGCATATGCGGTCCGATGGGTTCAGCGTTTTGCTGGGAACAAAGAGTCTTTTAAGCAAACCAATGGAAATCCAGATAGTTACTATCTCAGATACTGAAGGGATGGACGCGGTCAATGCCGTGAGAAAAAAAATGAAACGGATTTTTCCCATATAAATACCAAAAGGAGCCGGGTGACATGAACGTTCTCCTTATTTACCCAAAATTTCCGGATACTTTCTGGTCTTTTACGTATGCATTGAGTTTTATCGGAAAGAAATCGGCTTTTCCGCCGCTGGGCCTGCTCACCGTCGCAAGCCTGTTGCCGGAGGAATGGCCCAAGCGCCTCGTGGACGTCAATGTGGACAGCCTTACGGATAAAGACCTGTTATGGGCGGACATGGCATTTATCGGCAGCATGGCGGTTCAGCGGAAATCGGCCAGACAAATCATCCATCGCTGTAATGCATTAAATTTAAAAGTTGTTGCCGGCGGGCCGCTGTTTACCTCCGAACCCGATGAATTCGGGGAGGCGGATCATCTTGTTCTCGATGAAGCGGAACTGACGCTGCCGGCTTTCCTGTCGGACTTGCAAAACGGCCGGTTAAAAAAGGTCTACAGGGCATCCGGTTTCTGCAATCTTTGCGACACCCTGACACCCTCCTGGCATCTGATAAAAATGAAACGATATGCGTCCATGAGCATTCAGTTTTCCAGAGGCTGCCCGTTTAACTGCGAATTCTGCAATGTGACGGCGCTGTTCGGCCACCGGCCCCGCCTCAAAACACCGCAGCAAATCATTGCGGAATTGGACCGAATTTATGCTTCCGGCTGGCGTAGTAGCATATTTTTTGTGGATGACAATTTTATCGGAAATAAGGGCTACCTCAAAACACATTTACTGCCCGCCCTGATCGAATGGCGCAAGGATAAAAAGGGGTGTGTGTTTTTCACGGAAGCCTCCATCAATTTGGCCGATGATCCGGAACTTCTGGATTTGATGGCAAAAGCCGGATTCGATACGGTTTTCATCGGCATCGAGTCGCCGGATGAGGTCAGCCTGACGGAATGTCATAAGACCCAGAATAAAAACCGGGATCTCCTTGAAAGCGTTAAAATTATTCACCGTTCGGGATTGCAGGTGATGGGCGGTTTTATTGTGGGTTTTGACAGCGATGTGCCTTCCATTTTCCAGCGGCAGATCGATTTTATTCAGAAAAGCGGCATCGTCACCGCAATGGTCGGATTGCTCCAGGCCCCTCCGGGAACGCGGCTTTTTGAGCGGCTTTCCCAGGAACGCCGGGTGGTCAATACTTTTTCCGGAGACAATGTTGACGGAACAACCAATATCATTCCCCGAATGGGAATCGACAGTCTTTTGGCCGGATATCAATCCATCATGAAACAGATTTATTCCCCAAAAAACTATTACCGGCGGGTCAGAACATTATTGAAGGAGCTAAAGGCCCCTGAAATCAAGCAGCCGGTAAATACCCAGCGGTTCCTTTCATTTTTCCGGTCCGCTTTCCGGCTCGGGATTATGGGGAAAGAGCGCTTTCATTACTGGCAACTGATGCTCTGGACCCTGATCCGCAAGCCCAGATTGATGTCCGTGGCAATAACGCTGTCCATATATGGCCATCATTACCGCAGAATATGCGAACTCTATATTCTTTAAGCCGGGCCGTATCGGTTTAAGTGCATACCAAAAAACATTGTAAGTGAAAGGAATACTTGATGGGAAGAAAAGCCGGGTTGTGGGTGGATCATCGGAAGGCTGTGATCGTTGTTATTACAGACAAAGGGCAAGAAACAAAACTGGTCATATCACAGGTTGAAAAACAGCTTCGCCGGTCAGGTGATTCTCCCATTCATCGTCCCTATGAAGCGCAGCAAGTCCCGGCGGATGACAACCGGGAGGCGCGATTAAGAGGAGCTCTCAACATTTACTACGATGCGGTTATTGCGTGTATTCGTGACGCAAATTCGATTCTGATATTCGGCCCTGGTGAGGCCAAGGGTGAACTGAAAAAACAGATCGAAAAAAGTAATCTTAGCGGACGTGTCGTCGGCGTTGAACCGGCTGATAAAATGACGGATCCTCAGATTGCAGCAAAAGTCCGCCAGTATTTTCAAGAAAACAGCGGATGGTAAAACCATTCGCTTGAAATCACCTGACAAGACTCAACCGATGGCCGAAAAGGAAAGACCCATGGAGATGAAAGGAAACACCATGTCAAAGAACATAGAATCCAAGAGTATTGAGCAATTAATGGCTGAGGCCGATGAACTCATGAATCAGATTAATTCTGATTTCATCAACACAATGAAAGAAGAGCATCGCCTGGAATTTGAAAAACACACTCAAAATTTCAAAAAGATGAAATCCAAGGTTCATGGCGAAACCGGAAAAACAGAACTATCGGAAATAGCCTCCAGCACAGAGGGCATGCACGAGGCAATCCAGGACATTGTGAAGTCCTTTCGGGAGTTGACAAAATTCCTCTCCTATTAATGAAAGGGTTAGACCGATGAATGAAAACGATAAACACAGAAAGCAACTCGAACCTCAGACCGACAGTTGGAATGCTGAATTAAATAAATTGGAGAGCAAAGCCAGAAAAGCAGTCGCAGGACGTAAGTCCGACTACGACATAATAATGGCCGCGTTACGGCAACCTCGTAATAAAACAAAGCTGAAATTAAAGTGATGAGAAAAAAATGGCGCCCCTTTTTTTCAAGATAAAAATCCTGGGCTGCGCCAGATGAATATACCCAACTGGCTTGACAAAACCACCGGCAGGATTTGGGCCATACTCCGCCTTGCCGTAAATAAATTTTCAGACATTGACGGGGCGCAGTCGGCGGGAGCGTTCGCCCACTTCGCATTTTTCTCCTTGTTTCCCTTGATTGTCATCTTCGTCACCCTTGCCTCCATTTTTATTGACCGGAACCTGGCTGAAACGGAGGTCATTTCTTTCGTTGAAGCCTACGTCCCGATTAGTGGTGAAATGCAGCGTTATATTTTTGACACCATTGCCGGTGTGGTTAAAGCGCGCGGACAGGCGAGCGCCATCGCATTTCTCATGCTGGTGTGGTCAGCCATGCAATTTTTCACCGCGTTGATCTCCGCCACCAACAGGGCCTGGGGAAGCGAGGCGTACAATTGGTGGCGGCTGCCGCTCAAGAGCCTGATTTTTCTATCCCTCATGGTCAGTGCGGTATTATTGGCCGTCGGGTTGCCGGTGCTGACGAAAATGGCGAAGGATTGGCTCTTTCCGGTGAATGATTTCAGATCGTGGGTTTATGTCCTGTGGAGATTTCTCGTCCCTTTGCTGGTGCTGTTCTTCAGTCTGAGCCTGTTTTACAGGCTGGCTCCGCGCCGGCCCACGCGCTTTGCCGAAGTCTGGATCGCCGCCCTTTGCGCTACGCTGCTCCTGAAGGCGGTCGAGAGTCTATTCGTGTTTTACCTCGAAAACTTCGCCACATTAAACGCGGTTTATGGTGCGTTCGGCGGAATCATGGCCTTGCTGCTGTGGATTTATCTTTGCGGGTGTATCTTCATCTTCGGCGCCTGCCTGTGCGCTGGCCAGGCTGAAATACACTCACTGCAAATTAAAACAGCAGATGCGGTTTATGAGAACAGTATGAATAATTCATGAAAGGCATGAATATGCTAGACACAAATTTCGAATCCCATCATTGCGCAACAGAAAATGAAAAATTGGCGGAAATGGAGCAGGCCGATACGGCGCTGCAAGATTCCGAAAAACGCTACCGCAGGCTATTTGAATCCGCCAAGGACGGCATCCTGATTCTCAATGCCGAGACAGGCAGGGTGGTGGGTGCCAATCCTTATTCTCACCGTGATTCTGGGTTATGCGGAACAGGCCATGGACAAGGTGAGCCCAATGGAACCGCTTTATGACGATCTTCAGGAAATTTTCAATGCGGCAACCCGCTCAGCCGCGATTACCCTGCAATTGCTGGCTTTTGCCCGCAAGCAGGTTGTTTCGCCCAAAGTGATCGATTTAAACGAGACCGTTGGGGGAATGCTGAAGATGCTCCGGAAGCTCATCGGCGAGAATATTCGTTTGACCTGGCTGTGCGGGGCCGACCTGTGGCCGATCAAGATGGATCCCTCCCAGCTCGGCCAGATACTGGCGAATTTATGCATCAACGCCCGGGATGCCATTGCGGATGCCGGAAATATCGCCATCGAAACAGACTTGGCGACTTTTGACGACGCTTACTGCGAAAACCATGCGGGATTTGTCCCCGGCGAATTTGTCGTGCTGACGGTCAGCGATGACGGCTGCGGTATCAACAAAAAAACCCAGGGACATATTTTTGAGCCGTTTTTTACCACCAAAGGGTTGGGCGTGGGCACCGGCCTCGGTCTGTCAACCGTCTATGGCATCGTCACACAGAATGAAGGGTTTATCAATTTCACCAGCGAACCGGACAAAGGCGCGGTCTTCAGAATTTTTTTGCGGCGGCACAAGGATGCGGTGGACCCTCTTCAAAACAAGATCCCGGAAAAAATGCCCATGGGCCATGGCGAGACCATTCTGATTGTGGATGATGATGGTGCAATCCTGAATTTGATCAAAATCAGTCTGAAAAAGCTGGGCTACGCCGTACTGACAGCCGGCACGCCCCTTGAGGCGGTCACATTGACCAGAACGCATATTGACAAGATCCGTCTGGTCCTCTCCGATGTCGTCATGCCTGAAATGAACGGCGGGGAACTGGCCAAGCAACTGATGTCAATAAAACCGGACCTCAAATATATATTCATGTCCGGTTACACGGCTGACGTGATTGCCAAGCGGGGGGTGATAGATGAGGGGTTGAATTTTATCCAGAAGCCGTTTACCATCAATGTCCTTGCCGCTAAGGTGCACGAAGCGCTTGGAAAGGAATAAACGAAAGGGGAAAATCCCGGCTTATGACCGGACCTGAACCATACATTGAACTTTTTTGCGGTCAACACGTTGCGTTCATATGACCAATGAGTTATCCTCAAAACGTCTGTTTGAGAACGCCGAATCGTCATAGACAGGGCTCTGAGGATTAACAACTTTGACATCCATGAGGCTTATTAAAAAAGTTGTTCCGGTTTCAGGCATCTTCCTGTGTTTTATCGTGATTATTCTCTCAGGCACGGGCATTTATTTCTATTATCATCCTGAACGGGTAAAACCGGTGATCGAAAGATCCCTCGCTGCCGCCACCGGGTATTCCTGCGCCATAGAAAACCTCTCCTGGTCTTTTCAACCGATGGTTCTGGAAGCCGGGGGTATTATTTTTGAATCCCCGAAGCCGAATCAGGCATTCAGGATGGAAATCCCTTTCCTCAGGACGGACATGACCATTCAGGGTCAGTGGGGCCGAAAATCCCTCGTTTTTGAAAATATTAAAATAACGGGTATTTTCATGAACTCCACATCGCCCGCTATCCTGCCCGTGAGAACAAAACCCTCTTTTCCGGCCAGGATGGTTCAGGGCATTGCCGGGTTCTTTTTTTTCAAAGACATCCGGTTTCAGTCCGGGGAAATTCTTGACGGACACATCTCCGCGACCTGGGGCAATCAAACGATTCGGGCGGATAAAATCCATGCCAAGGCCGATACCGGCAAACCGCTTTTCTTGTCATTTGCTCTGGAAATCCAAAATGCCGCCCACAAGATGCATGTTTCCGCGCCGAACGTGACGCTTGTCAGCGGAAATGTTTTTAATATCAATGATTTCAAATTCAGCGGCACGCTTCAGGCCAAAGGCGTAAAAATCCAGGACACCGAACTGGGAACTCAGGCTCGGGACATCCTGATCGGCGATATCGGGCTCCATATCCCGGACGGCCATATTGACACTGAAAAAAGATCCATCTCGTTCCCGAATGTCCGATTCGACATTTTTGGTTTGAAAAATCTGTTGCTCGCCATTGACCTGAAAGACGGCACGATAAACCTGGTGCTTCAGGGGAAAAATACCGCGATTCTCCATGAAGCCGCCGCCCGAGAGATTGTCCCACCCGGTTGGGATCTTTCGGCCAAAGACGCCATCCGGATCTCGGCTCAAGGTCCGGAGGCCGGTCCCTGGCAGGTGCGCGCAAACCTGTCTCTTGAGGATCTGGCATTTAAAAACAAGGACGGGAGCCTGATGGGAGAAAAGATCTCCCTCGTGACCGAAACGAAAGGCGTCGTCGATTTGGCGCATTCCAGCATGACCTTTGCCGTTGCTTTAGAAGCTGGAGCCGGAGAAGCCCTATATGATCGGTATTATGTGAACCTCGCAAAAAATCCCGTTGTCTCGTCATGCAAGGGAACTTACGAGTTTCAAACGAAATTTCTGAATCTTTCCATGCTGAAGTTCGACCTGACGGATATCCTCCCAATTGAAATCCAGGGATCACTCAAGCAGGGTTCTTCAATTCAAGATGCTGGTCCTAATTACGGCCGTGATGCGGATTTCTCGGTGAAGATTCCGCAAACCCCTCTAAAACCGATCGTTTATCACCTGTTGCAGGAGCCTTATAAAACCGAAAAACCATTCCTGGCAGCCCTTGAGACCGGAGGAACCGTTTCTGCTGAATTCAAAATTAATGAAAAAGAAAATGTCTGGCAAGTTAAGGGGCGAATCGGGTGGCGCAAAGGAAATATTATCTTAAAGGACCCAGATATAAAGGATAGGAATATAAAGGATATCTCGGTAAAGGGGATTATCCTCGATCTGCCTGTCTGGTATCAAACCGGGTTGGCCCCAATACCGGCTGAGGGACTCAAAGGCAAGCTTGAGATTCAATCCGTGACTTTGCCCCCGCTGCCGGACCAGCCGCTAAACATCCTTCTGGATGCAGGCCCCAACCGGATATCGGTTGACTCCCCGACCCGGATCCAGGTGCCCGGCGGGACTCTTAGCATAGGCTCCATGCAGGTCAAAAACCTTTTTTCTCCGGATATTTCCGTCCACACCCGTCTGGCATGCGAGGCGATCAACTTGCAGGCCCTTTTGTCCGGGATCGGGGCGTTTCCCCCGGAAGGCACACCGGCGGGAGTTTTAACCGGTATACTGGATCCCGTCCGTTATGGAAAACACGCCATCACCAGTCAGGGAGAAATCACGGCCGAAGCATTCGGCGGCACCATTTTTTTATCGGATTTGGGCGCTTCGGGGCTTTTTACATCAGCGCCGGTTTTTAAACTCAACGCACACTGGGACGATCTTATGCTGACCCAAATGACGACGGATACCACATTTGGAAAGATAGAAGGTGTCTTGAAAGGTCATGTCCGCAATTTTGAGATTGCAAACGGCCAACCCCAAAAATTCGAACTCTTACTGGAAACGGTTGAAAAAAAAGGATTTCCCCAAACAATCAGTATCAAGGCGGTAGACAATATCGCGCAGATCGGCGGGGGGCAGAGTCCGTTTATGGGATTAGCCGGTTCCTTTGCATCTGTTTTTAAAAAATTTCCCTATGAAAAGATCGGCATCCGGTCCAGCCTTGAAAACGATATGTTCACCATCAAGGGCACAATCAGGGAAGACGGAACGGAGTACCTCGTTAAAAGGCGTGGCTTTTCAGGGGTAAACATAGTCAATCAAAACCCGGATAACCGTATCAGATTCATGGACATGCTTAAACGGATCAAGCGGATCACCCACAAGGGTGGGGCGGTTGTCAACTAACCAAAGGAGGAAGATATGAAAAGAAAACAAAGGCTTTTGTGGACGGCAGCGACGGTCGTAGCGCTGTCCCTGTTTGCCTGTGTAACCATCAACATCTATTTCCCGGCCGAGAAGGTTGAATCCGCTGCCGAGGATATTGTGAATGATATCAGGGGAATCAAGCCGCCTCCAGAGGATCGCCAATCCAGTGCCGGCACATTCGGAAACTATACGGGAATGGCTCATGCGATCCGGCTTGCCTTCTCGCCCGCTATTGCGTGGGCCGGCGACGAGACAACCGTTTCCAATCCAACGATTCGTGCCCTGAGGGACAAAATGAAAGCCCGTTTTCAGGCGCTGACACCCTTTTACCAGAAAAACGTCCTGAACGAAGGGGATGACGGTTACCTCTCCGCAGTAAATGCCGGCGGGCTGAACCTCAAGGAGAAACGGGACCTCAACAGCCTCGTGGATGCGGAAAACAGCGATCGCAGAACGCTGTATGCGGAAGTGGCGAAAGCCCTGAAGATTGAGCCCAGCCAGATCGAGAAAATCGCAGAGATCTTTGCCAAAGAGTGGAAAAAGCCGGTGCGGTAGCTTCCTGAGGGCCTGTGTAAAAGTCTTGATCAGGTCCTTAGGGATTCGAAAAATTTTAAAATACCACCATGCCGTTCTTCTTGCTCATGCTCATAATCTTACTTTAAAATCTCAAGAATAAGAGCATGATTAAGATCAAGAGCATGAAAAGGGTATGTTAGTAAATTTTAAATCCCTTAACGGACCCCGGATGAAGTTTAACACCTGTGCAGACACCAGGCCGGCTGAATGGCGCAGGCCGTGTATAAGGACAGCTTGCCGGTGGGAATACCCATCCCGGCCACACCCAGATCGCTCAGTTCGAGAATGCGTTCGCCGTCGGTAATGACGATGATACGGACATCTCTATTCGGCCGGTTTCGCAGGATTTTCGAAAACCGGCCCTTGTTGTTATCGGCATATGAAAAGGGTCATATATTACCTACCGGTAATATATGACCCTTTTTGCATGAGTGCTGCTGACCGCCTTAAAAGCGCTTTTTAATTTAATTGTCCTTATAAATCAGCAGGGTAGGGCACATGATGGTAAAGGATTCGAACCTGGCACGAAGATTGAATATATATAAGAAGTAACTACTCAGGTATTCAGGAGTCAGAATGAAGAATTCAGGAGTCAGGAGTCAGAATCATGCGGGCCATTCTGAATTCTGACTCCTGTATACCCGAGTAGTTACAAGCCGAGTTAAGAAACACCTCAATGAAACCTTAGCCAATGGAGGATCACTGCAATGTTCAAGAAAAAAAGCATCCGAAAGTTTATCGGACTATCTGTTCTGTCATTGTCTTTATTATCAGGAGCATGTGCGTCCGGAACGCCGCCGGTCGCAAAAATTTCAGACGTTGAAAACGCAATTCTCCGGGCAAGGGAAAGCACTGCCATGACTTACGCACCGCTTGAATTGAAATTCGCAGAGGACAAATTGAAAGAAGCCAAAAAGCTTGTGGCAAAAGAAGAATTTTCGCCCGCCGTTCGGCTTCTTGATGAAGCGCTCATCGATGCGAAACTGGCTGAAGCGAAATCCAGGTCCGAACAGGAAAAAATACAGACAGCAGAAATGCGGGAAAGCATCGACAAATTGCGGAAGGAAATCGAGTATAAATCCCAAACCCACTAATCCCATTTATAATAAGGAGAATATCGATCATGCCAGTCCTTCATTCTAATTCCAAAATAGTTTATATATGGCTGTTTTCAATAATTTTGCTAACCGGCTTACTCAGCGGATGCGCATCCACCGGAAAATTCCTGCCGCTGGAACGGGCAAGGGAAGCATATTCCAAGGCAGAGGCCAATCCGGATGTGAAAACCAATGCCCAAGTCCCTCTTTATGAAGCCGGCGAAGCTCTGAAAAAAGCGGAACAAGCCGAAGATATGGAAGAAAAGGAACATTTGAGCTATCTGGCTGAAAAAAAATCGGAAATGGCAGTGGCAGTGGCGGAACAAAAACAAGCAGAAAAGGAAATGGCGCTTCTAAAGGAAGAAGAGGAACGTGTGATACTGGAATCCCGCCGCACAGAAACGGAACAGGCCAGATCCGATGCGGCAATAAGCGCTCGTGAAACTCTGGCAGCCAGAGAAGATGCCGAAACCAAATCCCGTGAAGCCCAGGAAGCCCTTGACCGGGCCGCAATGCTCGAAGCCGAACTGGCCAGACTGAAAGCCGTAAAGACAGACCGCGGTATGGTATTGACCCTGGGTGACGTGCTGTTTGCTACGGGGAAGGCGGACCTGGCTCCCGGCGCCATGCAAACAATGGATGATCTGGCGGCATTTTTAAATAAGTACACGGACCGTAAAATACTTATTGAAGGCCACACAGACAGCACCGGCAGCGCAACTCTTAACCAGGGGCTTTCAGAACGCAGAGCCCAGTCCGTTAAAATCGCACTCCTGGGAAGAGGCGTCGGCTTTGACCGCATCGACACAGTCGGTTATGGCATGGACCGGCCAGTCGCCGGCAATGACACGGCCGCCGGCCGCCAGCAGAACCGCCGGGTGGAAATCGTCATATCAACCCCCAGTGAACCGGCAACTCAGACAAAGTAATCCGGGAATTCACACACTATGGCATTCCGAAAATATCTTTACTGAATTCAATAATAACAATGTTTCGGCCGTAGGAGCGGGCCATGCCCGCGATTATTTATGCAATCGCGCTCAACCCGCTCCTCGGGCAGAATAATAATATTGATGCCGGGACACGAAGGAAACTTTGCCCCTTTTTCTTTTTTTTAACGCTTCTATAGCCTCTATATCCCGCCTATTTTCATATAATGCCAATAATGATGTTATTTTTTCTCTTGATAAAACCTCCTGAAAATGCAACGGTAAGTTGCTGGAAATTCTGAGAAGAAAGCGAAAGTATGCCGCCAATCATTGCGTCAGCAGGTTATTCACCGGATTATTCAATTGAAATGAAAATGAAAACTAAAAAGGACAGGCCCATGGCCGAAACACTCCCGGATGTAATAATGGATGACGAGGCAATAGATAAAGCTTTGGAATCTTGAGGATATGTCCGTGATCAGCAACAGGATCCGGCAACTGGTGGCGATTTTAACCGAAACCCCCGCTGCTCCGGAAATTGAACCCCCAATCTCGACACCTGTGTGACGGTTTTTAACTTGCCACTAAAATGGCAAGTTAAAAATCCGGGCAACTGTCTGTTAGGGCATGACTTCAGATTATTATTGATGGGAGATAAAAATGGTTAAGGCAAAGCATGATGTGGTTGTTCTTGAAAAATGCCCGACGGGCATCAAAGGCCTTGATGAAATTACGAACGGGGGGCTTCCGAAAGGCAGGCCAACCCTGGTCTGCGGCAGTGCGGGCTGCGGCAAAACACTTTTCGCCATGGAGTTTCTCATGCGGGGCGCCATGGATTACGGAGAGCCCGGGGTCTTCATGACCTTCGAGG
>JBAQUK010000010.1:0-6616 GCA_049297455.1 Desulfosalsimonadaceae bacterium | reverse complement strand
TGCGGGCCAACACCTCGTAATCATTTGTGATTTTTAGCTACAAGCCAAGTGTGCTGTTAATGGGAAATTTATCGTATAATTTCATTGTATTTCCAACAACCGGAGGAGCTAACCGACTACCCCGCTTTGACAATTTCCGGGATCGGCTTAAATCTGGAGGTTATAAACCGGCTAAGCCTTGAGCTGGATGATTTGTTGTTGCCGTACACCTTTGATCTCTCAATCTATCAGCAGATCAGCAACCCCGACCTTATCGAACATATTCAGCGTGTCGGGGTTGTTTTTTATAAAAAGCAGGTAACTCAGTAAACAAACGGTGAAAATAAAATTGAAGATTAAAGAACGCCACAAACAATTGCTGGTATACATCAAAGGCAGTTGGGTCAAATTATGTTTTTCCATGGTCTGTATGATGGTGGTGGCCGGTTCAAGTTCCGCCACGGCGTTTATCGTCAAGCCGGTGCTGGATGATATCTTTTTAAAACAGAATGCGGCCATGCTCAAACTTATGCCGATCATGGTGGTCGTTATATTCATCCTTCGCGGTGCAGCCATGTACGGGGAGGAATACCTGATGAATTACGTGGGCGAGCATATTATCAAACGGTTGCGGGATGCGCTGTTTGACCGTATCATCGATCTGCCGCTCGCCTTTTTTCACAAGGAGCGCACCGGGGTGCTGATGTCACGGATTACCAATGACGTCAATGTGATCAAAAACATGGTGTCCACAGCAGTGACCGGATCCTTGCGGGATGTGTTCACCGTCCTTGGATTGACGGGGGTGATTCTGTACCGGGACTGGAAACTGGCCCTGATCGCCATTTTTGTGCTGCCCCTGGCATTTTATCCCATGTATGAGTTCGGCCGCCGGGTCCGGCGGTTCAGCACCAGCAGCCAGGTGAGCATGGCCGAGCTTAATGCCTTTCTTCATGAAACCTTTACCGGCAATAAAATCGTCAAAGCCTTTGGTATGGAAGAGGTGGAAAAGCAGGCTTTTTTTAAGAAAAACCAACAGTTGTTCCGGTTTGAAGTCAAATCGTTCCGGGCCAAAGCCCTGACCTCGCCGGTGATGGAAGCCATCGGGGGCATCGGGGTCGGGCTGGTGATCTGGTATGGCGGCCATAACGTCATCAGCGGCGTTTCCACACCCGGCACTTTTTTTTCCTTTATGACGGCCGTGATGCTGCTGTATACGCCGGTGAAAAAATTGACCAAGCTCAACAACACGATTCAGCAGGGACTGGCGGCGTCCGACCGGGTGTTCGATATCCTGGAAGCCCGGTCCGATATTCTGGACCCTGCCGGTCCGCAACCGGTTCAGCCGGGTTACCACCGGGTCACGTTTGATCATGTGTTTTTTTCCTATGGCGGAATGACTGGGAAAACGGACGGTGAAAAAGAACATGTTTTAAAAGATATCCATCTGGATGTGATGCCGGGCGAAGTCATCGCACTGGTGGGCATGAGCGGGGGCGGAAAGACTTCCCTGGTGAACCTGATCCCCCGGTTTTATGATGTGACGGCGGGTGCCGTTCGCCTGGATGGCATAGATATCCGGGACATCGCCATCAAGGACCTGCGCAGGCAGGTGGCCATTGTCACCCAGGAGCCGATTCTGTTTAACGACACCATTCGGAATAATATCGCCTACGGCAAGCCGGAGGCCCCGGACCGGGAGATTTTTGACGCCGCAAAAGCGGCTTATATTTATGATTTTGTGCAAACCCTGCCCAAAGGATTTGATACCGTCATCGGCGAGCTGGGCAGCCGTCTGTCCGGCGGCGAAAAACAGCGCATGTGCATTGCCCGGGCCCTGTTAAAAGACGCCCCGATTCTGATCCTGGATGAAGCCACGGCATCCCTGGATACCGAATCCGAGCGGCTGGTGCAAAAAGCCCTTGAAAACCTGATGAAGGGGCGGACATCCTTTGTGATCGCCCACCGGCTTTCCACCATCTCCTATGCCAACCGTATTGTGGTGATTGTCGGGGGCCGGATTGTGGAGGAAGGCGGGCATGAGGAACTGCTGGGAAAAAAGGGCGAATATTATACCCTGCACCAGATGCAGTTTTCGGATAACCATAATGATGCCCCGGTAAAAAATCCGGCTTCCGGGTTGCGCGAACCCTCATGAAATTAAATTCCATTGTTCACCGCTATATTTTCAAGGAACTGATTCCGCCGTTTATCATGAATCTGGTGTTTTTCATGTTTGTGTTCCTGATGCGCCAGATCCTTGAAATCACCCACGTGATCGTCAACTATCAGGTGGGGGTCCTGGCGTTTTTTCTCATGCTGGCCTATTCCATGCCGTATTTTTTCTCCTATATTATCCCCATGTCGGTCATGATGAGCGTGCTGCTCACGTTTCTCAGGCTCAGCAACGACAATGAAATCGTGGCGCTCAAAGCCGGCGGCATCAGTCTGTATCACCTGCTCCCGCCGGTGATCGCTTTCAGTGTGTTAAGCGCCATACTGGCTGCCGGAATGTCCATATACGGCATTCCGTGGGGTCAGCAGGCGTATAAGGAAATGGCCCTGCAGGTGGTGCAGTCGAATTTCAACGTGGGGTTGAAAGAGCGGCAATTCATTGACAGCTTTGACGGCGTGATGTTTTATGTCAATAAGATCGATCTGAAAACCAATGCGCTCACCGACATTTACATCGAAGACCAGCGGACGGAAGGGCTTTCCAGCACCATCATCGCCCCGAAAGGTATCATATCTTCCGGCGGAGATAAATATTCTTTTATATTAAGCCTTTATAAGGGAACCATCAACCAGGTGGATGTGAAGAATCATGCGGTCTATGCCACAAAATTTGATACCTATGATCTCCGGCTGGATTTAAAAGACGCCATGAAGAATATCGGCCAGCGGCAGAAGAAAGAAAAGGAAATGCATCTGGAAGAGTTGATCGCTTTCCTGAAAACAGGGGACAGGCAGGCGAAAAAATACCTTGCCGTCAAGCTGGAGCTTCATAAAAAATTTTCCATTCCATTCGCCTGCATCGCTTTGGGCATTCTGGCGGTGCCCTTGGGTGTCGCGTCTTCCGCCACCCGGAGAACAGCGGGGCTCGGCATCGGATTAATCGCTTTTTTATTCTATTATCTGTTGCTGTCCGCCGGGCTGGTGTTCGGCGAAGCCGGCAGCATCACGCCGGGTTTCGGCATGTGGATGCCGAACGGGGTTATGGGCGGGCTGGGACTTTATTTACTGGTGAGAACCGCCAGCGACCGGCCGCTGGAAGCGTTCAGCCGGATGGGCCGCCTGGCGCGCAGGCTGTTTAGCTTTTATAAATGATTTCACGAGATTATTCTTGATGTCCGTCATTCATAAATATATCACCCGGCAGTTTTTTAAATATTTCGGCATGGTGCTGGGACTCGTCATTGCCGTTTATCTGTCCATCGATTTTTTCGGCAGGATCGACAACTTTCTTGAAGCCGATATCCCCTCATCGCTGATCCTGGCCTTTTTTCTGTATAAAATTCCCCTTATTGTCTCGCAGATTACACCCATTGCCGTTTTGCTGGGGGTGCTGTCGGTTTTCGGACTGATGTCCAAAAACAATGAGATTCTGGCGCTCAAGAGCGGCGGCGTGAGTTCGTATTACCTGCTGAAGCCTGTTGTGGCCATCGGCATGGGATTGAGCATCCTGCTGTTTGTTTTTTCGGAAGCCGTGGTGCCGGTCTCCGTCATCAAGTCGAACCGGATCGAGGAAAAAACATCCAGCAAACACCTGATGACCTCCCGGGGGAAAAATATATGGATCCGGGGGGACCGTACCATCACCCATATCGCCTATTATAATCCGTCTGATCAGACCATTGAAGGGGTCAGCGTGGCCCGGTTTAATGATCAGTTTGAACTGAGCGGCAGAATCAATGCCCGGAAAGGCGCATATCTGGATGGACGATGGGTGTTTTACGACTGTCTGATTCAGCAGCAGCTCGACACTGCCCCGGAAAACCACCATGCGGCACTCTATGATGGCGACATGGGGCAACTGGACCTGGAGCCCTCGGATCTGTTGCGGGTGGCCAGAGAATCCGAAGAATTGCCGTTTTTCCAACTTTACCGCTATATCCGGAAAGTGGAAAGCCAGGGGTATGACGCCACCAAATACCGGGTGGATTTTTACGCCAAAACCGCTTTTCCCTGTATTTGTCTGATTATGACCCTGTTCGGTTCCGGCCTGGCCTTGCGGGGATCCACCCGGGACGGGATGATCATCAGTTTTGCCTATGGTGTTTTAACTTCTCTTGTTTATTGGATTTTTTATAGTTTTTGTTTGTCTCTGGGATATGGGGACATGCTGCCCCCGGTGGTAGCCGCCTGGGCTGCCAACCTGATCTTTTTATGCGCTTCGGGTCTTGCGGTATACAATCTGGAATAAGGGGACGGGTTTTTGAGCAGGGGAATCGTGCAAAAAGTCGAGGCCGTCATATCGGGGCAAGCCCCGTCCGGCCGTTTATTTTCGGGTTTTTTGTACGGGCTTTCCCTGGTCTACGGCCTTGTGGTGCGGCTGCGGTCGGTTTTATTTGAGAAAGGCATCCTGAAATCCGGCCGGCTTCCCTGCCGGGTGATCTCCGTGGGTAATATAACGGTCGGCGGGACCGGTAAAACCCCTGTCACCATGTATCTCGCCCGACTGCTGAGGGACGCCGGATGGACGGCCGTTGTTATCAGCCGGGGCTATAAAGGCCGGTCGGAAAAAAACGGAGGGATTGTCAGCAATCGGGAAACGGTGCTCATGGGTCCGGATGAGAGCGGTGACGAACCCTTTATGATGGCAACCGGACTGGCGGGCGTGCCGGTGCTGGTGGGTAGCGACCGGTTGGCCATGGGCCGGCTGGCGGTTTCAACCTTCCACCCGGATGTGATCATCCTGGACGATGGGTTTCAGCACCGCAGGTTGTTTCGGGATATGGATATCGTTTTGATCGACGACAGTTCATTTACCGAAAATATGCACGTGCTCCCCCGGGGACCGCTTCGGGAGCCGGTTTCCGGATTGTTGCGGGCGGATGTGATGGTGTTGACCCGGGCATCAAACCCATCGACCCCGGCCCTTGGAATTTTGACCCGCCTTGTACCGGGAAAACCAATATTTACGTCCAGTCATGTACCTTATATATGCGGCGTGGTCAGGGCAGGGGAAATGCTTTCCGAATCCGGCCGTGCGCCTTCCTTTGGAAAATCCCATGATTTTGAATGGCTGAAACGGGCAAGGGTGTTTGTATTTTCGGGAATTGCCAAAAACAAGGCGTTCCGGGACATGGTGGCGGGAATGGCAGGGTCTGTTGCGGGAGAGCTGGCGTTTCCGGACCATCATCATTACACCGCCGCGGATTTGCTTTCCATCGTGAACCGGGCGAAAAACGGATCAGCGGACTTTCTGGTGACCACGGAAAAAGATTATGTTAAACTCCACGGCAATCATCTGAAAAGTCCGATGGACCTGGCGGTCATCGGTGTGGAGGTGTCTTTTGAAGATCAGGAAACGGCGTTTGCACGGTGTATCCAGGATAAGCTTGCGGGTAAATTGCATTAACGTATTGATGAGGGAGACGGCGGAGGAAGAATGAAAAAACCGTTTACGAGAAAGGAACTCGCATCCGGCAAGGTGGATATCCTGTGCAAAGGGCGATGGGCGAATGCCGATCTTTCTCTTTTCCAGCAGGGGCAAAATCGCTGGGTGATCAAGGACTTTGCGCCATGCCCGCCGTTCATCCGCAAGACATGGGGGCGGGTCATTGCCCGGCGGGAATATCAGGCGTTCACCAAATTAAAAGGAATTCCCGGAATACCGTCATCCACTTTTCTGATGGACGATTACGCGGTCTGCTACCGGTATATCGAAGGCAGAACCTTAAAAGACACCCCGCCCGAATCCATCAGTCATGATTTTTTTCTGAAACTGGAAGACCTGGTGACCCGGATGCATGCCCGCAACCTGGTGCATCTGGATATCCGCAACCGGCGGAATATTCTGGTGACGGCCGCCGGAGAACCGGCCCTTCTGGATTTCCAGACCAGCCTTCACCTGGAGCATATGCCCGAATTTTTACGCAATCTATTGATGGATATCGATTTTTCGGGGGTCTACAAGAGCTGGAACAATACCCAGCCGGAAACCCTGGACCCCGGCAGAAAAGCCCGGCTGGAGACCCTCAATAAAAAACGGTCCTTCTGGCTGTTCAAGGGCTATCCCAAGGTGATTAAGGGGGAGCGCCGGGGAGAAGACGAATCAGGTTAGGTTAATAGGCTGTAGGCTGTTAGGGCGGGCGTATAATGTGGTTTTTTTTACGTTCGCAAAAAACGGCTGCTTCATCGATTCTGAAACCGGTTCAGAAAAACAAAAAACATAGGAGGGGGAAAATGCCCAGTATTCTTGTGGTTGAAGATGATAAAAGGTTCAGGGAATTGCTTTTACTTAAATTAAAGAGTTTTTTTAATGAGGGAAACAGCAATTACAAATTTACCGTTTTTGGATAGATTGTTATGTCCCACCAGCGTAGAACGGGTGACCGTTGCAATCGTTGCTCAAGGTCTGATTTTTCGTTGCCGCAAATTTTAACACCTTTCTCATATGAAACATCCAATAGCC
>JBAQUK010000009.1:0-2148 GCA_049297455.1 Desulfosalsimonadaceae bacterium | reverse complement strand
AAATTGAACAACCTCCAAAAATTTGACCACCGCTAAGAGCCCGCCAAATGGGCTCAGAGACTCACTGCATGTGTCAACTCGGGTTGAAGCATTGATTTTATTGGCCCTCGCAAGCTTTTTGGGAATGTCTTTACCTTTGTGCGTTCTCCTGATATTCTGTTTCTGTTTTTTTGCCATCTGGGAACCTCCTGTTGATTACTGGTTTATTGGGTAAACTCAATAATAACAGGACTCCCAGATGGCTTCACAGTTTTTTTGATCACTCCGTGCAAAATTCAGGTATAAATTCTTTTTTGAATCTAACTGGTTGAATGCTGTCTTTCCTCTCTGGGTCAAAGTACGTCAAAAGTAGACTCGACCCGATGTCCACAAACTTTCAGTGATCGGTAAAATCCATGGAGATGACAGCGATATCCTCGACGTTTCTGCGTTCCTCTACAATTTTCTTTGCGCGATCATCTATTACGGTTACAACCTCCTCGAAAGACAAACGCGATGAATTAGACGGATTCTCCCAGATTTTCTTCCTGCCGATATACCCCAATAGATAAATGCCATAACGCGAATTATCGTCTCTGAGATACTGGCCGACGAGTTGATTTTCAAGGCGTTCAAGAAGGTCCGGGAGTGTCCAATTTTTGTCAGCCCATTTTACTTCAATAGATACGGGCGCCATCCCCGGTCTTTCTATCCGCAAATCCGGACGTTCACGCCGATCGATTTCCTCTTCTTGGGGCACCATGTATCGGTTCCGGGACCGTTCCTGCAGCTTGCTGGCTAGCCAAATTCTCAATTTACGTTCATCATACTCCTTATGCATTTCGAATCGAATGCTCTTATCGGCCTTTTCCACATCATTTTTGATCTCATGCAGACGTCGGCAGGCAATTTTGAAGAGATCCTGGTCTGTCTTTGGATCCGTTTCATATTCTTTTGCAAAGGCCGGGATGTCCTCTGGATTCCATAACTGTGAGTCCGCCTGCCGTTCGGCGCGTTTATCAAGCAAATGCAAGATGTAATCACGATGCGGCACAAACAACGATTCATGAAGAAATTCGTGGAGCACGTCATCAGCCTCGGCACTTTCCGATTGGCTGAGGCGTTCTATCAGGCTATCACGGAATCTCCGGGCATGGTCGCGGGGTGTCGGTGTATAACCACCAACATGAGTTACGTCTTTATCAGGGTGAATATGTCGATATATGATGGGGATACATGCCCGCAGATGCGTTGGTTTGGCATAGTCCGGGAACGGGATAGAGGAGATTAGCTTTCGCGAATCGTCATGCAACGCATCGCAAAGGCGGATCATCAAATCGTCGGCGTTCGGGATCTTTGGTAAAATCTGTTGTAAGTACCGGATAGCTTGCTCGGCGTTGAGCTGGAGCCAAACAGCAAGCCAAAGAATGAAGCCAGGACTGCCCGTGGAATACTGTGTGATCCGGTCGGCGGCAATTTCGGCAAGTATTTCGGCAGATGAATCAGTATTTTTGAGCAGCAACCTCAAAGCAAATTCCAAGACAGCGTTATTGGGAGGATCGCCGGAACGAATTTGTGCGATTACTGCATCGCTGACCAATGGAAGAAATTCTTCGCCACTCCAGGACAAGTGGGAAAGCACTTCATGGACATGTTCAAGCTTCGCATCAAACCGCCATTCGCCACGAATGCACTCAGTGAGGACATCCCGGACAGCCCGGGGATGTTGTTTTGCCAAGTCCGAAAGCCACAGGGGAAACCCGTTTAGTTCATTCACGGCATAACGAACGGCAAGGCGGGCATCGTCTTCCCTTAACTGTTTGAAGTCGAATTCATTTTCTGAGAAAGTCACCTGCAGGCCTGCCAGCCCCACGATTACACGATGGTCGGTCTGATAGAGGATCGGCTTTTCATGGGGCAGCAACGGCACAAATTGCCGCCAGACGGATTTGCATCCTTCTCTGGCCGCCCACGCTGTTAATCTTTACATTCTATGAACCAAAACAGGCGGTGGATTTTTAGATTCCGTTGACAGATTAAAGCGATTAGGAATGTGCACAAAATAACTTATGCAACCTATAAAACCGTCGTTCCAGAAAGGGCAACATAATTCCATTGCCCCAGATGTTCGTCAAACACGATCCGCATCGACTCCTTGAACCCCTCTGC
>JBAQUK010000008.1:0-42337 GCA_049297455.1 Desulfosalsimonadaceae bacterium | reverse complement strand
TTTGCCATTTATAAAAACGACCGGCAGGCGTCCTTGCATATTGCGATTGATGAGAATGGGGAACCGATGGACTATTACCACTCCCTGCATTATTTGTCCGATGATCCCCGGGTGAACCATCAAAAAGAGATTCCGGTGAACTGCAGAAGTCTTGAAAGCCTCTTAAATGAAGGGATTATCCGGAAGGATATCGGAATACTGAAGATTGATACCGAAGGGAATGATCTGCAGGTGATCCGGGGGATGGCCGGCGTTTTGCCGCAAGTGCTGATCTGTGAGTTTTTCACCCAGGGGCTGTATGCCGGATGGTCTGCGGCGGAGCCTGAAGGATTGATTGCAGAGGTGAAAAACGCATTGGGATATGACCATTATCTGGCGATCAAAAGATTGGAGAATGTTGAGTTAATTTCATTCGGTCCGGCCGTTTTTTTGGAAAAGCAGTGGGGAAATCTGATTTTTATCAATAACGAACTGTATCAAATCGTTTTTAAAGAACTTCAACAAGCTGTAATTTCAAGTGAAAAATATATTTTTGAGATGGCCGGCAAAAATGGCGCCCAAATCAGGGCCGTTGAAAATGAAACCCGGAAACAGTTGACTGAAAAAATAGATGCGCTGTATCGCGTTTGTGATGAACGGCTTGAGCTGATCCGTTTTTTGACGGAAGAAGCTGAAAAACGGGCTGAAATTATTAAACAACTTGATAATCAAGTAAGAAACAGAGAGTAGGCGGTCTTATGGGCGCAATCAGCTTTTCAATAGACGTTGACCTGGTGGCATTTCTGGCCCGGCACCTGCCGTTTGAGGTCTTTGTTGAAACCGGAACGTTTGAGGGAGAGTCCATTGACCGGGTAAAACCCTATTTCAACCGGTTTTATTCCGTGGAACTGTCCGCGCATTACTGGGAACTTTCAAAAAAACGGTTTGAAGATGATCCGCTGGTGACCATTGCAAACGGCCATGCGCCCGATTTTCTGAAGGCGTTGATGCCCGGATTAAAGGAAAAATCCGTCCTGTTCTGGCTGGATTCCCACTGGTGTGACGCAAACGCCACGGGCGGGGAAACGTCCCAGTGCGCTTTGCTGGACGAACTCGGAGCCATTGAGGTGCTGGGCAACGACAGTGTTGTGTTAATTGATGATGCCCGTTTGTTTTTATGCCCGCCCGGTGTTCCCCATGATTACACCCAATGGCCGGATTTGAATGCGATTATCGGGACACTACGGGAAAAAAGCAACACCCATGAGCTGATGGTCGTAAATGATGTGATGGTGTATTTTCCCCGGCGTCTCAAAGAACAGGTCCGGCGGTACGGCCATGAAAACGGGATTGACTGGCTGACCATTGCGGATATATATCGGCAAACCAGGGATGTGATTGCTGAACTGGATGCCAAGGAAAACGAAATCAAGTCTCTGAGCCGGGAAAATGCGGTGCTGGTCGGCGAAATCCGCGCCAAGGAAAACGAAATTCAGTTAAAGCAACTGGAAATCAATCAGATGTTTTCCGTCGCCGAACAGCGGCTTTTTATCATCAATCAGTTTGAGTCCGCCAAGGAGGCCATCCGTTCCGGATTGATGGCGGATATCGACAATCTGCGGGCCGTGATTGAGGAGAAACAGGGCCATATTGACACCCTTCACGCACTTTGCGGGGAAAAAGACAGGCATCTTGCGAAAGTGGAATCCATCGCCGAATCCATCGCCGAATCCCGCCTTCAGGTGATTCGGGAACAGGAAGCCGCCATCAATGCTTTGCGCAGGCGGCGGATCAGGGAGCGGATCAATTTATGGATGCAGCCGCGTCTGGGCGTTCTGTATCATTACCCGCCCCGCCCGGTGAAAATTCCTGATAAGTATTTGAAAAAACAGGATCAAAAAAAGATTGCCGGCGGCTGGCCCGTCATCTCCATCGTTACCCCGTCATACAATCAGGCGGCATTTATCGATCGTACCATCCAAAGCGTTTTCCAGCAGCATTACCCCCGGTTGGAGTATATCGTTCAGGACGGCGGGTCCAATGACGGGACTGCGGAAATCCTGAAAAAACATGAAGATCATCTGGCCCGGTGGGCGTCCGAAAAAGATGACGGCCAGTCGGATGCCTTAAATACGGGGTTCGGTTATGCAACAGGGGATATCATGGCGTATCTGAATTCCGATGATCTGCTGCTGCCCGGCGCCTTGCATTATGTGGCCCGGTATTTCGCAACCCATCCGGATGTTGACGTGGTGTACGGCCACCGGGTGCTGATCGATGAATACGACCAGGAAATCGGGCGATGGGTAATGCCGCCCCAAGATGATGATGTTTTGTCATGGGCGGATTACATCCCCCAGGAAACCATGTTCTGGCGGCGGTCCATCTGGGAAAAGGCCGGCGGATTGATTGATACGAATTTCAAATTCGCCATGGATTGGGACCTGATTTTGCGGTTTCGGGAGGCCGGTGCGCGGATTGTGAGGCTGCCCCGGTTTATGGGCGCGTTCAGAATTCATCCCCACCAGAAAACATCGGCTGAGATTTCAAACCAGGGTGAAATCGAAATGGGTATGTTGAGACAGCGATGCCATGGCCGCAAAGTGTCTGACGCGGAAGTCCATCAGCATATTAAAAAATACCTCTTCCGGCATGTGGTGCTGCATAAGCTGTACCGGGCCGGTTTGCTCAACTATTAGCGGCGGGTCACCCCCAGGCTTTGTGCCGGGGCAGCTCTCCATCAATCAACGGATATCACATGTTGCGTTTTGCCGTGGTCGTTCCCAATTTAAACCAGAGCCGGTTTTTAGCCATGGCCCTTGAGAGCATCCGGCACCAGTCGGTGCCGGTCAGTCTGGCGGTCATGGACGGCGGGTCCACGGATGATTTTGAGAAGGTGGCGGCGCGTTACCGGGATATGATCGACCATGTGCGATCCGGCCCGGACGGGGGACAGGCCGCGGCCATCAAAAAAGGCAAGGAAATCGCCGAAGGTGATATCGTTTGCTGGCTCAATGCCGATGACTATTATTTTCCCGGCGCGCTGGACAAAGTTTCAGCGGTGTTTGAAACCCACCCGGAAATTGATGTCGTCTACGGTGATGCGGTTCATGTCACCCCGATGGGTGAATTTTTATCCTATTTTCCGGCGGCAGCGGAATATAACGCCCGGTTGCTGCCGGTGTCCTGTTTTATCTGCCAGCCGGCCTGTTTTGTGCGGCGAACCGCCTATGATAAGGTCGGTGGCATAGATCCTGCATTGAAATATACCATGGACTGGGACCTGTGGTGCCGTCTGGGGGCCTGCGGCGCAAAATTCACCTATCTGCATGCGCCGCTGGCTGCGGTGAGGTGTTATCCGGAGACCAAAACCCTCAGCGGCGACCGTCGGCGGTATTGGGAAATCTGGCGGATCGGTAAAAAATACGGCAACCGGTGGCTGCCCGTTTCCTGGCTGGGTTTTTACCGGTATGATTTATCGTTTAAGCAGAACAGAACACCTGAAGAAAAATGGGTGTTTAACGGGCTTGAGTGGGCCAGGCAGGTTAAAAAGAAATTATTCAAAGAAACGCACGAGACGCTTTATGGGTTTTATCGCTGGACATCAACGGTTGACGGTCAGTGTCTGATACAGCTCCCCTGGTATGGGGACCGGAAATCAAAGGAATTGATCCTTGCGGTCTCACCGGAAAACGCCTGTTACCGGATTGCCGTAAACAACATGGGTGCAGCGGTACATCAAGCCGACAATGGCCGGGTGACAATGGCAATGCCCGAAATCGTGCCGGAGGCCTGTCTCCAGGTCCGGATGAGTTGTTCCCAGGGCCGTAGGTGGGAGTTGCGCAGCGTCTCCTTTCTTGAGATATAAGGCGGATGCATTGGCATGATTATTGAAATCATATGAATATCCCAATGGTTACTGTGGTTATTGTAAACTGGAACGGAAAAAATCTCCTCCGGGACTGCCTTGAGAGTCTGGAGGCGCAGACATACCGGGATTTTTCAGTCGTTGTTGTGGACAACGGCTCCACTGACGGCTCCGTGGATTGGGTGAAACAGCGATTCCCGGACGTTCATGTGATTGCGCTCGATAAAAATTACGGGTTCTGCCTGGCAAACAATATCGCCCTAAAGGAAATCGAATCCGAATATGCGGCCTTATTAAATAATGATGCGATGGCGCATCATGACTGGCTGGCCCATCTGGTGGCCGCGATGGAGGGAAATCCGGCGGCGGGATTCGCCACTTCCAAAATTTTATACCATGATCGACCGGACATTATTGACCGGGCCGGTGACGGGTATACCCGGGCCGGTGTCGCTGCTCTCCGCGGCCGGGGTGAAAACGCCCGCCTTTATGATCGCACGGAATGGATTTTCGGCTCATGTGGGGGCGCTTCCATCTATCGTACGGCAATGCTTAAAAAAATCGGATATTTTGATCCGGATTTTTTTTTAATCCATGAGGATGTGGATTTGAGTTTTCGGGCCCAGTTGCGGGGATACCGGTGTTTATATGTTCATGATGCGGTGGTGTTACACCGGGCAAGCAGCAGCATCGGATACGATTCCCCGGTTTCCGTTTATTACGGGCACCGGAACCTCGAATGGGTGTATCTGAAGAACATGCCCTCTGGATTGATTAAAAAGACCCTGATTTTCCACCTGATTTATGTGGTGGTTGCTTTAGGCTTTTTTTTAATCCGCGGCCAAATCCGGCCGTTTCTGGGGGCGAAGCGGGATGCGCTCAAGGGATGGCGGCGGATGATCCGGCGGCGGCGATCCATCCAGGATGAAAAAGTGGTGAGCGACCGCTATTTATGGGAACTTTTTGAAAAAGAGCTTTTTCTTCCCCGGTTGCTGCACCGGTTGAACAAAAGGCGACAGAGTTATTGATCAATTGATTTTTATTCTGTAAGAAAACCATTTGCTTCGAAAAGCAGTTTTATAGAATCGAAGCAACTAAAAAATCAACTATCGACAATTTAGTTGAGTCAAGTGGATAGCCCAGAAAATCAATACAGACAGCCGGGGAGAACATTTGGACGGTTCGACACAACTGGATATTATTATTGTCAATTATAACAGCACGGATTATCTGCTGCGATGCCTTGAATCGGTGTATCGGGGGTTGGGCGGAAGAACTGCCGGTATCCATATCGCCGATAATGGTTCCACAGACAATGTGGAGCGATTACTGGATCGGTTTCCGGAGATTGATTTACACATCAATGCATGCAATCTGGGATTCGCCAGAGCCGTCAACCAGTGCATTGAAAAAAGCGGCTCCCCCTATTTGTTGATTTTAAATCCGGACACCATCATCCGGGGGGATTTTTTTGATTCGGTGCTTGCATTTATGGATACCCATCAACAGGTCGGTGTCCTGGGGCCGAAGATTTATGACCATGATTTAAAGGTTCAGGGTTCGGCAAGATCATTCCCCACCCCCGTCACCGCCCTGTTTGGCCGCAATACGATGCTGACGCGGTGTTTCCCGAACAACCGGATCAGCCGTAAAAATATTTTAAACACGTTTTCCGACGGTCACACGCCCATGAGTGTCGACTGGCTGTCCGGGGCCTGCATGTTCGTTCGACGACAGGCCGTTGATGCAGTGGGGGGCCTGGATAATCAGTTTTTCATGTACTGGGAAGACGCGGACTGGTGTATCCGCCTGAAAAAGGCGGGCTGGGATATCATATACTACCCGGCGGCGTCAGTGGTTCATTTTGTGGGCGGAAGCAGCGAGCGTAATTTACTGAAAGCGGTGCTGGAATTCCATAAAAGCGCCTATTATTTTTTTAATAAATATTATCAATCCCCTTTCGGCGTTTTAAAGCCGCTGGTTATCATGGGGTTAAGCATCAGGGTTTGTTTTGTTTTGGCCGTTCACGGCATCCGGCGGTGGGTGACAAAAAATAAAGATTGTTCCGACACCCGCTCCGCCGAACAGGTGGTCAAAGAAGCATAAGCGGTTATTTAAAAGGTTGGGTATATGAAAATATTAATTACCGGGGGCGCCGGCTTTATCGGTTCCCATCTGACGGACAGGCTGATCGGGGATGGTCACGAGGTGTTTGTCGTTGACGACCTGAGTACCGGCAGCATCAAAAATATCCGGCAGCACAATAAAAACAGGCGATTTCAACTCATCGTCGATACGATTCTAAATGAATCCCTGATGAATGAGATGGTGTCCAGTTGTGATCAGATCTACCATCTGGCTGCGGCTGTGGGTGTTAAGCTGATTATGAATCGTCCGGTGGAAACCCTTGAAACCAATGTCAAGGGAACGGAAATGGTGCTGACCATCGCCAACAAGTATAAAAAAAAGGTGTTGATCGCCTCCACCAGCGAAGTTTACGGGAAAATCATGAACGGCAACGGTTCGCCGCCCCTCAAGGAGGATGCGGACCGGCTCATGGGCCCCACGACCAAACGGCGCTGGGCTTATGCTTGTTCAAAAGCGTTTGATGAATTTCTGGCCCTGGCCTATTATGAGGAAAAACGGCTGCCGGTTATTATCGCCAGGTTGTTTAATACGGTCGGCCCCCGGCAAACCGGACAATACGGCATGGTTCTGCCGAATTTTGTGCAAAAGGCCCTCATCGGCAAGCCCATTATCATTTATGGGGACGGTTCCCAGTCCAGAAGCTTTACCCATATTGCGGATGTGGTGGAGGCTTTGGTCAAACTGATGGACGCGCCCCAGGCGATTGGCCAAGTGATCAATGTGGGCAATAGGGAAGAGATAACCATTCAGGACCTTGCCTTGATGGTGAAGGAAATGACCGCCAGCACTTCGGAAATCGAACACATCACCTATGACCGGGCTTATGGGCCCGGTTTTGAAGATATGCAGCGGCGGTCGCCGGACATCACCAAGCTGAAAAATCTGATCGGTTATGAACCTCAAAATGATCTGCGATCCATCGTTCAGAGTGTGATCGATTATTACCTGTAACCCATGAATCCGTTTCTGGCCCATAGTGTCGCTTTTTTTGCCGCTTTCGGGATGTCGCTGATCCTGACGCCCGTTGTCAGACGCATTGCCATGAAATACGGCTATGTCGCGGTTCCCAGGCATGACCGATGGGCAAAGAAAACCACCGGGCTGTTCGGCGGCGTCAGTATTTTTGTCAGTTTGATGATGGTCTGGCTGCTGTCCGCCTGGGTTTTTTTCCGGTTTCAAACCCACATCCAGCCGATGTTGCCCATTGCCCTGGGCGGATCGGCCATGTTTTTGCTGGGGTTGGCGGATGATATTTCCGAGATCAATCCCCAGTATAAATTGATCGGTCAGGTGGTGGTGGCGTCCCTGCTGGTGATTTTCGGGTTTCAGTTTGACTGGTTTGACTCCAAAACCGCCAACCTGCTGGTCAGTGTTTTCTGGATTGTAGGCATTACCAATGCCTTTAATTTATTGGATAATATGGATGGACTGTCCGCCGGCATCGCCGTGATTTCCGGTTTTTTCCTGTTTGTCTGGCTGTTGGTTCTGCCGGGTGGGAATGCGCAGGCGGCACCGGTTCAACTGATGCTGGCCGCTTATATCGGCAGCCTGCTGGGATTCTTATTTTATAATTTTAACCCGGCTTCCATTTTCATGGGGGATGCCGGCAGCCTGCTCATCGGGTTTATGCTGGCCGCCCTGACCCTGATGGATACGCCGCCGGAAACGGCGTCCGGTGTCCAGGCGGCGCCGCTTTTTAATCAGCTTTCCGTTATCGCGGTTCCCTGCCTGATCCTGTTTATCCCGATATTAGATACCGCATTTGTCAGTGTGATGCGCAAGCTGTTTGATCGTTCGGTTTTTCAGGGGGGCAGGGACCATTCTTCCCACCGGATGGTGGCCATCGGGTTTTCAGAAAAGAAAGCGGTGATTGTACTCTACCTCTTCGCCGTGATTTCCGGCCTGCTGGCATTGGGTGTTTACCCTCTGGACATGGGTATCAGCATTGTGATCATCACCCTGTATCTGCTCCTGGTGCTGTTTTTCTGGCTGTATCTGGCCCATGTGAAGGTCTATGAAAAACCGGCGGATACCGGCCGGAAACACTCCGGATTCCTGATCCCGGCACTCATGGAAGCCGGTTACGCCATCACTTTTTTTTCTGTTCTGCTGGATCTGGCACTGATCACCATAGCCTATTACACCGCCTATCTGCTGCGGTTCGGCGGGGATATCGGGCCGGATTTTCAGGCGTTTATCCGGTCTCTGCCGATTTTGTTCGCCTGTCAGATTTTCTGCCTGTACATTTTTGGCGTGTATCAGCGGTTGTGGCGGGGATCCCGGCTGGGGGATCTGTCCGTTTATCTCAAGGGCGTGACCACCGGCACGGTGCTGGCGGTACTGATGATCGTGCTTGTCTACCGGTTTCAAGGTTTTTCCCGATCGGTATTTATTATTTACTGGGGCGTGATGCTGATCCTGCTGGCGTTTTCCCGATTTTTTTTCAGAATGCTCGATGACTGGGTGGTCCGGGAAAATCAAAACGGAAAACCGGCATTAATCTATGGCGCCGGTGTCGGCGGCCAGATGGCGGTCCGTGAAATAGAAACAAACGGCGGATTGGGGCTGTTCGTGGTGGGGTTCATTGATGACGATCCCATGAAGAAAGGAAAAAAAATTCATGGCTATCCTGTTTTCGGCGGGAAAGACCGGATAGAAGCGATCGCCAGAAAATACGGCATCGCGGAGATTATTGTTTCATTTAAAGATAATGGAGAAGAGGCGAAAAAAGATATGAAACGGCTGTGCATGCGGATGGGCAGTGATATTTCGGTCGCAAGGATGCAGGTTCTCTTCAAGCCTTAGGATTTATTAATAAAATTCGGCAATAAAAACCAAATGGAATTTTTATGAGGGTTTTTCTCAATTTTTGGCGATATCGAAACCTGATTCGTCTTCTAACCTGGCGGGAGGTGGTGGGGCGTTATAAGGGATCTTTTCTCGGAATCGGCTGGTCGTTAATTCATCCGCTGGCGATGCTGATCGTATATACGTTTGTATTTTCCACCGTGTTTAAAACCAGATGGGGGATTCAGCCGGAAGAAGGAAAGATCACTTTTGCTCTGACATTGTTTATGGGGTTGATTACCTTCAGGATATTCGCTGATGTGGCCAGCGCCTCCCCATCGTTGATCATCAAAAATATCAATTATGTGAAAAAAGTCGTATTCCCCATGGAAATTTTACCATTTGTCGTATTTTTGAATGCCATGGTAAATTCCCTGTTCAGCCTGATGGCCTTATTGCTTGTTCTGTTTTTGTCAACACAATCGATTCATGTAACCATTTTATTACTGCCGGTCGTCTGGGCGCCGGTTATCCTTTTTTCGACGGGTATGGGATATTTGCTGGCGTCGCTCGGGGTTTTCATCCGGGATCTTGGCGCATCGGTTGATATTTTAGTCAACATGCTGTTGTTTATGTGTCCGATTTTTTATCCGGTTCAAGCGGTTCCGGAGCGGTTCAGGATTTTTATTCAGCTAAACCCGGTTTCCTTGTGCATTGAAGATGCCCGGCGGGTCGTTCTTTGGGGAATGATGCCGGATTGGCCCTTCTTATTCGGCAACTTTCTTTTTTCCTGTCTGTTTTTTTCCCTGGGCGTTTTGTTTTTTATGAAAACCAAAGAGCTTTTTGCCGAAATCTTGTAAGTCGGCATATTATTAATAGATTAAAATTGTTATGACGGGGTTATCTGAGAGATCGTGATTCAAATTCATCATTTAGGCAAATGCTATCAAATCTATGAAAAACCGATGGATCGGTTAAAGCAATATTTCGGGGGGTGGAGAAAACAATATTTTAACCCCTTCTGGGCATTAAGGGATATTTCGATCCGTGTTGAAAAAGGGGAGTGCGTCGGGATTATCGGCTCAAACGGATCGGGAAAATCCACCCTGTTACAACTTGTATGCGGAACATTGCGGCCTTCCGAGGGAAGTATTCAAGTAGATGGCAGAATCGCCTCCCTTTTAGAACTGGGTTCAGGATTCAACCCGGATTTTACAGGGAAGGAGAATATTTATTTAAGCGCGGCGTTAATGGGTCTTGGCCGTCATGAAATTGAAAATAAATATCAGGATATCGTATCCTTTGCGGATATCGGCGATTTTGTAGACCGTCCCGTAAAAACTTATTCAACGGGGATGTTAATCCGATTGGCGTTTGCGGTTCAGACCGCAGTTGAGCCGGATATTTTAGTGATCGATGAAGCGCTTAGTGTGGGAGATATTTTTTTCCAGCAAAAGTGTATGGGCCGTATGCGGAATCTTCAGCAATCCGGCGTGACCCTTCTGTTTGTATCCCATGACATGTCAACCGTGAGGGATTTGTGCAATCGCGCCGCCTATATCAAACAAGGCCGGTTAATATATTTCGGCGCCACCGAAAAAGCCATTCAATTGTATTATCAGGAAAAAAGCGGATTTTGCCCCGGGAAAAAAGCCGAATGCACCATGGCCTCGCCGGGTATGGATATTTCGGTTCTTTTGGACCGGTTCAGTGAAAATGCCGTCTGGAAAAACGACAATCACCACATGAACCATGACGACAAGGGGAAATTGCTGGCGATCCGTGTTGTTGACGATGACGGCAAACCTGCGATGAAAGTCCGGATGGGGGATCGGCTGGTTTTTGAGGTCCTTTATCAGATCAACACAACGGATCCCCTTCATATTGCCCTGGTGATAAAGAATAAATATGACCAAATCATTTTTTCAGGCGGAACATATACCTTGAGTGTGGATATATCCAATGGAAAACCCGGTGATGTGAAAATTTTCAGGCTTGAGGCAGACTGCTTTATCGAATCCGGTGCGTATACGTTTTTAGTCAATATCAGCGAGACGGGCGATCTTCCCAATCGGGGACGGAATATTGATTCGAGCCCATGGCTGGGCCCGCTGACGGTGACCTGGGACTATGAAAATGACAGAGCGCCGTTTTTGGGCATGTTTGGTGTTCCCTGTGCCGGAAGGTTGATTGATGTGGGTTGCGACGGTTGATTGCCGTCAATTTGATGGTTATGTGGAATTTATCAATATATCGGAGGATGGATATGGTCCGAAGCTGCTTGGCAAGGGTGATTGGTATCAATGACTGACATAAATGGCAATAAAATGTGCCGTTGTTTTCTGGTCATCCCCCATTATCGGGATACCGACCGGTTGAAACCATATCTGGCGGATCTGATGGCGACGTTGCCGGATTGGGTGACGATTCAGGTGTCAGATGACGGGTCGGGCGCCGCTGGTTTTCGCAAACTGGAATTGCTGATGGAACAGGCGCGGAAAGAGCGGTTACTTTTCAAGCATGGCCCTGAGATTTTGGCGCCGGTTACGCTGGGGAAAAATCAGGGCAAGGGAGCTGCGGTGCTTGCCGGTTGGAAGCAGAGTTCGACTGAAGACTTTCTGGCCTTTGTGGATGCGGATGGGGCCGTATCCGCAAGTGAATTGCTGCGTGCTTTGATGCACATGAGAGCCGCTGCCGCTGAGTTGGGCGTCTTAATCGGCAGTCGCATTAAAATGGCCGGTCATAAAGTGGAACGCCGCCTGATCCGGCATTTGGGCGGAAGAGTATTTGCAACTTCCGTATCTCTCATTTCTGGATTAGTCATTTACGATACCCAATGCGGACTAAAGATTCTGCGGCGTGACGTCTATGAAGCGGTTTCACCGCATATGCGAACCGCGGGTTTTGCGTTTGATGTGGAGTTATTGATGCTTACCACCCGGCTGGGATTCATGATTGAAGAATTCCCGGTTGATTGGCAGGATATTCCCGGAAGCAAAATCAGTCTGCTGAAGCATTCTTTGCCGATGTTGAGAGAGGTCGCCCGTGCGAAGCGGCATGTCGATCTGATTTTTACCGCCAAATCCAGATCGTGATCGGCCCTGCCTGTCCCGAGCCCCAAAAGGAATTTTTGATATTATGGAATCTCAGCCGTTGACAGCCGGAAATCCCAGACATAGCGCCATGATGATGGCGATGGTCGTCTTGATTCTTGGGGCCGTATTCACCGCCTGGTGTGTAGATGCTTCATTTGAGAGGGGACGCCTCTCATCAATACCCAATTATGATGACGTGGTTTATTTTTTCAGCGCCACAAGATTCCTGGAATCGTTCCATAGTTCGGGCCTTGATGGGGTTGCCGAAATAATCCATAAGCATATTGATAATTTACACTCCCCTTATTCAACGATACTGGCTGCGGCGGCTTTTGCCGTGCTTGGATACAATGACAGCTCTCCTTATATTTTTAACTTTCTGGTGATCCTTTTATATCTTTTTTTCCTTTCCCATACCCTGCGGGATTTACCACTCGCCATGCGTTCCGCAATCATGGTCTGCTTTCTTACATTGCCATTCGCCACGATGGCGGTGGTTGAGTTCCGTCCCGATCTTTGCTGGGCCATATTGATAGGGTTCTGTGCCGTCTTTGGCATTTCCAGCCGCACCTATTTTGACGATTGGCGGCAGCCCGCGATTCATGGGATGCTGTTTGCACTCTCGCTTCTGGCCAAGCCGTCGATATTTGCAATGACCTCTGTTGTTTTCGGGCTGTCTGCATGCTACCGGACGGCAATGGAATGGCTTGATCGCCGTACATTATCCGGGTGGGTTATTGCACGGATCGCATCGATCTATGTGTTGGTGATATTCCTGATAGCAGGCCCGTACTTTATTTTTTTCGGCGCAGATATCTGGAACTATTTCTGGGAAAACTTGTTTGGCTCAAGCAAGGCAATATGGGCTTATCCGGGTGACTGGCTTCATCAGATCGGATATTATCTTGCCGGTGGCGCAGCAGAAAGCAATCTGGGTAAGCCCGGATGGATCATCGGTTGTTTTTTTCTTATGGGGACAGTTGCGGCCATTGCAAGAAGAGATACGGCAGGGATGAAACTGGCCGCCGGGTTGTGGGGCATCGTGATTGCCGCTTATCTGATCAGTTCCCTGGCGGGAATGAAGTCGGTGTTCCTCGGCGGTGCATTCTACTCGGCGTTTATTTTTGGGGCAGCATGTTTATGTAATAACGCGCTAATGAATTATTTGCGTCTTCACCCCCGGTCAAAGGGTATTTGGACAGGAAGCTTAACGGTATTGGCAGTTCTCAGTCTGATGCTCTATCAATGGCCCCAACACAGCGGGGTACTGAGTTCGGAAAACGGACGCAACTACAGGCATGTCGGGAAAAGCGTGATGAATGAAATCGCAAGGCTTCCGCTCCCGCAAAACCCTTTGCTTGTGTTTACGCAATCAGGTCCTGTGGTATGGGAGCATGTTGCGATGCGGCTTCTTCAGAAGGGCCTTCCCATTCGCGCAGCTGTGATTTGTCTTAACCGGAACATGAAGGAAGATTTCGAGCAAAGCATTCAAGACGCCGATCTTGTTTTCCTGCAGGATAACGATATGATGGGTGCATTTTTACGCTTGCCGTCCGAATCGTTTCAGGGGCAATTCCGGGCCATCCTTGACGGAGACCGCCGGTTCAAGCTGGAGAGGAAAATAGAAGCACTGGATGGAAAAAATGTTTATCTGTATGTAAACAGGAACATTCTTAAAGATAATTAATAATAATCAACAGCTTACATGATTGGTATTTCATGCTGTTTAATTCCTACACCTACATATTCCTTTTTTTGCCGGTAGCAATAATTGTTTATTTTTTGATGAATCATTTCCGCCGGAAAATCCTTGCCGAAGTTTTTATGGTCTTTGCCAGTCTTTTTTTTTACGCTTGGTGGGACTGGCGATATCTCCCGCTGCTGGTAGTGTCGGTAGGCTTCAATTTTCTGGTCGGAAATCTGGCGGCTCCGCAATTCGGGAGATTTAATGCCATTCAACGGAAAACGGCACTCGTTTTCGGTCTCCTGATGAACCTGGGAGCGCTGGCTTTTTTTAAATATGCGAATTTTTTTATTGAAAATCTGAATCTGTTGGCAGGTCTGAATATCAATCCACTTGGGTTCACTTTCCCGTTGGCCATATCGTTCTTTACGTTTGTGCAGATTGCCTATCTCGTGGACCGCTTTCGCGGGGAGGCTGCACAGGAGGGTTTTGTTAAATATGCCCTTTTTGCGACCTTTTTCCCTCAGTTGCTTTCCGGACCCATTGTCCGTCATAAGGAGATGAAGTCCCAATATGCCGGGCAGGAACAACGGCATCTGAAGTGGGAAAATATCTATACCGGTCTGGTGATTTTTTCCATGGGCCTGTTTAAAAAAGTATTTGTTGCCGATACCTTTGCCGTTTGGGCGACTGCCGGATTCGATCATGCCGGTTCGCTGAACCTGGTGGCGGCCTGGGTCACCAGCATCAGCTATACCTTGCAGATTTATTACGATTTTTCCGGCTATACGGACATGGCCATCGGATCTGCGCTGTTTTTCAATATCCGTCTTCCCCAAAATTTCAATTCTCCCTATCAGGCTTTAAATATTCAGGATTTCTGGCGGCGCTGGCATATGACATTGTCATCGTGGCTCCGGGATTATCTGTTTATTCCCCTTGGGGGCAGCCGGGGCGGTGGATTCAACACATACCGGAATCTGATGGTCACGTTTGTTTTGTGCGGTCTCTGGCACGGGGCCGGGTGGACATTCGTATTCTGGGGATTGATGCATGGCGCAGCCATTGTCGTTCACCGGATATGGTCGGGTGCGGGGTATAAAATGCCTAAGTTTCCGGCCTGGGTGCTGACCTTTCTTTTTATTAATGCAGGCTGGGTTTTTTTCAGGGCCCCGGATTTTCAGACAGCCATCTCCGTTCTTTCAGGAATGATTAATATCGGCAGCGTGCAATCTTTAGATGGTTTGAAAGCAATGTTCAGCATGTCTCAGTTGATTCCCGGTGAATATACCGCCAAAATTCTGGCTATGCTTGCCGGTTTTTCAGGGCTTGCTTTTTTGGCCGGAAATTCCAATCAGCTTACCGAAAATATGCAGCCCGCCTTTGGCTGGGCGCTCGTCACGGTAGTCCTGTTAATACTAGGAATGCCGGATTTCCAGCAGCCCAGCGATTTTTTATACTTTAATTTCTGAGATGATTCCGGCTGATGCTTGAACAGAAATATAAAAAATATGTAACCGCCGTTTTATGTTCTTTTTTCGCTTTATATGGCTTATCAGTCATATGGGTAATGACCGGCTATTTTTGTCCTCAAAATGACACGATATGGGTCAATAATCTCTACCAACACAAAGAGGCTTATGCGCGAGCCATTCACGAGCCCAAAATAGTTATCGTCTCCGGCAGCAGCGGCCTTTACGGCGTCAGCGCCGAACAAATGGAGAGGCATTTCAAGATCCCCGCCGTTAATCTGTCCACCCATGCCGGGTTGAGGGATTATTATTTTTATCGGGCCAGGAAGAACTTGAGATCCAATGATCTCGTGATTCTCGCCCCGGAATATGGGCATTATTTTTCCGATGATTTGATGAGCGATATTAAATCCGATTATATTCTGAATTATGACCGGTCATGTCTGAAAAATCTTCCGCTTGCGGAACTGTTTCAGATACTTAAAACATATGCCCATCCAGGGAAAATAATGAGGGACAGTTTTTCGTTTTTTATAAAACAACACACGGGGATATTTAATTTTATCGATGGCGGCAGAACATTAAACAGGAATGGTGATATCATCGGCGGCTTTGAGGAAAAAAAATACCCCATAGATCCTTTTCCGTTGGTGCCCAGCCAGTTTGATCCGGAAAAATATGGCATGAAAAAGATTTCCGAGTTCATTGGCTGGTGCGATAGTGAAGGGATTCGGGTTCTTGTTTCCTGGCCGGGGACGCTTCCATTAACCAACACCTTCCAGAATGATCCCTATAATATGTTTACAGATCCGTTAATGGCGTTTTTATCACATTCGGGGGTCGAGATTCTGGGCCAGCCCAAAGATTTTTTTATGCCTGAATCCTGCATGTTTAATACAATATATCATCTAAATCCGGCGGGGATTCAGTGGCGGACGTCAAAAATTATCGGTTTTCTTGAGAAAAACGCAACATTTCAGTCATGGCGGCAATGTGTTGAAGCCGGGGGAGAATGTGTATCCCCGGATAAATTCAAACGGATCAACTCGGATTTCTGTTGTAATGGAGATATGGAACTATCGGAAAATAATAAAATTTCAGGGTGGCAGGCCATAACCGGAGACCCGCACCATCCGGACGGGATTGCCGTATGGGATAATACGGAGGTCCACGGCGGACAATATTCCCTGCAATTAAGAAACACCAGCGGCCGGCAGATCCGGTGGGCGGGCGAAAAAGTTGTGCTGCCGTCCGGAGTTCGCAGCATTCTTGCGGGCGGGTGGAGCAAAGCATTAAATATTGAAGAAACAGCTACTTACTGTATAAATATCCAAACCTTTTTTAAAGATGGATCGTTTCAGTGGAATACCGATAAGCTCTTTTTTTCAAAAGGATCCCATGACTGGGAACAGATTCAGACGGTTATTCATTGTGACAAAGAGATCGTTGCCATACAGCCTTTCTTAATTTTGTATTCATCCACTTCGGGAGCCGCATGGTTCGATGATCTTTTTATTCGGATGCAGCCCGAAGCCGGTGCCGGGATTTGATCGCGATTCATATCAAAACCGATTGGTTAAACCTGCCATAAAGCGGATCCAGCAAGGATTGAAATGGAAAAGAAGATTAGGGAAACAGCGCCATCTATGGCGAAATCCCTCACCGATAACTCCTGGTTCTCCTATCTGACCATCATGTTATTACAACTGAAGGTGATATGGGGAATGTGGATATATCGGGATCTTCCCTTTGGGGATTCTTCCCAGTATTTCAAAACCGCATATTGGTGGTTTGAAAATTTTAAGGTCCTTTTTCCCTGGTCGCCCCTTTACACGTCTTTTTGGGGAACCTTGCTGTTTTTGTCAGATGATGCTTATGTCGTGAGTATTTTGCACCGGATCATCATCGTTTTTTTGCTGACCATCCTCGTTCTGGCCGTGATGAGACGCCTGCTGCCTTCCGGCATTGCCTGGTTAATGGGGGCCTGGTGGGCTGTTTTACCGATTAATTTCAATGCCATGTACGAAGTCCACCTGTTTTCGGTGATTCCGGTGCTGGCGGCATGCCTGATCGTCCTGGTCAAAAAAGGAATTTGGGCTCGCAGTTGTGCATTGGCGATTGTGGTGGCCAATACATTTCTGCTTCGCAATGAATATATTGTGGTGGCGATTATTTTTGGGGTAATTTGCTTTGTATGGGAACTGGGGCAGGCGAAAGCGTTAAAAGGCAAGTTGCGGACAATACCACGATTCCGCCATTATCTGTTGGGCTATGGAGCCCCATTATTGCTGGTCGGCGCCTTGATATTTTTCTTTTATTCTCGGTCGGTTGTGCAATATCCTGAATTGTCGTGGTATGTTAAGGCCAAGCATGTGATGAACATGGGCCAGGTTTACGCATTCGGCTATCAGCAACGGCATCCTGAATGGGAAAAAAACGCCATGACCGAATATCCGGAGCTGATAAAGGAACATTTTGGCGCACCCGACCTGACCCTTTCCGAAATGCTTTGGAAAAATCCAAAAGCCGTCCTGGATAACATGTTATGGAATTTATACTTAACCCCTTTCGGGATTCAATTGCTTTTATTCAACACCACATCATCTACCATCACTCCTGATTATTGCCCGGTTAGTTATAACAGATCCACATCGCTGATACTCAGCGTCTTTACCAGTCTTATTCTGATATCCGGATTTATTTTATTTTATAAAGACAGACAGTTCTGGTGGCGTCAATGGGTAAAGGACCGTATTCTCGGGTGGTTGATGATGTTCTCATGGGTTCCGTTGGCAATTATCATCATTATCACGCAAAGACCGCGGCCTTCCTATATTTTCCCATTAGGAATATTTCTGATGGCAACGGTGGGAATGGCGGTTTATATCATCATTCACCGGTGGCCTTTTATTGAAAAGCAACTGGTCAAATGGATGCCGCTGGTTATTCTCGTGATGATGATTGCGGTTCCCCGTTATTATCCCGGCCATAGTAATGGAAGACCTTTATTGGATATTTACAGAAGGCTTACCCCATTCAAGGCGGAAATATGCAATCCGGATGCCCGGCCGGTGGTAAGTGATTATTCAAGGGAAATGCAGAATTATTTTTGCCATATTCCCGATTATACACGAATTAAAACATATTCTGTTTTTGACGGGCAATTACCGGAAATCCCCCTTTATCGTGTGCTCGAGAATAATGGTATCAATTTGATTTACATCGATAAGGCATTATGGGCGTCTCTGATGGCTTCCCAGCCCCAGAAAATAATGATTGAATCCCCCGAATCCGTCGGCTGGAAAGTGCTTGCACGGGATAATAATGAACAATGGATGCTCCTTTTTCGCAATCCTGTTCCTCAGTCATGACAGCAGATTGCTGAGTTTTCGCCTGTTAAGTCTGAATTTCAGGTAAGAATTTTCGTTTCAAACAAAAATCCCCGCAGGGCGTCACGCTTCTGCGGGGATTTTTTATTTTATACAAAGTGAATAAAAAACGATTATTCGGCCACAGAGGATATAAAACAACTCCCGCCATCATTGCTGGATTTATTATCGACGGTTATGGCCACTGAATCAGCGTGTTTCTTCCCGTTGTAATCTTCAACCGTTAATTTAAAGTTCAACGTGACCGTTTTTTCAGAGATTTTAGGCGCTTCAAATGCCGGCTTAACAGCCGAAGTGTCTGAGAGCACCACCCCGACGCCATCGCCATCTTCCTGTTCCCACAGATAGCTTTTGATCCCATCATCCGAATCAGAAGAACCGGAAGCATCTAAAATGACCATTGTCCCTTCATCAACCAACTGGTCGGGACCGGCCTCTGCAATCGGCGCGTTTGTATCCGGATAAACTGAAAGGGCGACATCATCATAGGCCACCAGTCCCTCATCGTCCTCCACTGCCAGCAGGAAAGTCAATATCACGGGATCCGACGTTACGGATGGGGCTGTGAACGTGGGGTTAGCGGAAGACACATCCGACAGGATAACGGTCGGCCCGCTGGTCTGGGACCATAGATAGCCGGATATCGTGCCGTCACTGTCCATTGAGCCGGTGCCGTCAAGTGTGACGATTCCATTCTCATAGACTCTCTGGTCATCGCCGGCATCGGCCACCGGGGCTGCACCGACATCATCAATCAGAATTTCAATGCGATCCGTGCCTGAGAGACCCTGGGGGTCGGAAACGGTTAATTGAAAAATGACTTTTGCCGGTGTAGCGGTTTCACTGATAGAGGGCGCGGCAAATGTCATGCTTTCAGCGTCCAGGGAACTCCCGGGCAACATCACCACCACCGGTCCGCTGGTCTGGATCCAGTGGTAGGACAAGGTGTCACCGTCCGGATCGGATGATCCGGAGCCGGATAAAACGACGTTGGCGGTTTCGTTTACCCGCTGGTCATCGCCGGCATCGGCGATTGGCGCAGTATTTTTGTCGTTAACCGTAATTCGGACCTGATCCTTGCTCGTCTGTCCGCCGCCATCCGTTACCGTCAGTTCAAATGTTAATATCGCAGAGCCCGTCACAACAGCCGGAGCTGAAAATTCGGGATCCGCTTCAGATGCGTCCGATAACGTCGCTGCCGGACCGCTTAATTGACTCCAATGGTAGGAGGCAATTCCTTCGTCATCCGATGAGCCGGATCCATACAGCGCCACGGTATCGCCTTCAAACACATTCTGATCCGGGCCGGCATCTGCTGTCGGCCCGGCGTTCGTCCAGGTGACGACAACCGTATCCGTATCCGTTTTTGCGGCATCATCCGTGACAAGCACTTCAAATGTCGCGGAACCGGAGCCTGAAGGCACGACAAATGTCGGTTTGGCGATAGATGCATCCGACAGAGCAATCGAACCGGGACCTGAAATAAGGGTCCATCGGTACAAAAGCGGCTTATTTTCAGGGTCTGAAGAATCGGAAGCGTCCAGAGACACCTGGGCGCCCGGAGCCGCCGCCTGATCGGGGCCTGCGTCAGCCACCGGAGATTTATTGTTAAGCACATAATCACGGCTGACGACGGTCACTTCCACATCATCCGTATCCGTGCCGAACGTGCTGCCGGCGTCCTTAACGATAAACTGAAGAACAACCTCTTCATGATCGGTGGAAATTTCCGGGGCCTTAAATGTCGGGTTGAGTTCACGGGTGGTTTCCGGGGCCATCTCGTCGCTGCCGGACAGGCTTATCACCGGTCCGCTTGTTTTTTCCCATTGATAGGTGACCGTAACGCCTTCCGGCGAAGTCCATGAGCCGGTCAATTGAACCTGATTGCCGCTGACAACCATCAGGTCGGAACCGGCGTCCGCAACAAGATCCGTCTCTTCCACAACATTACCGATCGTTATCATCACCAGGGCTGTATCCACATCCCCATCGGCGTTTGTCACCGTCAGTTTGAATTCAATCCATCCGTTGACTTGCGGTGCTGTGAAAGACGTTGTCTTAGCGGAAGGATTCGACAGCGAAATTTCCGACGTATTAATTAATGCCGACGCCCTTGAAATTTCCCATTGGTAATAAAGGCTCTGCCCTTCGGAGTCTTTCGAACCGGACCCGTCAAGGGTGACCGTATCGCCGGGAAGCACCTTTTGATCCTGTCCCGCATCCGCCGTCAGGGTGCTGGTATCCGTCCACTGGACGATAATATTGACGGTGTCGGTATCCGTGTTGCCGCCATTGTCGGTAACCGTTAACTGGAAAATCAGTGTATCCCCGCCCTTAATATACGGGGAGGTGAACGTCGGTTTGGAAGCGGTCAAACTTGAGAGCGTGACTTGCTGCCCGCCAATCTGCGCCCATCGGTAACTGGCGATGGTCCCATCCGCATCACTGGACTTTGTGCCATCTAACGTGACCTTGACGCCTTCCTTTACGGTCTGATCCGATCCGGCGTTGGCTACGGGCAACACGGGCGCCGTATTCCCGGTAAAATAGGCGACCACCCGGGTGGCCGTAAGATCTCTTGGCATAGTAATCGAATAGGGATTCGCCGTGCCGCTGTATTTTGTTGCGCCCGTAATCGCCCACCGGGAAAATTTGAACCCGGATTTCGGGTTTGCCTGAAGCACGACAGTTTGATTTACACTAAAACACGTTGCCGTTGTTTCCGGCGGGAAATATTTTTCAGTTGGGGGCCTGAGGTTATCATGCGCATAAACCACGCCGCTTCCTGTGGGGCTGACAGACACGGTCAGCTCAGGGCCGGTTCAGGCGGCTTTTGCCGATCGGGGAGCAATCAATGGGAATGACACCAACAAAAATAATGCCAGATAAAACCCAAGCTTAATTGTTTTAAAATTTTTTTTACCCATAATAATGATGTTCTCCCTCTTATTTTTACAATAAAATTAAATTTTGCATGGCCCTTTGCGTGTAACAATAAAGAATTGACACATGGAACAATGGCGTGGCTTTTTATATTATTTTTTTTAAATATACATTTTTTCAGCCCATGGCCAGTAAAATTATTGATTCCGTCAGCCAATCTATTTTTATGCAATTCGATACTGCCACAAGGTGGCATGCTATTGTCAACAAAAAAAATTAACCTGAGTAATTATGACTTCGTTCCGACTGTTTTGATGTCAAAGAAGGCTTCACAATTGCATTTTTCGTGAATAATCCAATCCTATAACGTTATAAAATAAAGCAATTTTTGTACCATAACTTGATTTTGTCTCCGAAAAATAAATCCCGCCACTGTATCAATGCTTTTCAATTACAGTAAAAAAACGCCTCATCAGCGGCCTGTCCACGGGGGCTGTCGCTGTATGCTTTATCAAACGATGGTCATGCACTTTTTTATAACAATTAAGATTGATAAAAATGGTGGTATATGACAGATGCATTATTGAATATACATTGATAAAACCATGGCCGAAGAGGATTGGCAATGAAATCATTTGATCGGGATTTCTTATGATGAAGCGAATCAACCGAATTTTTATTGTTATTATACTGGGATTTTGTTTTTCATGCGCGCCAAAAGAGAGCGGGCCGGGGGTTTTCTGGCAGATGAGCCCTGAAAAGCGTTCCTATGATGCGGCGGAAGCCCATTATCAGGCCGGTGAATACAATGAAGCCGTTTCCGGTTTTGAATCGTATCTGGCGCAATTCCCGGATACGACCCTGGCGCCTGCCGCCGCATTGCGGGTCGGGATGATCCGCGCATTGAAGCGGCAGTATGACAAGGCGCAAAAGGATTTCCAGCGGGTCATTGCGGACTATCCGGATACGCCATACGCCAGGGATGCGTGGGTGGAGCTGCTGGATGCGTGGCATAAGACGGGCGACCATCAAAAGATCACCGCATCTGCGGGGGATGTTCTGGCCCAGCCGCTGACCGTGCAACAGATGCATCGCGCGAACCTGATTATCGGCGATGCCTATATGGCCGTCAAGTCACCAAGGGATGCCTATTACGCGTATTTGAACGCGCTTCAGACGGCCACGGAAAAAGAAACCGCCAACGCCGTGTCAAAGATGAAAACCGCTCTGGCATTGATGGAGACGTCGGAATTGTCCGTTGAGCTGGAAAAACTGGCCGGCCGTCCACCCAGCGCCGATCTGATGTATCAATTGGGCGTCAGCTACATGGAAGACGGGCATGCGGATGACGCGGCGGCGACCTTGTCGGCTTTTGTGGCGCAATACCCGTTTCATGAAAATGCCGCCGAGGCGGAACAACGGATTTCAACGATTCAGTCGCCCGAATTTGCCAAACGCCGGGAGGTGGTCATCGGCTGCCTGCTTCCCATGACCGGAAAATATGAAACGTTCGGGCAGCAAGCCTATAACGGCATTGAATACGCCCTTTCCCGGTTCGTCCCGCAGGAAGGGGGGGGCGCCATCAAAATTCTGCTCAAAGACACCGGGTCCGATCCCCGGAAAACCGGTCAGGCAGTGAAAGAGCTGGCGGATGGCAATGTCGCGGCCATTATCGGACCCATCGGCATTGTGGATGAGGCGGCCTTAAGCGCACAGGAATTCAAAATTCCCATTATCACATTGACCCAGAAAGACGGGATCACGGACACCGGCGATTATGTGTTCAGAAATTTTTTAACCCCCCGGATGCAGGTGAATTCCCTGGTGTCATATACCGTGGGTACGCTCGGGCTGCGGCGGTTTGCCGTTCTTTATCCGGCTGAAAGTTATGGGCAGACCCATATGAAGTTGTTCCGGGATGCGGTGACCGCCGCCGGCGGCAGCATCGTGGGGGCCGAAGCCTACATGCCCGGCCAGACGGATTTTGCCGATGCCATCAAAAAACTGGCAGGCCCCCATGCGGGTGCGGTATCGCCTCCCGCATCCGCGGCAGGGAATGAAAGCGGGTTTTCCGGCGGAGGGGCGGGGGATACAGTGCCGCTGGAGCCGGAAGCGGCATTTGACGCGATTTTTATTCCGGATTCACCGAACAAGGCAGGGCTGATCATTCCGCAACTGGCCTATTATGACGTAAAGAGTGTGTATCTGCTGGGAACCAATTTGTGGCATTCGGACAAATTAATCCAGATTGCGAAATATAATATCCAGAACGCCATCATTCCCGAAGGTTTTTTTGAGAATAGCGCCTCCGGGCATGTGCGGCAATTCGTCTCCGGGTTCACGGCAGTGTATGGCAGCGCACCGGGATTTATCGAAGCGGTAAGTTACGATACGGCCAGGCTGCTTTTTGAGCTGGCGAGCCGGCCCGATATGCGCGGGCGTTCGGATATCCGGGAGGCGCTGCTGACCATGGCCCCGTTTGAAGGGGTCACCGGCAAGACCGTGTTTGACGAAAACCGGGAGGCGGTAAAGGATATTTATCTCTTGAAGATTTTTCAGGGCACATTCCAGGAAGTGGACACCCACCCGCTGGGTGATTTTGAGTAATTCAAAAACAAGCATTCTCTGAGCCGGATGACCCGCGCACAGTCATCCGGCTTCCAGTTTTCAATCTTTTTCTTCAACCGGATTCGTCAAATCCCCCTGGCCCGTGGCTTCCAGCACCGTCTGCCAGATTTTTCCTTGCGGGTTGATCCGTTTTCGTTTGCCGACGGTCGCCGGAATGGGGACATTCACGAAAAAATTGTTCCAGTGGCCGATGAGCATGTTGGTTTTTCCGGCCATGCCCGCATGAACGGCATCCCGTCCCAGAAATCCGCAGTAGACGTGGTCATTGGCATTGGCCGGAAGGCTCCGGATCATGTAGGAGGGGTCAATATACTTGATGGAAACCTCCGTGCCCTTGCCGTGAAAATAGGACTGGATTTTGTCTTTCAGAAACAGCCCGATATCAAAGAGTTTCAGGTTGCCGGAGGCGTCATGGTCCGCCTCGACATCCTTAAAAAATTTTTGTCCCGCGCCTTCAGCCACCACAATGACCGCATGTTTCCGTTCTTTCAGCCTTTTTTCCAGTTTGGTTAAGAGGCCGTTTTTCCCTTCCAGCTCAAAATCGATTTCCGGAATCAGGACAAAATTCACATCCTGCTGGGCCAGGGTCGCTGTGGCGGCGATAAATCCGGAGTGACGCCCCATCAGCTTAATCATGCCGATGCCATTGGGATATCCTTCGGCCTCCATATGGGCGCCCTTGATGGCTGTGGTGGCGATATCCACCGCCGTATCAAAACCGAATGATCTCGCCAGCCGGAAAATGTCGTTGTCAATGGTTTTGGGAATGCCGATCACGCTGATTTTTGTTTTTCGTTTTTTGATTTCTTCGGAAATGCTTGACGCGGCCTTCAGGGTGCCGTCACCGCCGATCATAAACAGAATGCCGATATTCATCCGCTCCAGGCAGTCCACAATATCTTCAATGTTCTGGGGGCCCCTGGATGATCCGAGAATGGAACCTCCCATTTCATGGATATTCACCACCGTGTCGGCCGTCAGCTCCATCACGGGATGGTCGAATTCCGGAATAAAGCCCTGGAGACCATACCGGATGCCGTAAATATGCCGGACCCGGTAACGGTAATGCAGCTCCAGAACAATGGCCCGGATCACATTGTTGATGCCGGGGCAGAGGCCGCCGCAGGTGACCACCGCGCATTTCAGTTTGCTGGGGTCAAAGTAGATCTTTTTTCTGGGGCCGGCCAGTTCAAATGTCGGCGGTGTCTGTTTGGCGCCGATCTGCTTGATGATGTTGCTCGCAGTGACATCAATGAGGATCCGGTCGTCGTCGGATTTGAATATTTCTTCGCTGGTGCCGCTGATCTCATCTAAGATCTTGGATTTTATTTTGGCCGGCCCGAGGGTTTCGATTGCCGTATCAAAGGGATCGAATTCGTTCATATGCATTCCTTATGGTATCCTTTTGAAGTTGTTCTATATTCCGTTGAAGGTAACCGCCCCTTTGCCCAGGATATCATGCAGGTGAAGCACCCCCGAAACCTTCCCGTCTGCGTCAACCACCGGCAGCACCGTAATCTGGTGGGTTTCCATGATATTTAAGGCATCGTAGAGCGGGGTGTTCTGGAGGATGGATTTGGGGCCCCGTTTCATCAGCGCGTCCGCTGTGTTTTCAAATACGTTGATTTTATTGACCAGCATGCGCCGCACATCGCCGTCGGTAATGATTCCGGAAAGGGTATTGTCATTTTTTAAAATCAGCACAACCCCCAGTTTCTTTTTGTCCATCACATCCAGGGCCGCGTCCATGCCGGCCCCCTCGAAAACTTTTGGAATGGCGTCCCCGGTCAGCATCATGTCCTGAACTTTATAAGACAATCGGTGGCCGAGATTGCCGCCGGGATGAATTTTCTTAAAGTCATTGGGCGTGAATTTTTTCCGGTTGATGAGCACCACGGCCAGGGCGTCGCCCATGGCCAGCAGCGCGGTGGTGCTGGTGGTGGGCGCAAGGCCCATGGGGCAGGCTTCGGCGTCAACACCCACATCAATGACAATATCAGCGCGTCCGGCCAGGGTGGAGTGTTTATTCCCCGTAAATGCGATGATGGGGCAACCGGCATTGCGGATGCTCGGGAGCAGGGCGTTCAGCTCGTCGGTTTCGCCGCTGTTGGACAGGGCTAAGAAAATATCGTTTTCGGAAACCATCCCCAGATCGCCGTGCATGGCTTCCACGGGATGCAAAAAAATGGAGCGGGTTCCGGTGCTGTTTAAGGTGGCGACAATCTTTCTGCCGATGATCCCGGATTTCCCGATGCCGGCAATAATCACCCGGCCCCTGGATTTGCATATCAGATCCACCATCCGGGTGAACCCGTCATCCACTTTTTCAATTAGTTTGAGAATTCCGGCGGCTTCTGTTTTCAGGACTTCAATGGCCTGGTCAATCGCCTGGCTGGCGGTCATGGATAGGTTCCCTTAAATTATGCTGTTCAGATTTATATGAAGCGGTAATGGCCCTTAAAGTTACAATTTTTTGCCATTAAATCAAGATTTGTTTTGGCGGCCGGCGTGTCGCATGGATGGGGAAAGGCTGTCCGGGAGTTTTGGAATCAAAAAAAGATTTGACAATGAATGTTGAATTGATTAAAGGATGTCACCAAATTTGTTCTTTTTTATACCAGCTATTTTATACCGGCGCCCGAAATCTGGCGCCGTTATTTATAGAAAAAAATGAAAACGGAGGATACTCAAGATGATTTGTACAACAGTCAGAAATGGTGATGAATGCGTATTTATGGCCAAAACCGGATGCTCGTACACCGGCGGCGCCTGTAACCCCGTTGTGGAAGCCTGCACCGGATGCGGCAGAAGCAAAGCCTATGAAACCGGATCATATTGTTCGGCAGCCCCGGCTCCGGCCCTGAAGTGGAAAAACGGCGATTGCAATCTCGCCACCCACATCGTTGTCGTTGCCAAAGAAGCAGCCAAAGTCAACCCGCTCAAAGCTTCCAAACGCGGCGGCAAATAGTTGTTATTACATTAAGAAATTTAAACAGGCGCTGGGCAATCCAGCGCCTGTTTTTTTTGATGCTTGGCTCTTATTTCCAGGGTGATGGCCGGTTATCCAGCATTTCAATAAACGCCTCCATCCGGGTTTTGATCTGGCCATCGGCAAACGACCGGTGGTCGATGCAGTCCACTTCCAGATTCAGCACCGGCACCCCGATTTCCTTCAAGCCCTCGGTGATCAGCCCTTTTGAACCGGTTCCCTGCCGGCATCCCCAATTGCAGGGGTTGATGGCCCCGTCGATTTTATATTCCCCGGCCAGTTTTTTTAAGTGATCGATCCTGCGGGCGGCTTCCCCGTTAAACGGGATGGAAATGGCCCGTTTGGCAAGGCCGGTATACGGATCATCCGGATCGATCGCATCCCAGGTGATGTCATTTAATTCATCAATGACGACCACCGCCCCGAATTCCTTCTCAAGCATGTCCACCAGATGATTTTTAAACTGGATCCGGTTCTGGATCCACATCAGTCGGATTTTTTCCTTATTTGATCCGCTGACGCCGTTTTTAACGCGGTTTTTAAATTCATCCCGGTAAGCTTGGGCCACCGTCACCGCTGCATCCGATCCCAAGAGCAGGGCCATGACAATGCCGAAATTAGCCAGCATTTTCCCGTCCGTCGGAGAGGGAATCTGTTTTGCAAATTCATAGGTTTCCGCGATAAGTTCTCTGGCCCGGTTGGTCCGGATGATGGCGGCCCTTAATTTATCCTCGTCAAGGATTTGCCCGGTATGATGGGAGACAAACGTCACCATCTGCCGGATCTGATCGGCAAGATAGCGGACGCTGCTTTCTGTCTGCTGCTGGGGAATATTTAATACAAACAAATCTTTTTTAAAGTGGGCGGCCATATTTTCCATCACGGCAATGCCGCCGGAACACGGGCAGGTGGTGCCGATCAAAAAGTCCGGCTCCGGCATCAGGCCTTTGCGGGTCGCGCCCATGATGGCCCGGTGGTAACCGCAGATATCCGACGCAAAACCGGCGTGTTCGGCCTCAATCAGGAATTCCGTTGACAGGCCGGTGGAGGCCAGCATGGCGCCGATGAATTCCACAAAGCAGGAGGTGACGTTCATGGCGGACAGGATGTCAAAGGGTGCGGCAATACCGCACCAGGCCACCCGGTTTTCCCCGGAATACAGCCGGCTTCCCAGCTTTGCAATCTCAAGGGCATACAGTTTTCTCGGGCTTTTATTAATCGGATTTGCCGCCAGTGCGGCTTCAATGCCACTCACCAGGCCATTAAAGTATTGTTTCATCATATTTCACCTCAACATTTCGATAAAGGCTTCGATGCGGGTTTTCTGCTGGCCGATGGACCGGAGGGTGCAGTCCCCTTCCAGCAGAAGCAGGGGCATTCCGGCATCTTTCAGGGTTTCCCGGATAAACGGGAGGCGCTCCAGATAGGGGTCGCAGAATTTCACGGTATGCCCGATGACGCCCATGGCATGGGCGGCGTTTGCGCTCGTTAAAACATCTTCGGCGATTTTTCCGGGACGGGCCGGATCAAAGGTTCTGGCGCAGGGGGGGCGGGTGAGCATGGCTTTCGCCAAATGGTAAAACACATCCCCGGTATCATCATCCGCCACAGGGGTGAACATCCGGGAGCCAGTGCAGAAATCGTCATTGACGATAGTGGCTCCGCAGGATTCGATCATTGAAAACGCTTCCGGGTCCGGCATGACATTGCCGAAAAGGTATACCGGCACCCCTTTGTTTTCGGGGGCGTCAACATCCTTTGTTTCCCGGAGCTGTTTTAACCGGACCAGGGTGTCGTCCAATGAGGAAGTGGCCGCCTGATTGTAGAAGGTCTGCAAGGCCGCGCCCCCGCCCTCTATCCTGCCCTGGTGAAACTTTTGTGCGATCTGCGTCAGCAGCCTGGATATTTCATTATATTTATCGATGCTGCGGTTGACGGCTTCCGGGGAAATCTCCTCCCCTCGCCAATCCCCCAGCGCGTTTGCTGCCCGGACCAGTTCATCCCTGAAAAAGGAGATGGAGAGGTCATCGGCGGTTGCCGGCAGATCCAGCAAAACGGTGCGGTCGTTTTTGCGGATCGCTTTCCACGCGTCCGCCATCCGGCGCATGGCGTCACAACTGTTGATGAAAACCGATCCGGCAAGGTCCGGCAAATCGCTGCTCATGGCCCGGTCAAGGATGCGTTTGATGTTGGGGCACAGGTTGTCATGGAGCAGGTGACCGGCCTGGTCGGGGCAGTCGCCCACCGGCAGGATTCGGAACGGCGCGAATCCTGCCGCGTCGATCAGGGGCAGGGGCGTATACGCGCAGGCGAAACCGATTTTTTGTTTTTGATCCATTGTTAATCCTTTCAGGTTATTTAGGCTGAAGATCGGCCTGAATAAATTATTTTTTAAAATAGCTCATTCCGGCTGTCCTGTTAGCCTTCAGCCTACAGTCTATCTGCCTGAGCAGTTATAAAATCCCTTGAGATTGAAAATCATAATGTTTATATCCCTTTCCATGAACGATTATCAAGCAGAACAACTCGAAGCCCTCCGGATGGTCCGGCAGATTCTTAACGCCCTGCCGGATGCGGAAGCTGCTTCATTAAAGGCGGAAATTGAGGATTACCGGGAGTTCCGGTCCCAGGTCGGGGGGTTTTTGGACGCGCATTTTAAAGACATCTGCACGGAAAAATGTTTTCAAAGCCGTCTCAGCGCCTGCTGCTCCAAAGACGGCATTATCGCGTTTTTCGGGGATGTGGCGGTCAACGCCCTGGTAGCTGACGATTCGGGTCTGGACCGGATCGAGGCGGCAATTCAAAACCCTGCGAGTCCGGTTAAATGCATTTTTCTGGCGGAGGGCGGGTGCTTGTGGCGGATAAGGCCTGCGGTGTGCACGTTTTTTCTGTGCGATGAGGCCGAAAACCGGGCATTTGGCCACAACCCCGAAGCCGCGGCGCAATGGGCGACGCTCAAGGAAATCAAAAAACACTTCACCTGGCCGGACAAGCCCGTTCTGTTTGAACGCCTGGAAAGCTTTTTTTTAACAAAAGGCTGCCGGTCCCCTCTGATGTACCTTCATTTCAGCCCCGGCCTGTCGAGAATCCGGCAGAACCGGAAGGATTTGTTATCCAACCGTATCGCCAACCTTGATATAAAAAATCAATCCAGCGTTTAACCCTTCTATTCCCAGTGACCGGGCACACGTCGGTAATACCCGCCACCGACAGGTTCGGAATGTCCGGGAACCCAGACTCTGGGAGGAGGATCGTAACTGGTCGGGCATTCGTAACAATATTCCCGGTATTGTGGCGGCGGAGGGGGAGCAGGACTATAATATGTGCGGTGTTCAACCACAACCTCGCGTTCACGCGGATAACTGTTAATTATCGCGCTTCCCACGACAGCGACGCCTAAACCGATTGCGGCGGCTTCCCATCCATTAATATGTCCATTCCCGCCATGTCCATAATACCTATGACCGCCATGACCGGAATAATGATGACCACCTTGATTATGGCCTGAATAATGACGGCTGCTATGTCCGCTATATCCGCCGCCGTGCCCGCCATTGCCGTATCCGCGGCCGGCAAATACCGGATTGGCAAAAATCGTCAGGGAAAAGATCGTCATTAATAATAGGGTAAATAATTTTTTCATTGTGACCTCCGGATGATTATCTCTTCTTATAATCATCAATGATTAAACATACTCTTGTTCTTGAACCACTTGATCATTGGAAGAACGGTCAAGTTTTTTGGTTTCAGCAAATTGATTGATCTCTTTCTCAACCAGAACAATCGCCTTTTCGACAACCCTGTTTAATACATCCAGATCCGCAGGATTTTTACCGATGGCGGCTGCAAGGGGTGCATATGACTTTCCTGATTGCGTCCTGAGTTCCGCCACCTTTTCATATCCTTTGGCGGATAATTCAATCAAATGGACCCGCATGTCGTTTTTACCAACTTTAATGTGTATTAAACCCAAGTCCACTCTGAGCCTTTTGACATCCATTGAGAGGGTGCTGAGCTTTAAACCGGGGAAAAAATGCGACAACTGGGTCATGCTCATGGAACCCTGAATTTTAAGCAATTCAAGAATCAGTATTTCACGGTCTTTCAACTGCCCGGTATAGCTGTCAGCGATTTGAATGGCTCTGAAAATCCGCATTTTAATGCCCAGCCTTGCAATGTTGGTAAATAGTGTATCCATCCACTCTCCTTTTTGGAACTAATTATAGTGGCGTATTTTATTTTATCAAGGAATATATTTAAAAATAATGAAATAAATTTAATTTCAAAAATTCAGGCGGCAAACAGCCTCTTCCGATATGGAAAAATCTGCAACAAAACCCTTATAAATCCCCGCTCAGGTCCTGCCCGATAGTGGTGCTCTGAAGGTTTAGCCCGAACACGGACGCCGCGGTGACGCCCAGGTCCCCGATCCGGACCGGCCGGTCGTTCACGCCGGAGCGTCCTTCCGGCAGGGAAACGGCCGCCACAATGGGCAGGGTGTCCACGGACCCGTGTCCGCCGTTATAAACCCGAAACGGAGGGGTCCAGGTGGGCACATTGATCCCCACATTCGGGATATGTCCGTTATAGACCGGTATCTGCCAGCCGTTTTTGGCCAGAATGATCACATCCGGCCAGATCATGGATTTTTCCCTGTCTTTGTCGACATGGAAGGCGTGATAGAGTTCTCCGGGCAACGCAACGCCGTTCACCCCGTTTTTCATATCGAGCCGGTCCAGCACCCACCACGGGCACTCCCATTTTTGGGTCTGGGGATTTAAGGCTTTGTGGGATTTGAGTACCGCCACCGCTTCCGGCACTTTGTCCTTTTTGTCCCGGAAGTACAGTACGCCATAACTGCTGACACTGAAGGCGTAAACCTCTTCACTGGTTGCCGCGCGGTTTTTCTGAAGAATCCCCATGACATCGGTGGACATGAAATCACGGGTATAAATATGGTTCTCCGCGCTGTGGTCGGAAAGCAGAATCACGGCGGCCTTGTCCAAAATCCCCTGGTCGTCCAGTCCTTTGATTAACCGTCCAAACTGCACATCCACATCCCGGATCACATCCAGGGCCGCTTCCCGGAAAATCAGCGGGTTCCGGCGGCTCACCAAAAGGTATTCGGGTTTCAGAACACAGTTTGCCGGATACGGGGGAGGGGCCTGCGCGGGCGTAAATTCCGAAACATCCCATCCGTTCCCGATGCAGTGCCCGGCGTCATCCGTCTGGGCCAGCAGGATGTAGGCCATGTCCGGCTTTTCCCGCTTAAAAACGGACAGTGCTGCGTCCACAACCCATCCGTCATGGGGAAAATGACTGGGGAACCGCTCCATCTGAAGGGTCAGCAGGCTGTGCTGGCCGGAATAAAGCCGGTTCATGGTCTGGCTGGGGCTGAAATGGCTGAAAAATCCCTCGGATTTCAATCCGTTGCGGTCCAGAAAACCCACGCGGGTGGATTCGGGGTCGCAAAGGGCGTCCGTGTCGGTGGCGGGATCGGCGAAACTTTCTCTTTGGGGCGGCGAAAGATACTCGGGACGGGAGGGGCCGGTGACGATCATGTCCACACCGGACTTTGACCCGGACCCGCGGAACATCTCCGCCACCCATTCCTTTCCGGAAATCATGAATGTTTTTGAATTCGGCCATCGCCGTTTCCAGGCGTGAAACAGGGTGTCCACGGGCCGCCCCCGGTCGTCTTTTGCATATGACAGGTTCGAATGGGTGAGGATGGGCTTGCCGTTTGCCTGCCACCCGCTGGGCTGGGCCCATACGCCGATAATGCCGGTCTGGGCCGTGCTGGTGCCGGCAAGGGCATTCAAGTGGTTCATGTCCGTGGCGGCGGGCAGGTAACATTTGGCGTTGGGATACCACACGGCCCGGTCCAGGAATTTCCGGATGTTGGGCATGAGCCAGTTCCCGTCGCGCCCGCCCGGATTTCCGCCTGCGTCGAGTTCCAGGTATTTGGGGTGAAGGGCGTCAATGGCGATATAGATCAGTTTCCGGTCGGGGGATGGGGATCGGGTGCTGGACGGATGCAGTGATTTTTCGGGGAATCCGGTTGCAAAACAAGGGGTTAAACCCATGGTCCCCAGTGCCGCGCCGCCGCCGATAACCGTCGCCATCTTTTTCAGGAACGTTCTTCGGTCCAGCAGATCGGTGTCTTCATGTTTTTGGGTCATGACCGGTTCTCCCTTATAATCAATAGGTTTTTTTCTGACTTTCCTCCGGATATCAAAAACAGTAGCCGAAAAGTGCAATTTCCCGGCTGAACATTTTTTCGATTTTGTCCCGGTCTTCAGGGTTAAAAATATCCCGATAGTTCCGCTTGTCCTGCCGCCTGGATGCCTTGGCTTTCGGAAGCGCCAGTTTTTCCGGCAGATTCAGCCGGTTACGGACAGCCTCCAGTTCCTGTTCCAGATTTTCATACAGGCAAACCCGGTTTACGCTGATGGCGCCGTCAATGGTATACAGCCCGTAACCGTTGTTATGGAGCACCTGGGGCATGCCCGAATCGATGAATTCCGTGATGGTCTGGTCCGGATTTTTCTTCAGCCGCCAGTAATAAAAGGAGATCACCCGGTCCCAGGGGTTTCTTTCAACACAGAACTTATAGTAACTGTTCCAGATATCATCCCCGACCAGGGCCTTGATTTCCGAAGCCGGCATGTGGTGATAAAACCGGTGTTTTTTTCTGCGTCTGGCGATATACCGATACACGTCGATCAGCCGGTAATCCTTCAAAGGTGCAAGATAGTGCTGGGGAGCCCGGCCGCCCATATCCCGCCTTAAGATTTCATCTTCCGGTTCATTGGGCGAGATGATATCGGCTTGGCCGCAGAATTTTGAGAGGGCGATCTCAATGCTGGTGCCCGCGGTTTTGTTGGTTTTGATGAAAATAAACCGGTAGTTGTGAGAAAGAATCATAATAATGAGTTAATCATAATAATGAGTTATCCCGTTGGGGGTCTCGCAATCGCCACTTCCGCCTCATCCAAAGATTCGGGGTGGGTCACCAGAAACCGGCCGTCCCTTGCAAGGGCGGCCAGCAATTGTTCCGGGGTGAACATCAGATACCCTTTGTCATAAAAAATATTATACAGATGGTCGATTGAGCAGGCTTTGTAGCCGGGTTTCAGCATATTATAGCAGGATTCCATCACGTTTTCGGTGAGATTGATCATGTCCGGTTTCACCGCCCAGTCAAACGCATCCTCGGTTTTTCCGGAAGCCAACAGCGCCTCCACGATAAAATACAGCACATCCGGGTCATCCGGCGTTTTTTGGTGGAGATGGTGAAGCGTTTCAAGGGCCTTATCATAATCATAGTTGAAGAAATACGCCTGGGCCAGGGAGAAGAGAGCGAAATTGTCCTCGGGGCTGTTTTCCAGTTGTTTCTGGTGAAGCCGGATCAATGCCTCAAAATCCTCTTTCGACCACAGCTCATCTTCGATGTCCGTCCAATCACTCTCTGGCCAATCATTTTCTGTCCATTCATGGCTGCCGGAGTTCGTTTCAGGAAAATCGTTCGGCGCGTGTCTGCGGCCTTTAATTCGTTCCACAGGGAAACGGATGATATTGGTTTTTATAATTTTATGGCTCATAATTATCTCATTTAACGAAATCCGTCCGGAATCAGAATTTCTTCCGGCAGCCGGTGTTTGACGACGGCCCGTTGCCACCGTCTGATATATTTTTCCCGCAGCCGCCCCCGGTTTTGCGGGGCTGTCCGGGCCTTGTCAAAGTCGATGAGAAACACCCGGTTGTGAGGGTCCACCAGCACATTGCCCGGATGAAGGTCCACGTGAAGGATGGTGTGCTCCACCAGAATACTGGCCTGGCGGATCAGATCCCCCATGGCCGCCTGGGCCCGGTCCGGGGCCTGAATGCTGAGCCGGGCCAGGGTCACGGCGTTTTCGATCTCTTGGGTGACAATCCAGGCATGATACAACAAGCCGCCGAAATATTTAACCGGATATTTAAACCGATACGCAAAAGCCACCGGTTCCGGCGCGTTCACGCCAATCCCCGATAGATACTTCAGGAGAAAAAACTCCGCTTCGCACCGGTACCGGGAAAGTTTCAGATAAGTCCGCCGGTTCACATGCCGGAGCCAGCCCCCCCGGGTGTAATTTTTAACGATGACCGGACCGACGCCGGTCAGATCCACGGATAAAACCGCGGCCCTGCCGCCGAGAACGCCGGTGGCCGAATCGCCGGGTTTTTCAAAACAGGCGGTCAGTTGCCGGATTTGCGGCTCCGTCAGCCGGGTATCCGCGCCGATATAATAAGGATGATGGTAATAAGTTTCAGCCATGTTATCGGTCAATCGTCCGGGGCGTGGGCACCGGTTTCGCCGGATAGGTTTTCAACCCCTGTTCAATCTTTTCAATCACCGCTTCCGGTGTAATCCGGGCCATGCGGCCGGGCCGGGTGATCCGGGTGATGGGCGTATTTTCTTCGCCGGGATCATGGTACCTGTCAATCAGCAGATCGTGAAATTTACCATAGGGCCCGCACCGTCTGGGGTCTGTAAATCCATACAGGCCGACGGTGGGAACATCCAGCGCCACCGCCATATGCAAAGGCCCGGTGTCCGGGGAGATGATCATCCGGCACCCGTCGATCTGGAGCAGGGTGTTCCGGATGGGTTTTTCAAGGGCAAGGGCCGGCATGTTCCGGCACAGACGGACAATCGCTTCGGCCCGGTCTTTTTCGAGTCCGCTGGGGCCGCCGATGAGGAGCGGCTGCATGTTGAGTTCCCGGTCCACATAATCTGCGGCTTTTGCGTAGTTTTCAATGGCCCAGTCCTTGTCCGGGCTGGAGGATGCGATGACAAACCCGATGGCCGGACGCTTAAAACGGTCAAAAAAAGCCTTTTGCCAGGCCCGCTCCTCAATGGTGAAGGTAAAATTCCATTCCTTTGGATAATCTTTGATCTCCAGATAATCCAGAAATTCAAAATACAGATCCTGCACATGCCGGGCCGGGGCCGCCGGAATCCGGCGGTTGGTCACCAGCCATTGCAGTTCCCTGGACCGTTTGAAATCAAAGCCCAGCTTGTTTTCGGACCGGACAAACAGGGTCAGCAGGCTGGCTTTGGCGCTCACCTGGGGAACGATCACGAGATCAAAGGACTCCTGTCTCAACTGCCCGAACAACTTCAACCAGGATTTCAGGCCGGCTTTCCGGTCAAAGGTGATGAACCGGTCGATGTTCTTCTGGTGTTTCACCATATCATGGGGCAGGTTTTGCAGCACCCAGGTCAAGTGGGCGTCCGGATAGCCTTTGCGCAGGCCGTTGACCAGCGCCAGGGCATGGACCGTGTCCCCAAGGGCGGAGGTGCGTATCAGGCAGATTTTCCGGGCGTTGATTTTGGGCATCGGGTTGTCAAAGTGTCTGTAAAAGGGGTTGATCAAATCCCGTGATAAGTGATAGTCTTCAGCGCATTGATGAACGGTTTTACCGGAAATTTTTTAAAAGATCAATTGATTATCATGGCGATGATCGTCTTGAGAATCAGGGGGGGAAGGAGCGGGATGCAGGTCGAAGTTTCCGTGGGGGAAGTGGTGGACAAGGTGACGATTTTGTCTATTAAACTCAAAAAAATACAAAATCCCGAAAAGCTGAAAAATATTCAAAAAGAATACGATACCCTGGTGGTTCCCATGCAGGTCGCCGGGATTTCCGTGACTTCCGATGAATTCCGGCGTCTGGAATCCATTAACTTAAAGCTCTGGGATATTGAGGACCGGATTCGCTTAAAGGAAGTGGCCCATGCCTTTGATGCGGAATTTATCGAACTGGCCCGCAGCATCTATTTTATCAATGATGACCGGGCCGCAGTCAAAAAAGAGATCAACCTGAAGTACGGCTCTGACATTGTTGAAGAAAAAGAGTATGTGGATTACAGATAGTGAAGTCCAGTTCTCAAGTTATCTGATAGGACGGCCCACATGTTCACGCTGTGTCGGCCATCAATTCCTCAAACACCTGCCGGGTCTGGGCCACGGTGGTGTTGATGTTGAAATGTTCGTTGATGCGGGCCCGGGCGTTTTCCCCCAGGCGCTTCCGGGTTGCGGGATCTCCATACAGGTCGATGATGCGCCGGGCCAGCGCCTGGGGATCGTTGGGCGGGATGACATACCCGGTGTCATTGTCCGTCACCAGTTCCGGGAGACCCCCCACATTGGTGACAATGGGCGGTATTCCATAGCACATGGCCTCAATGACCGCCCGGGAAAGCCCTTCGCGTTTGGTAGACGGCATGACAAACACATCTCCGGCCGCGATTACGGCGGGCGCGTCATTCCGGAATCCGGGCAGATGAATCCGATGGCGTTGGCGGTTTTCAGCGATCTGTCCGATCAGTTTTTTATTTTCCGCAATTTTCCCCATCAGAATGAAATGCACCGGCATGTCCGGCGGCAGAAATTTCGCGGCGTCAACGATGACATGGGCCCCCTTGTGGGGCCGGTCCCGGCCCGCGAAGGTCACGACGAAATCATTTTTCGAAATGCCGAATTCGGACAGGTCCGCCGGTTTATCCCGATACCAGTCCAGGTCATGCCCCTTGTAGATGGCCACGGCCCGGCCTGGTTTGAATTTCAATCCCATAAAGCGCATGTCGTTTAAATGGTCCCGGACCGCCCGGGAAACGCAGATGATGCGCTTGACCCGGGGGTTCAAATGGGTGGTCCAGGAAGCCGGGGAAAAAAAGTTGATGTTGCCCACCGTGCCCCGGTAGGTGACTATCTTGGCATTTTGTTCCGCCCGGGATAGGATCAGGTTGGACGTGGCGTGGTTGTTGAAGCAGTAAATGATGTCGTAGGGCTTTCGCTCAAAAATCTCCCTAAGTTTTTTCATCCCGGAGGGCGAAAATCGGGTTTTGAGAATCAGCGGGTAAAAGACGATGCCGGATTTTTCCAGGCGGGTGTGAAAGCGGCCCGTGGGATTGCAGGCCACTTCGATATCCACGCCGATTTGCCGGAGCCGGATAAACAGCTCGGTTTCCGGCAAATCGCTCCGGTCGGTGATGGCAAGGACGCGATAGGGTGTCATGGGGTCCGGGATGTCCTTTCCGGGAGGGTCCGGCGATCATCGGGGCGGTTGACGGATATGACCGCCGCCAGCATGATAATGTAAAAAGAGATGAGCATATTGCGGATGAACAAAGCGCCGGTTAGGGAAAACAGCATGTAGCCGACTACCAGATAGATGCCGCAGTAAGAGATGTCCCTGTCGCCGAAATTGCCTTCCCAGCCTTTGCCTTCTTTCCGGATGCAATGAAACAGCACGGATAGGGGCGTCAGAAAGAAGGCCAGCAAAATCACCAGGCCGACAATGCCGTAGGATGTCCACATGGTCAGATACATATTGTGAGGCTCATCGAATATTTCAATACCCGCTGCGATCTGGCCGTTATCGACCCGCTGAGTCACAATTTTCCGGTAGCCCTTGAATCCTACCCCGAAAAACGGGGTATCCTTAATGATGAGGGCTGCCTCCATCCACATGCGCAGATGGTGAGCGTCGTATTTGCCGATGCATTCCACGCAGTCGCGGTTTTTGATGAAATATTGGGCTTCATCGATCCCTTTTTGAAACCGTTCTGCCAGCTTAAGGTGGGGAAAGAGCAGCAACAGAAATACAAACACGGCAGCCGCGCCGCCCAGCACAATCCGGGTATTGATACTTTTCAAGAGAAGCCGGACCTGAAAAAGGAAAATGACGAAGAGAAGCGGGATCGTGATGACCGATCCCCGGGTTCCGGAAAAAAACGCAGCCAGAAGCCCACAGGCAAATCCAGAGAGGGGCAGGAGGATCAGTTTTTTATTCAGTTTATAGAAGAAATGATAGCCGGAGAGGCTCATGAACGATAGGGCCACGGAAAAATAGCCGAACAGGCAGGGATTGTATGGGCCGATAACACGGTCGGAAAAATCGATAGCGATACCGGCGAAGAGTGCATAGATGCCTGAGGCGACGGCCCCGGCGATGATGCCGCACCAGATGAAGGATTTTTTTGGCCGGATCCGGATAAACAGATAATAAATGGGGATAAAGGTGAGCATTCGGATTTCGTGGTCCATATCCACCTTGAAGATTCGGATACCCGCAGCCGCATTATGGGCCATGGCCATAATCAGGTTGACCAGGAAATAGGCAACGAAAACAGCCATGACGGCTTTTTCTTTTTTAGCGAAGGAGATGCGTCCCATCTTGAAAAAGGTATAAATGCCGAAGAGGGTCATCACAAGTAATATGCTGCTGCCGACATGCTTCACCAGGTTGCTGGCGGCTGGGGTAATGAAAAGTAACCCAAGGGTTGCAAATTGGAGTCCGGCTGGAATAGATTTGGATTCTGTCATGGGCATGGAGCACTTTTATAAAGGGTTTTTTGGGCAATGCGGCGTTCATCCCAGGAAAGGAGGTCATGATGGGTCGAATTGGTATTTCATCAGTCGGATTTCCCTTTCGAAAAGACGCGCGATTTTACCCCGGTCTTCAGGGGTTAAAATATCCCGATAATGCCGCCGGTCCTTGCGAAAATAAGTCTTGGCCCGGGGCAGGAGCGGATTTTCCGGAAATCCCAATTTCCTGCCGACCTCGGCCAGTTCCGATTCCAGGTTTTCAAACCGGCAGAGCCTATCCACCACCACTTCATCGTTGATGGTGTATAGTCGGTACCCGTATTTATGCAGCAGTTCCGGGTCGTTGGAATCGATGAACTCCGACATCGGCGGCCTGGGGCCGGATTTATGCCGCCAGTAGTAAAAGGAGATCATGCGATCCCATGGGTTTCTCTCGAAGCAGAATTTATAGTAATTCTTCCAGACACTTTCATCCAACAGAGATCTGATTTCTGCGGCGGACATATGGTGGTAAAATCGGGCTTTTTTCTTTTGTCGCTGGATCATGCGGAAGATGTCCCGGAACCTATAGGCTGTAAAGGGGGCCTCCCAGTTCTGGGGCCCAGGATAATTGAGCTGTTTTCGAATTTCCTCGTCCTTGGGATCGTTGGGAGTGATGATATCATCCTTGCCGCAGAACCTGGCCAGAGCGATTTCAACGCTGGTGCCCGCAGTTTTGTTGGTTTTAATAAAAATGAATTTGTATTTGTGGGAAATAATCATGTTCCGGACCCTTGATGCCGGGCGGCGTTTTTCCGCCCGGGGTGATGTCGATTGCTCCTGCTATTTACCACATCTGTTTTACAATTTCCATAGGTTTAAAGAAAAATTTTCCCGCTGGTGCCGGGAGGTTGCCGGACATACTTACCTCCTAATATTGTTCATGATATTATTTTGATTGACACACAACCGGCGGCTTAATATGGTTTTTGCAAACTACCCAGTAAGGAGATGAAAATGCCAGAAATTTTTCAGAAAGTCTATTCTCTGTCGGTGATTATTGTGGCCATGAACGAGGAAGACCGAATTATTCCCTGCCTGGAGTCCGTGGCCCCTATTGCCGATGAAATCATCGTATTTGACAGCGGTAGCAAGGATCAGACCGTGGAAATCTGCCGGCGATACACGGACAAGGTGTTTGTGACCGAGGACTGGCCTGGAGATGGTCCCCAGAAGCAGCGGGCCCTGGCAAAAGCGGTCTGCAACTGGGTTCTGTGCATCGACGCAGATGAAGCCCTGACCCCGGAACTGCGGGCGGAAATCCACGCGGTGTTAAACAGCGGCCCCCGTGAGCGGGGATTCAAACTCAAGTGGCTGCCGGTGATTTTCGGGCAGAAATTGTATCACGGCCGAAGCGCCAGGGCCCCCCTGCGCCTTTATCGAAGGGAAGGGGCCGGCTATTCAACGGCGGTGATTCACGGAAAACTCACCTTGGCCCCGGGTCGCGTGGGCAAGCTCAAGGGAAGGCTCCTGCATTACACCCACCGGGATTTCGGGCATTATTTGTATAAGAACCGCCTCTATGCCTGGATCGGGGCAAAAAACCGGTTCGAGGTCGGAAAAACCGGATATGGTCTTTCCGGTGCGGCTCTTCGGGCGTTGCTCACCTTTGTTTTAGTCTATTTTTTCCGTCTGGGATTTCTGGACGGTCGGGTCGGGTTTCTGGCGGCCGTCATGTACAGCCAGAGCAGTTTCAATAAATACGCCGGGTTGTGGACGTTGCGGCGGGCGGCGGCATCAGAGAAAAAATCGGAGCATTCGTGAAACGCTATCTTTTTTATATCAGCGAATTGTATGCGTTCGCCATTGTCCGGCCTCTTCAGAAAATAATTCTTGAGCGGGGGGACGAAGTGGCCTGGTTTTTTGACGACCCGGAGCGGCTGTCAATCCATCTCCGGCCCTCCGAGCGCCGCCTCAGCACCGTGGCCGAGGTGAAAGCGTATAACCCCTGCGCCGTATTGGTGCCGGGCAATGTGGTGCCGGATTTTTTTCCAGGGATTAAAGTCGAGCTTTTTCACGGGTTTAACGCCCGAAAACGCAACAGCGACCGGGGGCATTTCCGGATCAGGAATTTTTTTGACCTCTACTGCACCCAGGGGCCGGACACCACCGGGCCGTTCAAGGAACTGGAACAGCGTCTGGGATTTTTTGAAGTTCATGAAACCGGGTGGCCGAAAATGGACCCGCTGTTTTGGGATGATGCGTCGGACGACAGTTTGGTAAAAAATCGCCCGAAGGTGCTGTTCACGTCCACCTTCACCCCCCGCCTCAGCGCCGCGCCGGTCCTGGCGGACACCGTCGAGAAGCTGGTCAAAACCGGTCGGTATCAGTGGGTGGTTAATTTTCATCCCAAGATGGACCCCAAGGTGGTTGACCGGTACCGGGCCATGCAGGGGGACGATCTGGCCTATGTGGACACCGACGACATTCTCCCGCTGTTAAAATCCGCCGACATCATGGTGTCGGACACATCCTCCGTCCTGTCCGAATTTCTGCTCCAGGGCCGCCCCGTGGTCACCTTCAATAACCGGGAGCCCGGCCCCCACCTCATCAATATCACGGACCCGGAGCATTTGGAGCAGAGCATCGCCCACGGATTAACCCATCCGCCGGATTTGATGGACCGGATTCAGTCTTACACCGATCATATCCACCCCTACCGGGACGGGCAATCGAGTCTTCGGGTGCTGGCGGCGGCGGATGCGCTGGTTCAAAAGGGACTGGGGCATCTGAAGCCGAAACCGTTTAATCTGGGCAGGCGGCTGAAGGGTAGGATGCAGTTGGGGTATTACTGGTTTTAGGCCGGATGAATTGCAGACGCGGCACGTGCCGCGTCTGCAATTCTTGGTAAACTCATACTTGAATGCGCATATGCTCTCTTTTCAGGTTACGGTTTTGCAAATATGAACCGAGACATCATATACAATTACAATCGCGGACCGGATGTATGAAACGGCAGGATCAATTTCTGGTAAAACAAAACGCTTGTTACTAATGATTAT
>JBAQUK010000007.1:0-75656 GCA_049297455.1 Desulfosalsimonadaceae bacterium | reverse complement strand
ACCTATGCCTTAAAAAACCCAATAAAATGATTGAGCGCAGCGAATCCAGTTTAAATAATCCGGAAAATAACTGTCACAGTCAAAATAATCAGAAAAATCAGTTACATTTTTTTTGGAAATCAACATTCCGGATCGACCATCGTGCCGTTTTCAACAAGATTTTTCAATGCCTCAAGCAGAGATACGTCCTTTTCCTTAAGTGATTTTCTTCCAGCTCCAGCATGGCGAATGCGCCCCTCGGAGGCGATTCGCCAGACAACTCCTTTATGCCGGCGATAATGACACTACGCGATATCCCTGTAATCTCATGAACGAGTTTAAGCCCGCCCCGGCCATGAGCTTTAGCCTCAGAGGCGGCCCAAAGTCTTCGCCCTTTCTCGTCAAGATGAGACCATATAGATTGATGTCTAATGCGCATTCGGTCAATTTTTTCCATGTCCAGCATCATGCCAGAAATGGAGTAAAAAGTCTATATTATTTTTGAACAGTCCCTAACCCGTCCAGGCTATTATTTACCATCTCAAACAGAGGGGAAATTTTGGCGTATCTTTGAAAGCCCTTCATAATTTTGTTGCCTAACTTAGATGGTCCCGTAAAAAGTCAAAATTTGAGAATTTATCGTTTTTAACATAAAGAATTAAAAATTTTAATTTCAAATAGTTATAAAGATTATCGAATGACTTGTCAATTTATATGCCGGATAATACGCCGCGTGACCTTTCATCTGCAAGGCATCCACAGGACTTTTCACCCCAAACCCGCCACGGAATTTCCCGGCTGTTCACTTCCGGAATCCGCCAGCCTTGCCAGTGGTGGCACGTGCCACCACTGAACCCCAAACCGATTTTTTGTGTATCCATCCGATTTTTTTACCTTTTATTTAAACGGCAATTTCGCCTGGTCCGGTGCCACGTCAATTTATTTATATTTCCGGTAATCCAGTTCTATAGATCATAGCAGTACCATTTTGAAAACCGGCGGTCAATTAAAGGGGATGTTTCGGATGCACATATACCCTTAAAATAATTGTCAATTTTCAATTATTAATTGAAAATTATTAATGGATATATGCTCGATTTGCTTCACCTGCCGGCTATGCTCCCTTTTGGGATTTAGGATCATGATTGCGCAACAAATCGGCAAACTTATCCGGTGCAATGGGTTTGCTGAAATAAAAACCCTGCATCTCATCGCAGGCATGTTTCCGCAAAAAGTCCATTTGCTCCTGGGTTTCCACACCTTCGGCAACGACCGTCAGGCTCAGCACCCTGCCCATCGCAATAATGGCTTCGGTGATGGCTTTGTCCTCAAAATCTTTCGGGAGATTGCGGATAAAGGACCGGTCCACCTTGAGCGTATCAATGGGAAATTGCTTGATCTGGGCGAGAGACGAATAGCCGGTTCCGAAATCATCGATGGCGAGACGCACGCCCATGTCCTTGAGCCTGGCCAGCACCGCCATCATGCGCGCGGGGTTGTGCATCACCATGCTTTCGGTGATTTCGAGTTCCAGAAGATGGGCCGCCATACCGGAATCATTCAGCGCCGATCCGACCGCCGCTATCAGGTTGTCGTCCATGAGCTGGCGAAGGGACAGATTGACCGCCATACAGACAGCGGGAAGCCCCTGGCGCTGCCAGGCGACATTTTGCGCACAAGCGGTTTTCAGCACCCATTTGCCGATGGGCACAATCACCCCGATTTCTTCGGCCACCGGAATAAATTGGGTGGGGGTCACGGAACCCAGGTGCGGGTTCTGCCAGCGGAGCAGCGCTTCCACGCCGGTAATCGCGCCGGTCCTGAAGTCCAGCTTGGCCTGGTAATGCAGGTAAAACTCATTGCGTTCGAGGGCAGTGCGGATGTTTGTCTCTATGGATAATCGTTCGATGGATTGCGGCTTGATGTCTTTGGAGTAGAGCTGGAAATTGTTCTTGCCTTCTTCCTTGGCGAAATACATGGCAATGTCGGCGGCTTTCATCAGGGACTGTTCGTCCTCGGCATCATTCGGGTATATGCTGATGCCGACGCTTGCGGTGACGCGGCATTCCTCCCCCAGAAGAACCATGGGCTGGATGGCGGCGGAAAGGATTTTCTGGGCAACAATGGTGACGCCTCTCAAATCCTTCACCTCCTCAATCAGGATGACGAACTCATCTCCTCCCAGGCGGGCGATGACATCCACCGCCCGCAACGATTCCCTGAACCGCGTTGCGATCTCCTGCAGAAGCTGGTCGCCTGCCGCATGGCCCAGTGTGTCGTTGATCATTTTAAAGCGGTCCAGGTCGACAAAGAAGACCGCAACCTGGCGCTTATACCGCCGCGCGGACGCGATGGCATGGTTCAGCAACTGGCTGAACATCATGCGGTTGGGCAGGCCCGTGAGTGCATCATGGGAGGCAAGGTAGAGAATCTGTTTTTCGGCGCGTTTGCGTTCGGTGATGTCGTGCCCGACCACGCGAAACCCGACAATTTTACCCTCCTTGTCCCGGTTGGGGAGAACGGAAAGCTCGGCAAAGATGATGCCGCCGTCCGTCCGGACCACCTCCTGGGGAAAATTCTTGACCGGCTCGCCCGTCTCATGGACCTGATGGAATAATTTGTATACGGCGTCCGCTTCTTCCTTCTTGATAAAAGATTGAAAATTCAGTCCGTTAAAATTATCTCTGGGATTGCCCAACGCCCGGGCCACGGCATTGTTAAAAAAGAGAACGTTGCCGGATATGTCCGTCTCAAAATACCATTCCTCCATCTCCTCCATGACGGTCCGATATCTCTCCTCGGACTGGCGCAGGGCTTCTTCCAGCCGGACCCGTTCCGTGATATCCCGGCCGATTCCCCGGAAGCCGATGATCTCCCCCTGTTGGTTCTGGAGCGGAAAGCCGATGTTCTCGGCAAACCCGATAGTTCCGTCCTTCCAGATCACCTTATAGGAAATGGCCTTCTGGCGTTTGCCGGTTTTGTAGACCTCGGCAAACGTATGATACACGGCCGGGATGTCGTCTGGATGGATATGGCCCCGGAAGTTAGCTCCCAGCAGCTCTTCTTTGGGATATCGTAACTGGCGGCAGATGGCATCATTAATGAAAGTGAAATTGCCGGCAAGATCTACCTCATAATAGGCATCTTCAACTTCATCGAGTATCGTCCGGTATCGCTCCTCGGACTGATATGCAGCCTCTTCAGTGCGCTTGCGCCCGGTAATATCCATCGTATTTCCCGGCACAGCGGTATGATCTTTCTTACCTGATTTGTCTTCCGATTCCGGCCTGTCAGACATCGTCCTTCACCCTCCTCATGGCGTTATGATGAATGCCTCCAAATTGAACATAACGAAGCGTTTACTTTTTCAGATAATCAAGAAAAAACGGGGTGATATGGCCTTCAATCAAACCCGCAATCAGCAAGCTTATGATCACCAGCCACACAACACGCCGGACTGGAAGTCGCCTGCGAAACGCATCTACCTGATCAAACACCGCTTCAGCAGCCTGGTTTCCGGCGGTATGCTTGACGAACAGGTGGGCTGAAAAGGGAATGGCGCCGGCCAGGGCGAAAGCCGGAATCTCAATAATTCCGTGGGGCAGAAGAGAAACAACCCCGACGACAAATGAACCCGAAATCCGCGTCACCGCCGAAACAATCAGCCCGCACTCCAAGCCGAGAAGAAGCGTGCCGAGGAGGGGCACCATCAGCCACACATGGAGCCTGCGAAGGGGCTCATCGGTCATTTTGGCACATCCGGGCAGATAGCACAGGGCTTTCATGGGCTTTTGCCCGCAAAGGGCTTTTCTGAGCATCCGGGGAAACCGGTCGACATTGCTGGGATTGATGAGCGACGCCGTATATATAAAGGACAGGGTCGCCAGGGCTCCGGAGATGTTCCAGACAAAGAGCAGCAGGCCGCTGTCGATCCCCAGTTGCAGCCCTTTTGCAATCACCGCGCCCGCCACCGCGAGGCGCTGGGTGGAGAGGGCCAGGAGTTTTTCCGGCGCAATCCGGAAGCCGTATATCAGGCAGAACCCAACGGCAAGGCTTGCGGCAAAGGCCGCCAGCCAGGCAATGATGAGCCGTTTCCATGCCCGAAGCAGCAGGGCGCGGTCTTCCGCGTTCATCCCGGCCATCACAGGTAGAAATCCCCCTTCCGCTGCGCCAGTTGAATAAAATTGCCCCACGGGTCTTTCACGATGAGCACCCGTGCCGCCGGGTCTTTGGTGGGGCAATCCGTGACAAAAACCGCCCCCAGCGCCGTCAGCCGGTCCCGGTCGGCATCAATGTCCGCGCTTTTGAACGCGATATGAAGCTGCAAGGGGTGGGTGAGGGCCCCTTCGATGGGGGTTAGGGTCCGGTCGGTGATGAGCTCAAAAATAAGCCCGGTGCGGCTGCATTTGATGAATGCCACATGGCCGGCATCCGTATCAAAGCTATTCAGAACGATAAAGCCCAGCGCGGTCTCATACCAGCGGGCCATGGCCTTGCTGTCTGCGACCACCAGACCGATATGTTCAATGGCGTTGGATGGCATGGGTGCGTCACCTCCTAAACATTATTCTTTAATATTTTTTACATATCCTGTACGATCAATGTCATTACAATAAACCCGTCAGATGTGAACCGATAAAACCCCACAAAAAAGGATTCAATGATGGCAAAAACAGCAACCATCCAAACCCGTGTTGACCCCGAGACGAAACGGAAAGCACAACAAATATTAAATACACTGCATATTTCAATGTCTGAGGCGATTTCCATGTACCTGTCTCAAATAACACTGCAAAACGGAATTCCTTTTGAAATAAAAATCCCGAATTCCGTGACCGCCAAAGCGCTTCACCAGTCTGAAAATGGTGAAGAAATTCATCGCGTTGACAGCGTGGATGAATTATTTCAGGAGCTTGACAAATGAACATCGTTTATACGTCCCAATTCAAAAAGGATTATAAACGAGTTAAAAAACAGAATAAAAATAAGGTTATTTCCCGGTCCTGAGCTTCGCCAGTTCTTCCACATATCCGTAAATATGCAGGCCTTTGGAGCTTGCCACAATGGGGCCTGAGTCCACGCCGATCTCATCGGCCATGGTTTTCTGCAGCACCGCAATGCCCGCCAGGTTGGCGGGAAATCCCCCCCACAAATCCCAGGACCGGAAATAGGGGTAAAAAATCAGGGTATTGTCCTTGATGCGCATGTCGATATGCCGCAGGCAGGGCGGGTCTTCGAGCTGGTAGTCGTCATGCCGGGCCACCTGAAGCACTGCCTGGTTGGTGTTGGGCGTTTTTTTGAGCACCTCGGTCCAGTAGGGAATCTGGGGATAGATCCGGGACCCGTAGGTGTATTGCTCGGTGGGCTCGATGTGGTCGGTCATCAGATACGGCAGGTATTGCTCCACATAACCGTTCGCCACCGGATTGGGAATGTTGAAATGGGCCGGTATCTGGGGCAGCATGGTATCATAGGGCGCGGAATACGGGCGCCGGATATGCACCACAATGTGGTCGAATTCCAACCGGGTCTGGCCCACAAACGATCCCTGGTGAATCTCGTATTTAAATCCCACGTCCAGTATCGCGGCGATACACTGAAACCACGCGTCCTGAATATCAATGGCGTCGATTTTGGTGCAGATGAGTTCCATGGTTCATTTTTCCTTTCGTGTCAGTTCTGAAATCAAATCCATCATCGGGTATTTTTAATTCGTAATTCCCCATTCGTAATTCGTAATTTCTTTCTATCCCCCCGACCGCTTAACCGTCCACCCTTTTTTCCGGAGTTCAGCAACGATCGTCTCCCGGTGATCCCCCTGAATTTCGATCACGCACTCTTTCAGGGTGCCGCCGGTGCCGCAATGTGCTTTAAGTTCTTTCGTAAGGAGTTTCAATCCCTCATGATCCAGGGGCGCCCCGGAAATAACCGTCACTCCCTTGCCGCCGCGGCCCTTGGTTTCCCGGCCGACCCGCACAATCCCGTCGCCCGGAGGCCCGGCTTTTTTCCTGCGGCAATCACATGCATGGACGGGCTGGTTGCAAACCGGACACATTTTGCCATGCCCGGTTGAGTAGACAAGCCCGGTGTCATTGGTGTCATGAGGGGTGTCTTTGTTTTTTATTTTTGTCATAGGAGGAATCCTCTCCCTTAAAATAATGACTGACCATATCACAATCCCGAACGGTTTTGTCAAAAATTCATGACAACACTGGCAACTCAACCCGATACATCGTTAATATCCGGGGCCATGGTTTGCTGTTGCCAATAGTTGACTGCGGATTTGGGGCGGCAGCATCCCCGGCCGGGCCTGCATGCCGATATATGATGATAATTTATATTATTTCAGATTGTTGAACGAATATTGGGATCTTTACAAGAGACCATTCCGGGAATCCATCGTCTTCATGATGCCGGCGTAAAAATCCGAAAGATACGGCTCAAACAAATGCCGCATTTCATTGAGGTGGTCGTCAATCACAAAGGGCAGGGCCTGGGTGAACACATCCAGGATAATAATGGCGTTCAATGAGGAATCCGTCTGGGTGGCGTTTCTCAGGCGTTCCGCCACATGGATGTTCAATATGTTCAAATTTTTATAAATTTGCGTCAGGCCGTGGAGTTCCGAATCTTCCTTGTGTCCGTCTTTTCGAAGGAAAAACTGGGCCAGCAGATACATGCCGGCAGCCCGGAACAGGGTTTCCTGCTTATTGGCCATGGGCAGATGAAATCGGACCATGGGTCTGAAGAAAGCGGTATGCGGGCAGCCGCTGGCGGGAAAGAGCAACCCGATCAGCGAACTGATCCCCCGCTGGGCCGTGGTGTGCTGGGAAACCGTCCGCTCCGCCGTGGTGATTTCAAGATCAACGGGATCATAGGATAAAATTTTATCAAACCGCCGGACAATATCCACCAGGACGGCCGCCACCGGGCAGGCTGGATGAACGGTCTTGTCCAGGGGGCAATGGGGGCATTGATTAAATTCAAGCTTTGTCCAGGGCGGCAAGTCATTATCAATAGTCCGGACGATCGTAAGATTCCTGGCGTCCAGCGCCACGCCCACGATCTCCTGCCGCTCGCCGTCGAATTTGAAATTATAGCGGATGTCAATAATATCCAAAATTCACCCCGATATTCGGTTATATTTTTTTTGAAACGGTTAAGGCTGATGCAAAAAGGACAAAAGAAACCTCCGTTTCATGTCTATAATTATATACATATGCAAAATGGATGCCAATTATATTTTTGGGTGTCGGGCGATATGGAACCGGCGATGATCCGGATGAAGACAATGGAAACGGTTGCGGGAGGATCTCATCCGAAGGGGCGCAATGTATTCTTTGGTATACATAAGTATGGAGAAAGACAACTTTTTATACAGCCGTCAAGGCGGACCATCAGTTCCTCATGCTGGTAACCGGCGCCGGCAGCCGGCCTCCCCGCTTTAGAAAATCTTTTGCCGAAAACCGGTTGACCGGCATCACCGGCGCAGTGCCCAGCAGTCCGCCGAACACTACCGTATCCCCGGCTTTTTTTCCGGGAACCGGGATGACGCGCACGGCCGTGGTTTTGTTGTTGATAATGCCGATGGCCAGTTCATCGGCAATAATGGCGTTGATGGTTTCCTCCGGCGTATCGCCCGGGATGGCGAACATGTCAAGCCCCACGGAACAGACCGATGTCAGGGCTTCGAGCTTGTCCAGACTCAAGGCCCCGGCCTGAACAGCCTCAATCATGCCATCATCTTCGCTGACCGGGATAAACGTGCCGCTTAAGCCCCCCACATTGCCGGATGCCATGGCGCCCCCTTTTTTGACGGCGTCCATCAAAAGGGCCACGGCCAGCGTCGAGCCGTGCGCACCGATATGCTCAATGCCGAACGCCTCGATCACGTTGGCCACGGAATCGCCGGCCGCGGTGGTGGAGGCCAGGGAAATATCCACAATGCCGAAGGGAATGTTCAGCGCCGCCGCCAGTTCCCGGCCGATCAATTCACCTGCCCGGGTAATCTTGAAAACCGTGCGCTTGATGACTTCCGAGAGCTTTGTCAAATCACATTCCCGGTTTTGCGCCACAACGGTTTTCACCACGCCCGGCCCGCTGATGCCGATATTTAATGTAATGTCCCCCTCCCCCACCCCGTGAAACGCGCCGGCCATAAACGGGTTGTCCTCCGGCGCATTGACGAACACCACAAATTTGGCGCATCCGATGGCATTTTTACTTTTTACGGCAGTCTTTTTGAGCATATCACCCAGCAGGTTCACCGCATCCAGATTGAGACCCGCGACATTGGAGCCCACATTTAAAAACGAACACACCCGGTCGGTCCGGGAGAGCACCTCCGGCAGCACATCGATGAGCATCCGGTCGGACCGGGTCATGCCTTTTTGCACCAGGGCTCCGAACCCGCCGATAAAATCAATGCCCGCATCCCCGGCTGCCTTGTCCAGAGTCTGGGCCATTTCAATAAATTTTTGCTTTTCACAATGGGTTTCCATGATCAGGCTGACGGGGGTCACGGAAACGCGCTTGTTGGCAATGGGAATGCCGTACTTCATTTCAAGGGTTTTCGCCTGGGCCACCAGTTGGACGGCATGGGAATGGATTTTTTCATAGACATTATTCCGGAACACGCCGAAATCCGAGTCAATGCAATCCTTCAGGTTAATTCCCAGGGTGGTGGTCCGGATATCCAGATTCTGATACAGAATCATACTCGCGGTTTCATAAACTTCTTCAACGGAAATGGTCATATCTATACCCGGTGCATCATTTTAAAAATGTTTTCATGCTGCAACTGAATGCGCAATTCAAGGGACTCGCCTATTTTTTCAAGCCCTTCGGTGATTTTTTCCATGGGAATCAGGGCGGTTTTGATGTCCACCAGCATGGTCATGACAAAATACCCGTCCCCCATGATGCGCTGGTTGATATCCTCAATATTGATGTCGTTCCGATAGAGGAAATCGGACACTTTCGCCACAATCCCCTTTTTATCTTCGCCGATCACCGTAATAAACAACAATTCCTTTTTCATGACCCAACCCTTTATTATCTTTTCTTCGTTGTGCATACCGGCATCGCCGGATACCCTGAAACTTAAAAAACGACTGGCCCGTTACTTATTATCCCTGGTTATTATCCTCAGATGCTTGACGCGTCCATCTTTATTTTTCTGGCTTTATTTTTTTGTAATTATTCGGGTATTCAGAATTCAGGAGTCAGCATTCAGAATGGCCCGCAAGTAAAATTCCAGTAACCCCCATGCCCGGATGGGCGAAACGAAGGATGAAATAAATTCTTCTCTGCGTCTCAGCGCCTCTGCGCGAGATATGTTTTTTCTCCCGCAGAGACGCAGGGACGCAGAGGTTTTTTTATATTTTCATATACGGATGATCGCCCGCGGAGACGACTTTATCCGGGAACAACTGGTTAAAATGCAAAGGCAAATAATTGGCCCGCAGGTAAATCTGCGGAAACTCCTTGGTCAGGCTGGAGTGCTTATACAATGCGGTAAAATCCGTGTGATATGCCGGTCACCGGACCAGATGGTTTTGGGTTTATTGTCAGCAGCCGCCTTTGAACAGCAATTGGCCACAAAATGAAAGTCGGTTTCTCCCGGAGGGTCCTTTCCGGCATCATGAAAATAATTCTTACAAAAATCCACCACCGGCTGATGAAGCGCATCGGATTTCAGATTAAACACCTGACCATTTATTTTCAGCGTTTTGAGCAGCATATCGATTTGTTCCAGAAAAAGCTTCTGTTGCCGCCAGGTCGCTTCCACCCAGGAATTCTTGTCATTGGTCCGTGCCTGGTAGGCATCAAAAAACAGCTGCAACCCGGTGTCGAGTTCCACATAAATATCCTCCGATAGGGAAATATTCGGCGCATACACCACCGATTCCATCACCCCGATAAATCGTCGCAATTCCTGGAACAGCAGGGGAAGGTATTGGGCAAGGGATTTTTGATTGGATCTTCTGATAAACCCGATATAATTGAAAATCTGATTGATTTCCGAGGATTTTACATACAACGGGTGCCGGACGGTCCCTAACCCGGACCACTGGGTTTTCCGGGGATCGTCAATTTTCGGTACGGGAAAATTGGCGGGGATATAAGCGTTTAAAAAATTTGAATCAACGATGTTCTCGTATTGATTGGTTTCAAATATGTTCTTTAATATATACGGATAATCTGCGGTTTCCGCCATTTCATGGGCCTCTTGACCTCCCGGGAACGAGACGTCCTTCCTGTTTCGGTTTCGCTGCTTATACGAATGCCAAACGGTTAACTGCCATAGGACAAAGCCGAATCAACAGGATAAACAGAGCGAATTCAACCACGGTGAGGAGTCGGCGAATCGGCGGACCATGCCGTGAATATCTATAAAAAAAAGAATGTTGCGGCAGTCAAAATTTATGTTCAATATATACATTCCGCACCCGGCAAGTCAAGAATTTTTACTAACTGCTTGATATATTACCATATCAATTTCATCCTACATCCGGTCAAAAGACGGCCGATCTTTTACACCGTGGATCCGTGTCTCAGCCGGGTGGATCAAACAAAAGAACCGAATTGATAAAACAATCCGCACCATAAACAGTGTTTTTTCAAATTGACACGCCGGATGATTCATGCAATAAATTTTCACATTAAAAGCAAGTTCTTATCCATAATGAAGCCCAACTCTATTATTTCACGACCCAACAGGAGGAGCAGCAATGGCAGCAAAAACATGGCCCACACCGAACTGGCCCGTGGGCGTACCCCATGACATCAATCCGGCTGAATACGACATGCCCTTGTTTCAGATTCTTGATGACGCGGCCCGGGATTACCCGAACCTCACCTATACGATTTTTAACGACGCCACCCGGACGTTCGCCTCGGTCAAGGACACCGCCGACCGGATCGCCAATTTTCTCGTCTCCCGGGGCATCAAAAAAGGGGACCGGGTTGCCATCTTTCTGCCCAACCTCCCCCATTATCCGGCCATTTACTTCGGCATTCTGAAGGCCGGAGCCGTCTGCGTCACCTGCAACCCCCTCTACACCGGCTCGGAACTGAACTACCAGCTCAAGGACGCCGGCGCCAAGGCCGTGTTCTGCATGGACCATCCCGTGTTCTATCCCACCACAGTGGAAGCTGTTAAAAACACCGGGGTTCAAACAGTGGTCATTTGCAGCGTCAAATCCTATCTGCCCAAAATAAAAGCGATTTTAGGCTCTTTGCTGGGGAAAATCCCCAAGGCGGAAAGCCATGAACCGGGGCACCTGCTCTTTGACGACGTGGTGGCCGCCGCAGAGCCCAAACCGCCCAAGGTGAAAATAAATCCCCAAAAAGACCTGGCTCTGATCATTTACACCGGCGGCACCACCGGGGTTCCCAAAGGCGCAGCCCTCACCCATACCAATTTTACCTACAATCTCAAAGCCCTGGAAGCCTGGGGACTATTTCCCCACGAGCCGGGCGGCAAGCCGGAGCCCCTTCGCAAAGGCGGGTTCCACACCTATCTGGGGGTGCTCCCCTGGTACCACAGCTTCGGCATGACGGTCTGCATGATGTCCGCCTGCGGCAGCGGCAGCCGGCTGGTGTGCATTCCCGATCCCAGGGCGGGGAATCCCCCGTTCACGGAAGTCCTGAAAGCGGTGCAAAAATATAAGGCCACGATTATGCCCGCTGTGCCGACCATTTTTGTGGCGTTCATCAATCATGCTCTGCTCAATAAGTTTGACCTCACATCTTTGATGGGGTGTTTCTCCGGGGGCGCACCCCTGCCGCCCGAGGTGTGCAAGCAATTTGAGGCCAAAACCGGCGCGGTGATTTTCGAAGGTTACGGCTTAAGCGAAACCGCGCCCGTGGCATCCTCCAACCCCACCAACCGCGAAAAGCGCCTCATCGGCTCCATCGGATTTCCGATACCCGGCACAGACATCAAAATCGTGGATATCGACACCGGTCTTCAGGGAAAGCCCCAGGGAGAAGACGGCGAAATCGCCATCAGCGGCCCCCAGGTCATGCAGGGATACTGGAACCGGCCGGAAGAAAACGCCGCAGTTTTCCGGGATATTGAGGGGAAGCGCTATTTTCTCACCGGCGATATCGGCCATGTGGATGAAAACGGCTATATCCTGATTACGGACCGCAAAAAAGACATGGTTCTGGTGGGCGGGTTCAATGTGTATCCCAGGGAGGTGGAAGATATCCTTTTCACCCATCCCAAGGTGGCCATTGCCGCAGTGGTGGGCGTACCGGACGCCAAAAGCGGGGAGGCGGTCAAAGCCTTTATCCAGCTCAAACCCGGCGAAACGGCGACCGAGGAGGAATTCCGGGAATTCTGCGCGGAGCATCTGGCCGGCTACAAGCGGCCCCGGTATATTGAATTCCGGGAGACTGTTCCGGTTTCACCCGTGGGCAAGGTGCTGCGGCGGGTATTGCGGGATGAAGAAAAAAACAAATAAATTAGATTCGCGAGGTGATGCCGGCCGGAGACGGACGGCCGGCATCACGTGATTTTTTGTAACTATTCAGGTATTCAGGAGACAGAATTCAGAAGCCGGAACAAGGGAACCGGCAAGGCGGTTTGAAGACTTGATGGTGTGTCGGAAAGCCCATTCAGCAGGTGATTGTTGTGATTGATTGCTTGGCGCAATCCTTTAACTTTATATGAAAAAATAAAAAACCCTCTGCGTCCCTGCGTCTCTGCGGGAGAAAAATCATATCTCGCGCAGAGGCGCTGAGACGCAGAGAAAAATCAGTTAAGTCTTTATTTTCATCCTTCGTTGCGCCATCCGGGCATGGGGGCTACCGGAATTTTAGTTGCGGTCCATTCTGAATGCTGACTCCTGAATTCTGAATACCTGAACAGTTACGCCGTTTTAAATGGATGCCCCGTCGACGGATTCCGCCGTATCCGGCGGCGCCATCCCGACAGCGGGGAAATACAGATCAAACCGGGTGCCCGTTGTTCCGGAAGAAGCACTGATATAGCCCTGATGATCCTCCACGGCATTCCAAACCACGGTCAATCCCAGACCGGTCCCGCTCCGGCCCATCTTTTTTTTGGAATAAAACGGTTCAAAAATATGTTCCATATCCTCCGGGGATATGCCGGCACCGTTATCGGCAACGGAAAGCACGGCATAGGCTCCGGGCCGGACATCGTCATAGCCCCGGACGGGTTTGTCAAGGTAGTGATTCCGGGTCGATATCACTATCTTTCCCATGGGTTTGACCGACTCCATCGCATTGATCACCAGGTTCATCAGCACTTTGCGGACATACACCGGCGAACAAATGATATCGGGAAGATGGGGATCTAAGGCTTTTTCAATGGCGATATCCGGGCAGGTTTCCAGCATTTCCAGATGCTCAAAGGAATTCAGATAGGCTGAAACAATCTCATTGATATTGCCGGCCTCTGTTCTGGAAGCCGCTCCCCTGGCGATGGTCAGCAAATCCGAAACAATGGCCGCCGCCCGCAAGCCGCCGTCTTTTATCCGTTCGACGGGACGCCTGAAATTGTCCGGAAAAAGCGGATTCATGAGCATGAGTTCCGGATAACTGATGACCGAAGACAGAATATTGTTTAAATCATGGGCCGCACCGCCGGCCATCAAGCCCAGGGCTTCCATTTTTTTGGAACGGTTGAGCATTTCCTGCATTTCCCGCTTTTCCTGTTCCGCAAGCGAGAGGGTTTTCCGCAGCCGGGCTTCCGCCTCCCGGCTTGTCGCCAGTTCTTTCTCCAGCATCGCCGCCTGTTTCGACAGTGCGTCAGCGGATAATTGTGGCATACAGCCTCCTTGCTGATGGGGTAATTCCAATCCCAAATCAAAGCGCTATCTTCGTTGGCTCGTCTTCGGCTCCTCAACGTATCAACTATACGCCTCCGTCGCCTCAATCCTCGCCGCCGTATATCATCTTTGATTTGGAATTGGAATAAGGATTTATTACGCCATTCTGCCGGCAGATATCCGCCGCAGATGTTGAACGCCTTTTCTTGACATCCGGTTTTTTCGCGTTAATTTAACACCATAGGCATCCACCAGCATGCGGCATCTCACTCTTTAAGGTAAGGAGGACGCACCATGAACGCTTTAACCTGCTTTGGCGAAAAAACCACATCCCTGATCGTTGGGATACTCTTAATATTGATCGGCATTGTGTTTGTTATCGCAGGTCTGACGGTCTTGCCCGTCATCGGTTTCATTATCGCCGTGCCTGCGTTCGCCGGAGCTTACCCGTTGCTCAGGTCCGCGTTTAAGGAAGCCTGCGAATATTACGAAAAATGACCTGCCGGTCCATCCATAATATTTTATACCCGGAACCGTTCCGGATAATGGATAAAAACGCTTTTTGCGGCCGCATCCCGATTAAAAACGCCGATCATCCCAGGGATAAAATAAAATCCATAAAAATTTCTGCTGTTTGTTCAGGGGCTTCGATCATCGGTGCATGCCCGATATCTTCCATGAGCATTTTCCGGGAATGGGGAATGAGCTGTTGGAAAACCGATGCATTGTCCACATGAATAATACGGTCCTTTGTTCCCCACAAAATCAATGTCGGAACGGTTATTTTTTTGAGTTCATCGGCAAAGACATATTTATGAGGGCCCCGCAACTGGGAAAATATGTCCTCATTGACCGGACGATTGGCAACCGCCTTTTCCGCCATGACCCCGGTGACCGGCCATGGGATAAACGGCTTTCTTTCAAGGGCGAAATCCATTAACCGGTTAAAATCTTTTGGGGAGGTGACGATTAGCGGATTGTCCCCTTTTTCAAGGCACTGCATCAGTTCGCTTTTATGCTGATAAATCCCTGACGGATCAATCAGAAACAGGGATTGCACCTGGCGGGGATACGCCGCAGCATACAAACAGGAAATGGCCCCGCCCATGGAATTGCCCGCCAGATGAAACGTATCGATGTGTAAAGCAGTTAAAACCTCATGAACATACCCGACCTGATCATCCAGGTCATAATTGAGATTCAAATCCTTGACGCTTTCACCGTGGCCGGGCAGGTCCATGGCCACCACATGAAAGGCACCCGTCAGATACCGGGAAAACCGCACCCAGTTTTCCTTGTTGGCCGCAAACCCGTGAATCAGTACAATGGTGGGTTTTGCCGGGTCCCGCTCGCTTTCCAGCAAGCTGATGGATTTACCGTTCACCGCCAGGGTTTTCAGCGTCAGCCCCGCTTTCCCGCGCTCATGGGCCATGGCACTGTCATAGAGATTGTGCCTGACGCCGGCACAGGCCGTCAACAGAAGGAACGACAGGAGCATCAGCCACCGGATGAACCGGGACGGAGTGAAGAATAGGGTCATGGATTTTTTCCTTTATAAAGAGTAGGGGGAACCGGATTACCGTTTTTTTAGTTGAAAAGCGTACCGGTCAGTTAAATATTTGAGAATCTGTTCGGCCACCACCGCCGGGGTTAAGGGGTCCGTATCGATTTCATGGTGAGCCGCGCTCCGGTATAAGGGGGTCCGCCGGTCAAGCACCTCCGCCACTTCTTCCGTAAATGTCTTGCCTTGGATCAGGGCGGGCCGATCAATGGAGTCAAAAATCCGGGAGACGATCACCGGAACCGACGCCCTCAGCCAGAAAATAACGGCGTTTTTTTTCAAAAATTCAATATTCTCAAATCGTTCAATCACACCGCCGCCGGTGTCAACAATCAACTCATCCCGGCCGGACAGGTCCCGCACCAGCGAGGATTCCATGTCCCGGAATCCGGGCCAGCCGTATTTTTTTACGATTTCAGGGATGGACATTCCCGCCCGGTTCTCGATTTCCGCGTCCATGCCGATACAGGTCATCTTGAGACGACCCTCAAGAATCCTTCCCACTTCACTTTTTCCGGTTCCCCGGTATCCGATGAGCACAATGTTCATGGCGCCAAATGCTCCATCACCACCCGGCGCATGAGATCCTCGGGCGCGGCGGCGCCCGTAAACTTCTCAAACTGGAGCACCGCCTGGTTGATGAACATCTCCACCCCGGATATCACCCGAAGCCCGCCGGCCTTTGCATCCGTCAGCAGCCGGGTTTCCAAAGGGTTGTACACCGCGTCAAACACCACTTGGCCCGGCCGGAACAGGGCTTTGGGGACCAGAGACACATTTTCTTTCGGATGCATGCCCACCGGCGTGCAATGAACAATGATGTCCGCCGTCTCCATGGCATCGGCAAGGGCCTTGTCCGTCATTGTTTCCGACCGGATCACGGCATCCGTTCCGGCGGTCAGATCCTCGGCCAGCCGGGTCACCGTGGGTCCGTCAATATCCAGAATATTGATTTCCGAAGGCCCTGCGTCTCTTGCCAGGGTAAACGCAATGGCCCGGGCGGCCCCGCCGGCCCCCAGCATCAGAACATTTTTATCCGCAACCGTTGCCCCGGCATCCCGCAGGGCTTTTAAGGCCCCCGGCCCGTCCGTTCCAAGGCCGGTCAATTTTCCGTTGTCATTGATAATGGTATTAATGGAACCGATATGCCGGTCCACCACGGCCACATCATCCACATATTTCATGGCTTCCAGCTTATGGGGGATGGTGACGCTGAACCCCCGGAAATTTTCCAGGGCGCGCATGCCGGTAAGCGCCCGCCGGACATCCTCCACCCGGAATGCCACATAGACAAAATCCAGCCCCAGGGCCGCAAAACCGGCATTGTGAATCGCCGGCGACAGGCTGTGGGCCACCGGGTTGCCGATAATGGCACAGATTTGGGTGCCGGTGCCGATGGACCGGATATTTTTCATTCTCTCCTCCGCCAAAAGACCCAAAATTTTAGGGTGACTGACAATTTTTATGGTACCTGCTTGTTGATGCGCAAAATAATAGGCTGTCTGGCTCAAATTGTAAAGCCGGAACCTTTTTTTTAATGCATTTCTTTGCGCTGAAATTTCACGTGGGGCCTTATCAATGGAATCGTTTTAAAATTCCAGGTGGACGGACGGAAACAACGACGGATTGGTGTGGGGCAGGAATTTGGCTGCGGAAAACCGGTTCATGAACTCCTGGTTCACGTTGAGTTCCAGATAGGTGATGCGGTCCCGGATGCCCGCCACCTCGTCAAGGGCTGCCCGTGAGGTCAGGACCAGGGCGGCCCCCCCCAGGGAACTGTTGCCCAATGTCCGGTAGGTGGTTTCGGGCAGGTCCGGGATCATGCCGATGGTGATGGCGGAGCGGGGATTGATAAAGGAACCGAAGGTGCCGGCGACAAAAAACGTGGCAAAATCGTCGAATGTGACGCCCACATACCGGGTAATGGTGGAGAGGATCGTGTACATGGCGGCTTTGGACCGGATCAGACTGTCAATGTCCACCTGGGAGATGGAAAGTTCCTTGCCTGTGGCGGATTCTTGCCCATAGGCCAAAACAATCCGGCGGATGCCGTCTTCTTCCCTCAGCCGGTCCCCGCATTTTTCGGGCACCAGCCGGCCCCGGATATCCACCATGCCGGAGAGGAACAACTGGGCCATCAGGTCGATCATGCCGGACCCGCAGATGCCCCTGGGCGGCAGCTCGTCAATGGTATGAAGCATGATCCGGCGGTCGGAAGGCTCAATAACCACCCGATCGATGACGCCGGGGCCCGCGGTGGTGCCGATTTTGGACACGCCGCCTTCCAGGGCCGGTCCGGCCGCGCCCGCACACGCCATCAGCCAGTCCTTGTTTCCCAGCACCACTTCCGCGTTGGTGCCCACGTCCACCAGGATGGAAATTTCCTCTTTCCGGTGCAGCCCGGAATAGAGTATCCCGGAGATCAGGTCTCCGCCGAAATAACTGCCCACATTGGGAAAGATATAGATGCGGGCGCTGTCGCTGGCTATGATGCCGATTTCTTTTGCCGGGACCGTACCCGACACATTGACCGCCGGAATATAGGGTTCCCGGATGAGATGGTGGGGCGGCAGGGCCAGGAACAGATGGACCATGCTCGTATTGCCGGACACGGCCAGGAGATGGATATCCGCCACCTGAATGCCGGACAATTCGCAAACATGATGGATATTCTCATTTAAGCCGCGGGCGATCAGGCGCTGAACCGTTTGCAGCCCTTCGTCTGTGGACGCGAAATGGATGCGGGCCAGAATATCCGGCCCGATACGGATCTGGGGATTGTCAAACGCGAATTCATGAATCGCAGCAAGGGTTTCCAGGTTAATAAGCCGAAGCACCACCCTTGTGGTTCCCAGATCAACCGCCATGCCGCAAAAGGCCGATGGGTCATCGGCTGCCTTCACCCCCACCAGCCGCCAGCGTCCCTGATCCTTGAAGCACAGGCATCTGACAGCATACCCGCTGTCCCGGAGCAGCCGGGGCAGACACCGAAGGAGCGGCAAATCCGCATCCACAAAGTCAGCGGCAAGCCGGGTTTTTAATTCAGCGATCAGCCGGTCCGCATCCGCCGTATTGTCTTTCAGGGAAGGCGGGGCCATGCGGGCTTCTGTCACCCAGCCGGAATCGGTTTTCATCATATCGGGGTTCTCATCGACTATCAAAGGACGGCCAGTATCCGCTCAACTTCATCGGTAATCTGCTTGACGGTGTGGCCCGCTTTTCCCTGCACCAGAAATTTGCTGGTGGTTCCGGTGAGCGGGGTGGGTTCCGGATTGATTTCAATGACAACGGCCCCGGACTGCCGGGCGATCACCGGCATGAACGCGGCGGGCTGAACCACTGCGGAGGTCCCGATCACCAGCATGAGGTCGCAGGATGACGCGGCCATCTGGGACCGGTCCAGGGCCTGCATGGGAATCGATTCCCCGAAAAACACGCATTCCGGACGATAAATCCCGCCGCAATGGCACCGCGGGGGCATGTCCGTCATCGCCATTTCCACGGTTTTCACCCGCCCGCAGCAATCCAGACACCGGAGCATTACAAAATTGCCGTGAAATTCGATCACGTCCCGGCTCCCGGCCAGTTGGTGAAGGCCGTCCACGTTCTGGGTGATGACGGTCTTTAATTTGCCAAGCGACTCCAGGCGGGCCAGGCCATAATGGGCCGGGTTCGGACGCGCATCGGTCAGAATATCCTTCATCTCGGAGATCAAAAGCCGCCAGACCCGCTCCGGATTCCGCATAAAGGATTGGATATGGCCCACTTCCATGGGATCGAATTTTTCCCATAGCCCGCCTTTTCCCCGGAACGGCGGAATGCCGCTTTCCACGGAAATGCCGGCCCCGGTCAGGGCCACTACGTGTTTGGAGGATACGATGATTTCGGCGGTTTGTTGGATCAGATCATTGGGGGTCATGAATGAAACCTATTTCGATAATGCTCTGGTATTCAGAATTCAGAAGTCAGAATTCAGAATTCAGAATAAAAACGGATTAAATCATTTCTATTCTGTCTCCTGGCTTGTCGAATTCTGTCTTCTAAATCTCAAACGTCATGTCCATGCCCACCGCAAAGCAGTCCGGTCCGGCGCCGTTTTCTTCAATGATGCGGCGGCATTGCGCCACGATCTGATCCACCTGGGCGTCCGTCCGTTCCCGGTTGTGATGAAACAGCCCCAGCCGCGTCACCCGGGCTTTCATCGCCATGTCCAAAGCGTCCGTGTAAGTGGAATGGCCCCACTCGATACTTTTTTCATATTCCTCCGGCGAATATTCCGCATCATGGAACAACAAATCCGCATGTTCGCACAAAATCGCGTAATCATCCGACCGCAGGCCGTGGGGATGCACGTAGCCGAGTTCATTATCCGTTAAAAAAACAAATGCTTTGCCATTTTCAATAAATTTATACCCGCATCCGCCGTTGGGGTGGGAGAGGGAAATGGGGATCACTGTGACCGATCCGATCTGGAACTCCGAAGGGCAGCCTTCCTTGTAGGTGATTCTGGCTTTTAAATCCGAATACCGGACCGGAAAATGGGGCGGCCCCATGAGCTTGCTGACGATTTCCTCGATAAACCGGCCGGGAAACGGGCACCGGTATATTTGAACCTCGGACTCACTCCGGTAGAGGGGCTTAAAAAAAGGAAACCCCATGAGATGATCCCAGTGGGAATGGGTGAACAAGAAATGATAAACGGTTTTTTCTTCATTAACCAGCGCATTGCCCAGACGCCGGACGCCGGTGCCGGCGTCGACGATGATCAGGTCATTGCTTTTTGTCCGGATTTCAATACAGGTGGTGTCGCCGCCGTATTTGATGTAATCCGCTCCGGATACCGGGATTGAGCCCCTCGAACCCCAACATTTGATATGCATGCGGCCCCTTTGTTGCCTGCAAGGCATGTTTTAGATATAGATCGATAACTTAGAGACTAACCAATCCTGCCAAAAAGCGTATGCCACACCCCGTCTTTGACCCATTTTTCCATCAGGGTGACCGGCAGTTGGGACAATGCGGATTCGATAAGGCCTGCCTCGGTCCGCAGCAAACCCGACAGGATAAACCATTTCTTGTTTAAAAACCCCGGCCGGACAATCAGGTGTTTCATGACATCATAATGAATATTGGCGATGATGAGGTCCGCCGCAGGTTCCAGAAAATCTTCCGCCAGGCCGCACACGATACTGACATGATTATCTAAATTATTCAACCCCACATTTTTCCGGGCGGTTCGGGCCGCCAAAAAATTATTGTCCACTGCGATATTATGCCTGCTGCCGAGCCGGGCCGCGGCAATGGCCAGCAATCCGGTCCCGGTTCCCAGGTCCAGGGTTGAGGCAACCGGTTCACCCTGCCACAGCATCAGCATTTCAATAGCTTCAAGACAATCTCGGGTCGTGGGATGGCTGCCCGCCCCGAACACAACCCCCGGATCCAGAATGACCGGAACATCGGCTTCACGGGCCGGGGTTTGCTTCCAGGGAGGCATGATGAAAAACCGGCCGGCGCGAAACGGCTCCACCGGCTCCCCGTGCCACTCATCATAGGTCATGCAGAACCGGTCGGCTGGGACCAGATGGGGCTGATCCGCCACGAGCCGATCGATAATTTCATCATTGGGTTCGGAAAAAAAGAGAAACGAGGTGTCCCCCTCCTCCCAGTTGCCGATGAAAGAGCTCCCGAAAGTTTCAAAAGGCGATACCAGCCTTCCTTCAAAATAATAAATATAGAGCTGGTTATACGGCGACGCCGGGCAGGACGCCGAAGAGACCCTGCCCACTAGTTGAAAATCCCGTCAAATATGGTAAATGCCGCCTGCACTGCGGGATTGTCTTCCGGTATTCCAATGGTGGGCAGGCCTTTGGCATCATAGTCATACAATACGCCGTCTTCCGGCACCACACCGGCAAGTTCAATGCCCTGCTCCGCAATCAGGCGTTTCATCTCCTCGGGTATGTCTTCTTTCACCTGGTTGAGGATCAAATATTTTTTCGCCACCCCGATATGGAGCTCCGAGGCCAGTTCGCTGATGCGGAAGGCCGCCTGCAAGCCCCGGCGGGAGGCGTCCCCCACAATGATCAAGACATCCACATTTTTGGTGGTCAGCCGGCTGATATGTTCCATGCCCGCCTCGTTGTCCACCACGATATAGGGATAATTGTCGGACAGACGGTCTATGCAGTTGACCAGCAGGGTGTTGGCCGCACAGTAACATCCCGTGCCTTCGGGCTGCCCCATGACGATGAGGTCATAATCCGAAGCCTCGATCACCGCTTCCTCCAGGCGCATGGAAATAAAAATGTCCTTGGTCATGCCCGGTGGGACCGTGCCTTTTTTCATGTCTTCCCTGGCATTGCCCAGGGTATCGGTGACGCACACCCCCAGGACTTCATTTAAATTATAATTGGAATCCGCGTCCACAGCCAGAATCGGGGTCTTTTGATGTTTAACCATGTATTTAATCAGCATGCCGGCAATGGTGGTCTTTCCGACCCCACCTTTTCCCGCCAGCGCAATGGTAAATGCCATTTTTTCTTTTCTCCTTTATAACGTGATAAAAACATTAACGAAAGCGAAAGTTAAGACACTTACGGCCCCCAGTCAAGCATCTTTTCACGGCACAAAGCTTCCCCGCCGTGTTGAGAAATATTCACTCCGGGTTCCCGGTTGCAGGTTTCGGTTTTTTGTGAAATAAGTATAAACAATTTATTTCACAATCTATTCAGTACCCATCAGGAGGACCGACATGACCAGGAACCCCAGTCGTATTTTAAGCGCCCCGCTCACACTCCCCTGCGGGGCAACCATCAAAAACCGGCTCTGTAAATCCGCCATGAGTGAAAATCTGGGCGCCGTGGACAACCGCCCCACCGACCGGCTTGCAAGGCTCTATGAAAAATGGGCGGCCGGCGGCATCGGGCTGTGCATCACCGGAAATATCATGGTGGACGGCCGGGCAGTGGGCGAGCCCAGAAATGTGGTGGTCGAAAACGAAAGCGCACTGGAAGAACTTGCGGCATGGGCGACCTCCGGCACCCAAAACCATACCCATCTCTGGGCCCAGCTCAACCATCCCGGCAAACAAAGCCCGGCAACACTTTCAAAAGAACCGGTGGCACCGTCGGCCATCCCCTTTGAAGGCCCCCTGCAAAAATTTTTCAACCCGCCCCGGGCCCTGGATAAAACGGAAATCGCGGACCTCATCGCACAATTTGCAACCACCGCGGGCATCGTTAAGAAAGCCGGATTCACCGGGGTCCAGATTCATGGAGCCCACGGATATCTCATCAGCCAGTTCCTCTCCCCCCATCACAACCAGCGAACCGACGACTGGGGCGGTTCCCTGGAAAACCGGATGCGGTTTGTCATGGAGATCTACCGGGCCATCCGGGAAACCGTGGGCAAAAAATTTCCGGTCGGGGTGAAATTAAACTCTTCGGATTTCATGCGCGGGGGATTCACCGAAGACGAATCCGTGGCTGTGGCAGGGGCATTAGCTGCCGAAGGGATTGATTTGATTGAAATTTCCGGCGGAACCTATGAGCGGCCGGCCATGACCGGCAGGACCGCTACAGGACAAATCCATGACGGTGAGGCGTATTTTCTCTCCTATGCGGAAGGAATCCGCAGGCAGATTCAAACGCCCCTGATGATCACCGGCGGGTTCCGGACCGCCGCCTTTATGGCGGAAACTGTGGCGGACAACCGGATTGATATGGTGGGTCTGGCCCGGCCCATGGCCATTGACCCGGAGCTGCCCAATAAGATTCTGTCCGGCGAAAATTATACCAGCCCGGTGAAACCCCTGACCACGGGCGTGACGCTTATTGATAAAATGGCGTTACTCGAAATCACCTGGTACGAGCAGCAGTTGAAATACATGGCGTGCGGCCAACCGACCCGGCCGGATCAGAGCATCTGGTTTTCTTTGGCCAAAACCCTCATTGAAAACGGGTTCCAGGTGTTCCAGAAACGGCGGGCATAGGCTTAGAATTGGGAGTGGGAAGGGTTCAAATTCCAAAACCGGGATTTTTTTTGAACTGACAAAATTTATTGCCCCGGTTTTTCAAATCTGGCATAAGAATAAATTTACAGAAATCCGGTATTGCCTTCTCGCCTGTTTAAAAATTCTGGATGATGGCGCGAAAACGGCATTTAATTTCAATTATTTTTGGCCTGAACACAAAAGGAAACCGTATGAAGCGGGAGGTTTCGGAAAAAAAACAGGAAATCGCGGTGGATATCGACCTGCTGGCAGCCCTGCTGGCCCGGCTGCAAAAGGACACGGGCGACATCCCCTGGAGCGAAGGGGGCAAAACCGATCCCTGGGACCATATTGAGGCGGCCATGGGGCTCTGCATCGGCGGATATTTTCCGGAAGCCCGCCGGGCTTATGAATGGCTGGCGGACATCCAACTGGAAGACGGAAGCTGGTATGCGTCCTATCTTGACGGCCAGCCGCTGGATCAGACCCATGACACGAACATCACCGCCTATATCGCGGTGGGGGTCTACCATTATTATCTCATCACCAAAGACACGGATTTCCTGAACCGGATGTGGCCGGTCGTCTGCCGGGCCATGGATTTTGCCGTCAGCCTCCAGGCCCCCACCGGGGAAATCTACTGGGCCAAAAGCCCTGAGCTTGAAGTCGATCACATGGCGCTCCTCACCGGGTCCAGCTCCATCTATATGAGCCTCAAATGCGCCCTGGCTATTGCGGGCGTCCTGAGTGAGAAAAAACCCGAATGGGAAGCTGCCAAGGCGGCTCTGGGGATTGCCGTCCGGGACGGGTATCATCTGTTTAACATGACCAAATCCCGGTATTCCATGGACTGGTTTTATCCGGTGCTCTCCGGGGCCGTGACCGGAGAAGCGGCCCGCAAACGCATTGATCAGCACTGGAAGAAATTCGTGGTGGAAGGCATGGGCATCCGCTGCGTGTCGGACCAGCCCTGGGTGACCATCGCGGAAACATCGGAACTGGTGCTGGCGCTTTCGGGCATGGGAAACCGGAAGCTTGCGGAGATCGTATTTCAATGGATCAGCGGCCGCACCTTTGAAGACGGATCCTACTGGTGCGGCTTCACTTTTCCGGACATGGTCATCTGGCCCGAGGACAAGATCACCTGGACCAACGGGGTGGTCATCATGGCCGCCGACGCCCTGTATCATCTGTCCCCGGCATCCGATTTGTTCAGCCACGAATTCTGGGCATCAAACGGGCTGACATAACCGGACACAATCCTCAGACAAAAAGAGACCCGTCGTGCGAAGAGACCACCGGCCTTATGTTGTTAAAAAAGCCCATCTGAAATTTCAGGAGTGGTATGCCCGGCATTTCATCAAACCCCAGCTTGACGCCATGGGGGAGGGATTTACATTTTTAAACCCTTGGAATATTGAAGTTTTCGGTGCTCCCATCACCCTTGGCAAGCACGCCAACATCATCACTACTTCCGATCACAAGGTGCGGTTCACGGTCTGGGCCAAGGAAAAGGGCAAAGGGAAAATCAGTATCGGCGACTGCTGCCTGATCTGTCCGGGGGTCCGCATCAGCTCGGCGGATGAAATCACCATTGCCGACAACTGCATGATCGCAAGTTCCGTGTATATCACCGATACCGACTGGCATGATATTTACAACCGGGTCCACTCCCTGGGAAGCCCCGGCCCGGTTCATATCAGTGAAAACGTCTGGATCGGGGATTCCGCCATCATCTGCAAGGGGGTCCATATTGGGGAAAACAGCGTGGTGGGGGCCGGTTCCGTGGTGGTGCAATCCATCCCCCCCAATGTCATCGCCGCCGGAAATCCGGCCCACATCGTCAAACACCTGGATCCGGCCATTCCTTTTGTCAAGCGCTCGGACTGGTTTTCAGATCCCGCCATGCTGGCCTCGGATATTGATCAGCTCGACCGGGACAATTTAAACGGCAATACCTTCCGCCACTGGCTGCGGACCCTGATTTTGCCGAGAAACACCGATTAACAGGAAGATTCATCATGACCACCACCCAGGATATCGTCCTGATATATTATGAAGACCAGCCGTTTTCCTTTGCCCGGGTCGAAGAAATTCTCCCGGATGCGAAAAAAGACTGGTATCACGTTAAGCTCCTGCTTCTGCAAATCCCGCTTCAGACCGTGTCGTGGATTTTAAAAAACAATTATATCAACGGGGACGAATTTACCATGGGCGGCAAGCGGATGCGGCTGGAACTGATTGTGGCGCCGGTGGAGAATAAGCCGGATGAGACGCCGCCTTCCGGGAAGAAACCGGCTCCGGCAAAAAAAATGGGCGGGCCTAAAGTGGTGTCCTTGTCCGACCGGAAGCCCAAGACGTAAAACCGATATGACCCCCAGAATCGTTCTGTCCGCTTCCCGCCGCACCGACATTCCGGCGTTTTACATGGACTGGTTCATGGATCGGATAGATGCGGGCTTTTTTGAAACCGTCAATCCCTATAACCAGAAAAAAACCATTATTCCCGCATCCCCCGACCATGTGCATACCATTGTGTTCTGGTCCAAGAATTTCGGGCCGTTTATCAACGGCGGATACGGCGGCCAGCTTCGGGATAAAGGCTATCACCTGTTTTTTAATTTCACGGTCAATTCCGAGTCCCCGGTTCTGGAGCCCAACCTCCCGGCCCTTGACGAACGCATGAACCAGACGGCGGCCTTATGCGAAGCGTTTGGCCCGGCAGCCGTGTCCTGGCGGTTTGACCCCATCTGTTTCTACACTCTGCCGGATGGATCAACCATTGATAACCTTCACGATTTTTCCAAACTGGCTGAATTTGTGGCATCCATCGGAATTTTGCGCTGCATCACCAGCTTTATGGACCATTACCCCAAAATTCTTCGACGGCCGAAACCTTATCCTAAATTTGCCTTTATCGAGCCGGACATGGACCGGAAAGTGGCGGTGTTAAATAAAATGGCGGCCATTCTTGCGCCAACGCCTGTGAAACTCTATACCTGCTGTGAAAAAGACGTGCTGGCGGCCCTGCCGCCGGATTCAGGGGTTGCGGCCAGCGCCTGCATCCCCAGCCGGCTTTTGGTTGACCTGTTCGGCGGGAGCTTAAGTTTTAAAAGAGATGCGGGCCAACGGACAAAACAGGGATGCGGGTGTCTGGCGTCAACGGATATCGGGATTTACAAAGAGCACCCGTGTTATCACAATTGCCTGTTCTGTTATGCCAATCCGGCGGCGGACAATTTTTTTGAGCCAAAATTAAAATGAAAATCGGAAACATACAGATAGACAACATGACCGTTCTGGCACCCCTTGCCGGCATCACCAACCTGCCGTTCCGGCGGATCGTCCGTGAAGCCGGGTGCGGTCTGGTATGCAGCGAGATGATCAGCGCCAACGGCCTGATTTATGGTTCCGGGAAAACCCGGAACATGCTGACAAGCGGCGCAGATGAACAACCCATTTCATTTCAGTTGTTCGGCGCGGACCCGGCCATCATGGCGGATGCCGCAGTCATGGCGGCGGATGCCGGCGCGGATATTATCGATATTAATTGCGGGTGTTCGGTTAAAAAGATCCTGAAAGGCGGGGCAGGCTCGGCCCTGATGAAAGATCCGGAAAGGGCGCGGGAGATATTCACGAGGGTTCGACAGGCCATCCGCATTCCGCTCACCATCAAAATCCGCAGCGGCTGGGAGCCGTCCGGCAAAGGGGCGCTTGATATCTCCCGGATCGCGGAAGATTGCGGGGTGGATGCCATCACCCTGCACCCCCGGACCGCCACTCAGGGGTTTACCGGCACGTCCGACTGGTCTTTGATCGCCCGGCTCAAAGACCAGGTTTCGGTTCCGGTGATCGGCAACGGGGATATCGTGCGGCCGGAAGACGCCATCCGCATGCTTACCCGGACCGGATGCGACGGGGTGATGGTGGGCCGGGCTGCCATGGGCAATCCTTGGATTTTCTCACAAATTCAGGATCTGCGAACACATGGAAGATATGCGGCTGTTACCCTGGACCAGCGGTTTTCCGCCATGAAAGCGTTCGCCGCCGCATCCGTGGCCTATTTCGGGGAGCTTACCGCCTGCCGCATGATGCGCTCCCGCCTGACCTGGCTGGTCAAGGGGCTGCCAGGCGCCAGCCGGTTCCGGGAATCCATCACCAAAATCAGAACCCTGGAGGAGGCCGGGGGGTTGATGGACTCGTATTTTGAGTCTTTCATAAGAGATGGGCAAGACTAAAAAAAGAGTGTAGACCGCCAGAAGCAGACCGAATTGTCTCTACAAAATGAGACTTATGCCATTATGCAGGACCGTCCCTAAAATTCCCCCCATCTTTAGATCCGAAGGATAACTATTAACAAAAAGGGATAAAATAAAATCCGTTATGAGATCTCAAAATAGAGCCTATCTTTTAAGAAAGATATATCGCCTTTATATTATTTTAGGATTGTTTATAACTGCGATTTTTCTGCAATCGTGTAGCCATTTATGTTTTTCCTCGGAATGTTTTTTTTGTCGTGACAAACAAGTTAGCTGCATAAAAGATAATCCGGAGTGGGTCAACGGGTGCGTAAAGGTTGACCTTTCAGGGTCATTATATGAACCCTACACTAAAATCGAGTTTCCCGCTGATCGTGCGAATATTATTCTGGTTTGGTCATTATCACTGCCCTCAGAAAATATCTATCAGGAATCATTTTTTGAAAGATATGATATGAGATTAGGGAAAAATATCATCATAAATTTTGATGGGAAAATTATTCAGGCAGTGAATGATAAAAATGAGTTGACAGAACCCTACGCTAATAAATTTCCCAATACATTATATCCGCAACAATTTGCTAATTATATTAAAGATGCGTCTGCATGGACATTTTCCGCTGGAATGGATTTTGTTGTTAAAGGAAAAGAAAATCATGAAATAACAAAAATTAATTGTAAAATTGAGTTATGGAATCTTATAAATAATCAATTGGTTTGGGAAAAACGTCTAAGCGATACAAATATCGGGATTATTCGATTTATCGATTTTGATAACGAACAATGTATTCTGGTTGCAGGTGCCTATAAAGCATATATTATCTCACAAAATGATGGGGGTATTTTACGTGAAATAAGCTATTCTGAACCAAAGGAAATTGATGAATCCTATTATAGCAGATTCGACTATAAATTTGTTGCAACACAGATTGATTATAATGACGATAGAAGATGGCTTGCATGCACAGATCTTGGAAGTCGGCGGGTAAGAATATATTCCATTGATTCTCCCAACACTTTAGTTTCAGAAATTAATTCTGAAAGAAATCCAAGACCATCGATTTATGGTGGATGGATAGGCGATTATATAAAATTTAATTTGGATGGAGATTATTTAATAGTTAAATATGAATTTAGTGGAAGACTTGCATGGACAGAATGTCGGTCAACTGAAATATATGATATTAATAAATGGCAGATTTGTTGGTTTGAAAACAAGCCGAATATATATAATGTTTCGCTTTCTCCTGATGGAAAAATGATGGCCCTTCAAAGAGATAAAATTATTGAAATAGGTGAATTTAAGCCAAATATCTTGTGTAATCTTTCGATAATTAAATAAATTCTTGTCTATGGGAATGAAACTGGGGTCACGTCTGCCCTTGACTCATTGATGATGATAGAGCATGGACTTCTTGTCGGACCAAATTAAGTAATTGAAAATTAATGCAATAAGTGTTAAAAGAGGGGTCATTTAAGGTCTTAGCCCCCACTTTTTGGCGGTAAAAAAGTGGTTATAAGCAAGTTCAACAATCAAGCCCGGTATTCCTCCATTAAATCAATCGGCGGTATTACGGCATTATAAATGGCTCGTGCGAATAGACATCATCTTCCCGGTTATGTATGGCACATCACTCATCGGTGCCATAAGAAAGAATTTCTCCTGAAATTCGGAATTCCGGGGACACCTTACCTAATTAACCGACATTTTTCCCTTTTACTTTTCTTGGTGGGCAAGAAAAGTAACAAAAGAACCCAGCCCCGCGATGCGGAAAGCTCCCCGGACCTGACGGTTGCCGTGGCGTGGGCAAAAACTCGCTTTATATAATGGATTGCCGGGTTTGGTTTCGCCGATCCTGTTTATCGTCAGGGGCAGATTTGTTGACTTCTACCCGCTCAGACAGTTTGCCCCCGTGATCCACGGAAACCGTCAGGCCCGGGGCCGCATCGCAATGGGCATCCCCCGCCAGAAGAGCATGGCATTTTTCTCCCTGTTCTCCTTGCTTGCGGAAGGATTACGCGAAGCTCAATCCACCCTACTTGGCCCCTATCTTCAGCGAATACATCACCATCATCTGATTCCGGTCTTCCATTTGCAGCACCGCTTCCAGTCCCCCGGCATCCATATTGACGTTAATCGCCTCCTTGGTCATGCACAGGGCCAGGGGTGTTTTGCCGACCATGACCGTCGCCAGCTCCACGGCGGTTTTCATCATATCTTCTTTGGGCACCAGGCGGCTCGCAAAACCTAAATTCATGGCGTCTTCCGCGCTCATCCAGTTGCCGGTGAGCAAAAATTCATTGGCCCGGCCGGCCCCGATCAACCGTGGCAGAAAATAACTCGACGCCATGTCCGCGCCCCCCAGTCCGATATTGATATACGCGGCATTGAACCGGGATTTTTCCGCCAAAATCCGGATATCGGAAGCCATGGCCAGGGAAAACCCGAACCCGGACGCCGCGCCGTGTACGCATGAAATGATGGGCTGGGGCGCCTGCCGCATGGCCAAAAGCAGCCGGGACATGCGGGCCTGGCCGTTGTATGCGGCTGTCGGCGGCGCTTCAAACAATTGCGGACCGTGTGTTTCCATGTCCAGTCCCGCGCAAAACCCCTTGGCTCCGCCGCCATCCAGAACAATGACCCGAACGCTCTCATCATACCGGCGCTCCCGCCAGAATGCCTCAAATTCCTCAATCATCTGCCCGTCAAAAGCATTGTATTTGTCCCACCGGTTTAAGGTGAGAAAGCCGATGTGATTTTCCGTCCGGTAAATCAGTTTTTCCATTGGGGATATCCTTTATATATAATGTTAACGTTATTGCCGCTTACCAGCCGCCGCCCGCCACCACCCGCTGGGCCGCTTTTTCCAGGATCACCACGGCGAACACAAGCTGGGCGAAGCGTTTGTCCTTTGTCTGGCCATGATAAAACCGGTAATAGATCTGCTGGGCGATGACCGCGAGCCGGAACAGCCCGAAACAATAATAAAAATCAAAATTGTGAGTGGGTTTCCCGGATATCTCGCCATACCTTTCCACCAGTTCTTTCCGGGTCATCATGCCCGGCGCATTGGTGGGCATCATCCGAATCATCAACGCCTCTTCCGAATCGTCCGCATTGATCCAGTAGCCCAAGGATGAGCCAAGATCCATCAGCGGATCCCCGATGGTGGCCATTTCCCAGTCCAGAACGCCGGTGATCTCAGCAGGCCGGTCCGGATTTAAGACCAAGTTGTCGAATTTATAATCATTGTGAATAATGCCGGGGCTCGCCGAATCCGCAGGCTGGTTCGCGTCCAGCCACCCCATGACGGATTCGAAATCCGGCACATCCGGGGTCCGGGCGTCCCGGTAGCGTTTGCTCCACCCTTCCACCTGACGCCGGACATAACCTTCGGGTTTGCCGAAATCCGCAAGCCCAATGGCCTTATAATCCAGGGTGTGCAGCCGGTGCTGAAGATCAATCATGTTTTCGCACAGGATGCGGGCGTGATCTGTTGAAAAATTCATTTCTTTGGGAATATTTTTCCGCAGAATAATCCCCGGAATCCGTTCCATCACATAAAACGGACACCCCATGACGTTCTCGTCCTCCGTATAGGCCAGGGGCCTCGGGCAATACGGAAACACCGGGTGCAGAGCGCTCAAAATCTTATATTCCCGATTCATGTCATGGGCGGTTTTGGCTTTTTTGCCGATGGGAGGCCGCCGCAGCACCATATTCCGGTCCCCCACACTGATAAAATAGGTCAGGTTGGAAAATCCGCTGGGAAACTGCTTGATGGAGAACGAGCCGGAAAGCCCCGGCACCGTATCCCTTAAAAACTGCTCCACTGCGGAATTGTTCAGCTCTTCCCCTTCCCTGATGTCCGCAGGTTCATCCACAATGGCCATCGCCACCTCCATTATTTTCAATTGTTTCTTTTTTTAACCGCTGATTCAACAAAGTCGATAATAAATTCCGCGTATTCCTCAACGGAAACCTGCCGGCGGGCGTACTTCCACCGTTTCACATACCAGTCCTGGAGCATGGCTTTGATCACCGATGCGGTCAGGATTGGCCGGGCCACGTCAAATACCTTTTCCCGGTTGCCGGCTTCCAGAATATCAATAAACACCTGCTCGGTTTCCAGCTCGCTTTCAATGGATCTCTTCTGATGGGTTTTTTCCAGATTTTTGGTCTCCATATAGGAGAAATAAAACCATTTCTGCATCACTTCGGTGAGATAAAGATGGGTCCGGATGGCCATGCGGAGCATCTCCTCCGGTCCTGCGCTCACGTCGATCTGGCTGGACAGCACCTTTCGGGTCAGGCGGCGGCCCTGGTTCTGGAGCATTTCCAGCAGTTCTTCCTTGCTGGTAAAATAAGAATACAAGGCCCCCATGCTCATTTTTGAGGTCCGGCTCAAATCCCGTAAACTCATGGATTGGAAGCCTTTTTCATTGCTTAAGGCCAGGGCGGTGTCAAAGATCTTGGCCAGGTTTTTCACCGCCACCGCCTGTTTTTTGATTTTAATGGACGACGGGTTTTCCCTGAATATCTCAAGGCAGATCTCCTCCATGGAAATCAGGGCCATCTGTTTGAATTCATCAAATGTCATGGGATATTGCGATTCCTTTATGGATATTGTTTGAGCAGCCGCCGGGCCAGCGACACCTTGTGGACTTCGTCCGCCCCGTCATAGATGCGGGCCGCCCGCTCGTGACGGAAATAAAAGGCAAGGATGGTGTCGTCGGTCATGCCCAGGCCACCGTGGACCTGAAGCGCCCGGTCCACCACCCGCTGCATGGTGTTGGCCACCACGAATTTAATCATGGAAATGTCATCACGGGCCGCCTTTGTGCCTTCATTGTCGATGCGCCAGGCAGCATGCAGGGTCATGAGCCGGGCCGCCTGAATCTCCGCCGCCGACTCCGCCACCCATTGCTGGATAATCTGCCGGGATGCCAGGGGTTTGCCGTCCCGGGTGATTTTTCGGCTGTTGGCCCGCCGGCACATCAACTCAAAAGACCGTTTGCAGATGCCGAGCCACCGCATACAGTGATGGATCCGCCCCGGTCCCAGCCGCTCCTGGGCCATGATGAATCCGTATCCTTCAGGCCCCAGCCGGTTGGCCTGCGGCACCCGGCAGGACTGGTAGAGGATTTCCCCATGGCTGAAATAATCATCCCCTGCGTGCCCCATCACCGGAATATTGCGCACTAAGTTGAAGCCGGGCGTGTTTGTGGGCACGATAATCATGCTGGCCTGCATGTACTCCGGGGCTTCCGGGTTGGTAACGGCCATGACAATGGCGAAATCCGAGCCATCCGCCGACGAGGTATACCATTTGTGCCCATTGATGACATAATCATCCCCGTCTTTCACTGCCGTGGTTTCCAGCAGCACGGGATTGGAACCGGGCATGTCCACCTCGGTCATGGAAAAACAGCTCCGGATACTGCCTGCCACCAGTGGCTTCAAGTATTTTTCCTTTTGCTCCGGTGTGCCGTGCAGATGCAGAATTTCCACATTGCCCGCATCCGGGGCCTGGCACCAGAACACATAATGACCCAGCGGGGTTCTGCCCAAGGCCTCGGACAAGAGTCCGTGATCCACCAGGGACAGGCCCAGCCCGCCGCAATCTTTCGGGAAGTTCGGGGCCCAGAGTTCCATCTGTTTGACTTTTTTCTGTTTTTCCTTCAGGACGGGCAGCATTTCCTTAAAGCTGGTGGCGGCAAAAGCCGGCTCAAGGGGAATCAATTCTTTGTCGACAAATTCATTGACCATTTCAAGAATCGTCTTCATTTTATCAGATACGGCAAAATCCATAGCATCCTCCCCCTTATGGCTACGCTTGACCCGTTAATTGAATATACGGCATGACCGGACAGATCGGCATTTTGTTCAAAAATACCCCCGGCGGTTGATGAAGTCAACATAAAACGAACGATCGTTCTTTTTTATCTTGACCTGTGCGCCCAAAGAATTAGAATGCGATCAGATACCGCATTCAGCGCCTGACAAAATTTTTACGGAATTTATGAATCATGAACATTCTTGTTTGCATCAAAGCAGTTCCAGATCCGGAACAAGTGATCAGCGTGGAGGGCGGTTCGCCTGTGGTCATGGTGGATGACAGCACAGAGTTCAAGATGAATCACTATGATGAGTTTGCAATGGAAGAGGCTGTTTTAATAAAAGAAACATATCCGGATACAGTGGTGACGGTGGTCACGATGGGGCCGGAGCCTGCCCGCAAAACCATCAAACGGGCCATCGGCATGGGGGCCGACAACGGCATCCATGTCCTTTGCGATTACCATCGTTCCTGCGATGCGGCGGCTGTCTCCGGGTGCATTACCCTGATCGCCTGCGAAAAAGCTTGGGATCTGATTTTCTGCGGCATCATGTCCGAAGATATGATGCAGTTTCAAATGGGGCCCATGCTGGCCCGGCGGCTGTCGATTCCCTGGACCACGGCCGTGATTCATGAATCGCTAAACCCTGAAGCGGGAATCGTCTCCGTCGAGCGGGAACTGGAAGGCGGCGTCACCGCTATGATGGATATCCGGCTTCCAGCCCTGCTGACCATTCAGAGCGGGATCAATGAGCCCCGATACCCGGCCCTTTCCAAACTGCTCCGGGCCGATGCATCACGGATACAGGTCATTCCGGTGGACTCGCTGATACAACCCGAATCCCGAAGCCGAACGGTTGCTTATGGGTTCCCGGAAAAAAAGCGGGCCGGATTGATTCTGGATGGAACGCCGGATGAAAAGGCGGAAAAACTGGTGCGATTGCTGCGGGGAAAAGCGCTATTATAACAAGCTATTGTACACCTATTGCCGGGAAAGAATCCCGGCCTACGCTTCTGTCGGATTTGCTTCAGTCCCCAATCCAAAATTTTCAATTTTTGGGAATATAAATCACATTGGGCTGACCTTTGAGGTCTGCATCCGAGGTGACGATTTTGCAGTTGTTGGCGCGTGCGGCCGCAACAATAATGGCATCAGCCATTGCTAAACCTTCCTGTAACGAAATATCCGCAGCCGCCAGGGCAAGGATTTCGTCAAACGGAATGACCGGAGAATTTTTCATGTATCCAACGGCGAGCAGCGCCTTTTCCTCCCCGGCCTCCCTTTTTAAAATCTTATAAACCTCAAAAAGAATGATCGCGGGAATTAAGATGTTTTCCCCATTCGTGAGATACATTTTATATTCATCAGCCAGTTTTCCATCGGTAAACCATTCCAGCCATCCACAGGAATCAACGATAATCATCCGCGACGATCCTTCTTTTCCCTGTAATCATCAGTGGTTGCGCCTGCGGCAACGCCTCTCAGCGTCTCAAGCGATGACTGAGGTATCAGTATCAGCATCTTGTCTTTTTCAATTACTGTCAGCCTCTGTTTGGGCTTTAAGTCAAGATGTTCTCGGACCGGCTTTGGAATGACAACCTGATATTTGCTTGAAATTGTGGTTTGCATACACACACCCCCTTTTTTTAATCGATGCTGGCATGGTAAGAAAAATTAAATCAAATGTCAAACGCAATATATCTTTCAAAAATTATCCGAGCATTGTCACATTTGCAATTGTTGCGGAAAAAAGCACCGCCATAACAGGCTATTGTAAATTACCCTTGCTTCCGGCACGCTAATCCCCTGCCGAATATTCCGCCACAACCGTAGACGTAATCCCGCCCCGGGCCGTAAAATTTCCGCTAACCGTCATATATTTAGGCCGCAGCACCTCCACCAGGTCGTCCAGAATCCGGTTCACGATATTTTCATAAAAAATCCCCACATTCCGGTACTGAAGCAGGTAATATTTCAATGATTTCAGCTCGATAATGGTTTTACCCGGCACATAGTCAATGGTGATGCATCCCACATCCGGCAACCCGGTCATGGGACACACGGATGAGTATTCCGGCTGCCGGATGGTGATGTGAATGTCCCGCGTGGAGTGATAAGCATAATTCATGGGTTCCAGGATATCCGTCCGGATGGTTTCCGGTGATTTCCATTCCGTTGCCGCTTTCTCATGGGATATGGTCATTGTTATTCCGCCTGTTATTCAATTCTATTGTGTGATTAAATAGTTATAAACAAGCTTCTTAATGGATTATTCACCCCCTGTCAAACACGGAACGCCGCCCCTGCCTCAAACCGGTCATCATCCGTTGCCATGTCACAATTCGGTTGAAGATTAAAATATTTACCGATATGATACAAACTCCATGAACCGAAACGGAAAAAAGCCGGATTCCGGCGGCATGCCCTTCCCTCCCGGTGATTTTCATCGATTCAAGTTACAAGCGCCTTTACCCGAAACGTTTCCTGCCTCTTTAGTGTGAACGGCATTGGTTGACCAACAATATTAAAAAAATATGGAATTCAAAAGGATATTCAAAATGCGGGAAAAATATACAATGGTTTCATATATTAAAACCTTGGGTTTCCTGTTTTGCCTTATGCTGATTTCAGTTCCGTCACCATTGATGGTATCGGCCGATCAATTATCCGGTAAGGGTTTATTACAAAATGAATCCATTCAGGCCGCTTCATCATCCGGCCATGCTATTCCCTGGTCCGGGCTGGGGGCCAAAGCCACGGAACAGGCGGGGGGGCGGGGCATTGGCATTACCGCCACGGACGCGGGGGCGAATCTCGAATGTCTGCTCCAGCGGCTGGAAGGCGAAGTGACTGCTGAAGGGCTTTCCGTAACATCCACGGCAGAAGACGCACCCGACGGCCGGTTTATGGTAAAAGCCTCCGGAATCAGCCGGAACGGTGCTCGTGTGATGAATTTTTCAGACAAAGGCGAGGTGACGGTAAATTCCGGGAAAGCAAGATTTTCCCGTCCGGGGATTATGGAAGAATATTCCTCAAGCGCCGACGGGATCCGCCAGGATTTTATCATCCCCGCCCGGCCCGAAGGTTCGGGGGTTCTTTCCCTTCACCTTTCCCTTTCCGGCGCAACCGCCGCCGCATCAAATGATGGCGTGGCCCTCACCATGACCGCTTCCCGCCGGGAGCTGGTTTACAATCGGCTTCATGTCACGGACGCCTCCGGCAAGGCGCTTTCGGCACAATTCCGGGTGCAGGAAACCGATGGTTCCGGAATGGATATAGAAGTGGACGACACCCATGCCGTCTATCCGGTGCGTATCGACCCCACCATCGCAGATGCGGACTGGTTGAGTCTGAACCAGACATCCGGCGCTGGAAACGGGGGTGTATATGCCATTGCGACCTTTCCGGGGAGCATATTCATCGGCGGATCATTCACCACGGTCAGCGGGTCTACCATAACCCGCGTCGCCCGGTGGGATGGAACAAACTGGAACGCATTAGGCGCGGGCATCAGCAACGGCACCGTTTATGCCTTGGCCTTGAATGCCGCCGGTACCCGGCTCTATGCGGGAGGCAGTTTTACAACCGCCCTCGGCGCTCCGGGCAACTACATCGCCCAATGGGATATCGGCGCTTCCACTTGGAGCGCAATGGGAACCGGGGTGAACGGCGCCGTTCGGGCGTTGACTCTTGATGCCGCCACTGGTTTTCTGTATGCGGGGGGCAGTTTTACAACTGCCGGCGGCGGTGCGGCCCTTCGTGTCGCCCGATGGAATACGGCCTTATCAACTTGGAGTGCACTTGGCGGTGTTGGAGCGATAAACAATGGCATTGTTTATGCGTTGGCGTTCAATTCAGCCGCTACGACCCTCTATGCGGGAGGCACGTTCACCTCTGCCGGAGGGTCGCCGGGCAATCGCATGGCCCAATGGGACACCGCCACTTCCACCTGGAGCGGCATGGGAACCGGGATGGACAATACCGTATGGGCCCTTGCGGTCAATGCCGCCGGCACGGTCTATGCCGGGGGCGCTTTCACCACCGCCGGAGGTGTTGCGGCCCTTCGTGCCGCCCAATGGAATGGAGCCGCCTGGAGTGCGCTTGGCGGTGTTGGGGTGATAAATAATGGAATTATTTATGCATTGGCATTAAATGCCGCCGGTACAACCCTTTATGCAGGGGGAACGTTCACCACTGCCGGCGGGTCGCCGGGCAATTATATCGCCGGGTGGGACGGGGCGGCCTGGAGCGCCTTGGGAACCGGCATGAACAATACTGTATACGCCCTGACGCTCAATGCCGCGGGAACCCTGTATGCCGGGGGCAGCTTCACCACCGCCGGAGGTTTGCGGGTAAACCGGATCGCCGGGTGGGACGGGGCGGCCTGGAGCCTCCTGGGGGCCAAAATCAACAATACGGTTTATGCCATTGCGGTGGATGCGCCAGCCGGTCTTCTTTACGCGGGCGGATCATTCACCAACGCCGGGGGGGCGACGGCGAATCGGGTGGCAAGATGGAACGGAACGGTCTGGAGCGCCCTGGGAACCGGGATGAGCAGCAATACGGTTTATGCATTGGCGCTGAATGCCGACGGAACCATTTTGTATGCGGGGGGCAGTTTTGCCTCAGCCGGCGGAGTGGCAAACACTCTCCGTATCGCCCAATGGAACACCGGCACTTCCACCTGGGGCGCATTAAGCACCGGACTGAACAATACCGTCCGTGCGCTGGCGTTTGATGCAGTCTCCGGTTCACTGTATGCGGGCGGCGCTTTTACCAACGCAGGGAGCGCTCAGGGCGATCGCATCGTCCGGTGGGACGGAGCAGCCTGGAACGCCCTGGGAACCGGCATCAACAACAACACTGTTTATGCATTGGCGCTCAATACCGCTGGAACCATCCTTTATGCAGGGGGCAATTTTACCAGCGCCGGGGGAGTTGCAAACACCAACCGTGTCGCCCAATGGGACGGGGCGGCCTGGATCGCCCTGGGAACAGGAGTAAGCAACAACACCGTTTACGCATTGGCGTTAAACGGATCGGAAACCATCCTTTATGCGGGGGGGAATTTTACGGCTGCGCTGGGTGCGCCGGGGGACCGTATCATTCAGTGGGACATAGGCGCCTCCACCTGGAGCGCCCTGGGATCAGGGATAAGCAACAATACGGTTTATGCTTTGGCGTTTGATGCAACCAGCGCCACCCTCTACGTGGGCGGCAATTTTACGGTGGCCCTTGGTGCGCCGGGAAACCGCATCGCCCAATGGAACACGGGCGCCTCCACCTGGAGCGCCCTGGGATCAGGGACCAACAATATTGTTTATGCCCTTGAGACGGATACTTTCAATTCCCTGTATGCCGGGGGCAGCTTCACCACCGCCGGACTAAAGGTTTCCCCATACATCGCCGAATGCCTGGTTCCTTACACCGTAACCTTCCAGACCGACGGCACTCCGGGCGCGACATTGACCGGCACAACGCCCCAGTTGATTCATTATGGCGCAAACGGCTCACCCGTGACCGCCAATCCGCCGCCGGGGTATGTGTTTTCCAAATGGACAAGGGCCGGGGTGGATTATTCCATCAGTAACCCCTTGACCGTGACCGCTGCAACCAGCGACATGACCCTGACCGCCGTCTTTGCGACCTCCACAATAACGCTCAACATTACAAAGGCCGTGACGGATGAGAATGGTGGAAACCTGGAGCCCGGGGATATCCTGCTATATACCGTCAATATGCAAAACCCGGGCCACGCCAGTCTCAGCGGCGCGCAGTTTACGGATGCGATGCCGGCCGACACGGCTTACATTGCCGCAAGCGCCACCGCGCCTTTGGGCAGCACCATCCTGACGGAATCGCCGACCCTTGACATCACCGGGATCAATGTGGCCGCCCACAGCCAGGCAACCGTCACTTTCCGCGTACAGTTGGATAATCCCCTGGGCGTCGGTGTGACCCAGATCAGCAACCAGGGCACCACGTATTATGACAGCGACGGCAACGGAGGGAACGACATCACCCAATTGACCGATGGCGATACAGTAACGCCGGGACCTCAGCCCACCATCATGCCGGTCACCTCAGGGCCCAATTTCAGCCAGACAACCAAAAGCGTGGCTTTACAGGTTGATGCGGACATGGATGGAGCGGTAACGCCGGATGATACCCTCCGTTATACGGTGGTGATTCCGAATACCGGGAATCAGGATGCCGCAGGGGTAGCGTTCGTTGACGTTATTCCTGTGAGCACGGCCTATGTGAATCTGAGCGTGACAGCCACCAGCGGGACGGCGTCATACAATGCCGGGCTGGGCCAGATTGAATGGAACGGAGATGTCGATGGGGGGAATTCGGTGACCATTACGTTTGACGTGACCGTCAATACAGGGATCACCGTCGGGACGGTCATTTCAAACCAGGGAACCGTGTCCTATGATTCCGACAATAACGGGTCAAACGACAGCACCATGCTCACCGACAGCGACCTTGCCGGTCCGGGCAGACAACCCACAAACATCACCACCGGAGGCATGCCGTATGGTTTGGATGAAAAAAGCGTTTTGGATGAAAACGGCGGGAACCTGGAGCCCGGAGACACCTTGTTATATACCATCGTCATGAAGAATCTGAGTGGATATGCTGTCAGCGGAACCGAGTTTGCAGATGCTACCCCGAATAATACAACGTATATCCCGGGGAGCGCCACCGCGCCCCTCGGCAGCACCATCGTGACGGAGACGCCGACACTGCATATCACTGGAATTAACTGCCCGGCCCACTCTCTGCATACCATCACGTTTCGGGTGCTGGTGGACAGTCCACTGGCAGCCGGGGTGACCCAGATCAGCAACCAGGGCAGCGTTTTTTGCGACAGCAACGGCGACGGAACCAACGACACCATCTACTTGACCGATGGCGATACGGTAACCCCCGGGAATCAGGCCACCATCCTGCCGGTGACCGCTGGGCCCAATTTTGATCAGACCACCAAGAGCGTGGCGCTGCTTGTGGATGCGGACGCCGATGGGGCGGTGACGCCCGGCGATACCCTTCAGTATACGGTGGAGATTCCGAATACGGGCAATCAGAATGCCGTGAATGTGGCATTTACGGATCCTTTTCCGGCCAACACCACTTATGTGGCCGGAAGCGCAGCAGCGTCCGACGGAACCATCACCGACGTTGGGCAGATCGAATGGGACGGGGATGTCAATGCGGGCGATTCGGTGACCATTACCTTTGATGTGACCGTCAATACAGGAATCACCGTCGGGACGGTCATTTCAAACCAGGGAACCGTGTCCTATGATTCAGATAATAACGGGTCAAACGACAGCACCATGCTCACGGACGGAAATCTGACCAATCCGGGCAGACAGACGACGGACGTTACTGCTGGAGGAGTACTCCAGGGTTTCGCGCTCAAGAGCGTCCTGGATGAAAACGGCGGAAACCTGGTGCCCGGTGATACGCTGCTCTATACCATCGTAGGGGAAAATCAGAGCGGGTTTGCCATCAACGGAATTGAATTTTCGGACGCGATCCCGAATAATACAACATATATCCCAGGAAGCGTATCCGTACCGCCCGGCAGCACCATTGTGACGGAGACGCCGGTTCTGGATATCACCGGGATCAATATCGCCGCCCACAGCCAGGTAACGGTCACTTTTCGTGTGCAGGTGGCGAGCCCGCTGCCAGCCGGCGTGACCCAGATCAGCAATCAGGGCACGGTTTTTTACGACAGCGACGGCGACGGAATCAACGACAGCCTCCTGTCCACGGATGGCGATACGGTAGCGGCCGGGGAGCAGCCCACCATCATTCCGGTGACTGCGGGACCCAATTTCGACCAGACCACCAAAAGCGCGGCATTGCAAATTGATGCGGACGGTAATCAAGCCATAACACCCGGAGATACACTTCGCTACAACGTGAAAATTCGCAACACAGGCAATGAGAACGCTACCGGGGTGGCGTTTACTGACGCCATTCCAGCCAATACAACTTACGTGGCATTGAGCGTGGCAGCCACAAGCGGTGCGGCGTCATACAATGGTGGAACCGGGGAAATCGAGTGGAGCGGTGATGTCAATGTGGGCGCGTTAATCGTCATAACCTTTGATGTGACAGTAAATGGCGGAACACCTTTAGGGACGGTGATTTCAAACCAGGGCACCGTGTTTTACGACTCTGACGGGGATTTGACGAATGACGCCACCATGCTCACGGACAGCGACCTCACCACCGCGGGCAGGCAGACGACAAACCTAACCATCGGGGGCACGGCCCATGGTTTCGGCACCAAGATCGCCACGGATGTGAACGGCGGGAACCTGCTGCCTGGGGACATCTTGCTGTATACCATTGAGATTCATAATGAAAGCGGGTTTGACGGCAACGGAATCGAGTTTACGGATGCGATCCCGAACAATACAACCTATATTGCAGGGAGCGTCACCACCACCACCGGAACCGTCGCGTCGGAGACGCCGGTCCTGACTATTACTGGCATCAGCATACCTGCCCACACCCAGATAACCATTACCTTTCGTGTGCAGGTGGACAATCCGGCACCAGCCGGCGTGGTCCAGGTCAGCAACCAGGCCACCGTTTTTTATGACAGCAATACAGACGGGATAAACGACACCCACCAGCAAACGGATGGTGATTTGACCCAGCCGGGAACGGCACGCAGGACGGCGGAGAATTGGGACTTTCCGGAGTGACGGTGGAATTGTATGACGCGTTTCTTGTGTTGCTGTACGGAACAACCACCGCCGGTGACGGCACCTTCACGTTTATGACGCTCTCACCCGGCACCTATCATGTGGTGGAAACCGATCCGCTATATTATACATCCCCGCCCCTCACCAATGATATATCGGTCACGTTGCCGCCGGACGGCGTCGTCAATTTCGCAGATCAGGTGAACGGGAATGCCGATCTGGAGATTACCAAAATCTGTTCCACCTTGTTTGCGGATGGAACCGATCAAATGGCTTTTTTTATCACGGTGACCAACAACGGCCCGGGTACTGCTGTCAATACCGCATTAACAGACGATTTCATTTCGCTGATCGCGGCAGGTTTAAGCAATTTTCATTATATTATCGATGCCGGGGTATTGACCCCCTGGCCCGTGTTAAACACCTTGCCATTGGGTGACATGGCTCCGGGAGATTCCCATGTGATCCGGATTTTTGCGAGTGTCGCCCCGGCGTTTATTCCAGAGGCGAACACAGCCGAAGTAGCATCCGATATTTTTGATCCCGGAACCGGTGATAATATTGCATCCTGTACCAACGAGATCAGCGCGGCTGCTCCCGGGGCCATTAAATTCGAAAATCCATCCTGCACGGCATGCAGCAGCGCCTGCCTGCCGGGTGATTTCAATGTTTCCGTGCCGGACCGGAACATAAACAATAGCCTGGATCTGACCGCATCCGGCACTATCGAGGCGTGGATTCAGGCCACATCCTGCACAAATAGTGATGTGGACGCCGGAATCGTGATGAAGGGAACCACCGCGGGTCTGGCTAATGCCTGTTATGGATTCGGACTTGCGGGCGGAACGGTATTTGACAATTCGCCCATCGAAGGCACAGCTCAGAATATCGGATTTCGGGTTGGCGGGACCGTGCTGGTGGCGGATGGGTATACGTTATCGCCGGGAAAATGGTATCATGTGGCCTGCACCTGGAACGGCGCGGGCATGAATATCTATATTAACGGCATACTGGAAAAACCCGGCCCCGCTTCCGCCGCCATAACAAACGACGAAGACCTGATGCTGGGCCAGCAGACCATTGTGGCCACCCCCAGCAATGGCCAGTATTTCGGGGTGATTGAGGAATTCCGGTTGTGGGATACGGCGCGGGCGCAAGGGGACATTCAAAACGATATGTGCCGGACCCTGACATTGCCGGCCGCTAACCTGGTCTGTTATCTCCAGTATAATGAGGGAACGGGGACCGTGGCCGTGGACGCTTCAGGAAACGGGAATGACGGCGACACCACCGCCGCCTTTCGGGTATGCTCAGAGGCCCCGGTGGGGGATGAGAGTGCGCCCCCGGATTATACCGGCAGCGCCTTTGGCGATTTTTCCACCTCCCTGGCGGCGGGCGGCGAAACCCTCACCGTGACGGGCGACGGCGGGGCCTGGGACGACAATCCCGCTGCCAGTCCCCCCTATAAATCCGGCCTTCAGGTGTACCGGGTGAATGATGCGCCGGAGACCGGCAACGCCCCCCTCAATACGAGGCTTTTCGGCGACCGGGGCTATTTTGGCGTGTTTGTCACCGGCGGCGACCTCCCCACTTATTCCGTGACCTATACTTATAATGATGCGGGCATCGGGGATGAGGCGGGTCTTGATCTGATGTACCGGCATCAGGGCTGTGCGCCCTGGAGCCATCTGGATATCACCCTTCCCAACCGGGATACCGGGCTTAACACCCTGACCCGGCCGTTGATGTCCGGCACGGAATATATTCTGGGAAAAAATGTGGATCCGAGAAACGCCATCCAATATGACGGGACGGGATATGTATCCGTTCCTGATGATACCGTCACCAACACCCTGGATCTGAATGATTCTGGAACTCTGGAAGCATGGATCTATCCGGATGTCCTTATGGCGGATGCCGGCATTGTCTTAAAGGGAACCAGCGCCATCAACAATATATGTTACGGGTTTGGACTGGCCGGAGGCGCTGTGTTTACCGGCGGCACCAGCGCCAAGATCGGATTTGCGGTCGGCAATACGGCTGGCGGTGTTTATTCTTTGCTTGGCACAGCGGATCTGACTACAGGAAAATGGTATCATATTGCCTGCGTGTGGGAAAACGATAACACCGCTGCAAACATCGATTCGATGACCATTTACATCAATGGTGCGCAAGACGCAACTATCTCAGGTGCCGGTATTCTCGACAATGCGGCGACAATCAATGATGAAGCCATCCGTGTTGGCATGCAGGCTATCACGCCAACATATTTTCAGGGTCAGGTCGACGAAGTCCGGATCTGGAATATAGCCAGAAACCAGATCGCCATTCGCAATACCATGTGCCAGAAACTGACCGGATCGGAAGCAGGTCTTACGGGCAACTGGCGGTTTGACGACGAGACGGACAGCACCACTTGTCCGGATTATACCGTCAACAACAATGACGGGGCCATGTTCGCTTTCGGATCCAACGCGGGTGATGACATCCGGGATGCGAGGGTCTGTTCCTCGGCCCCCATCGGCGATGACAGCGCCTATGATTATTACGACGGCGTTGTTACCAATACAGTTTCCGCTCAACTGGCCCATTCAGATGGAGATTACATGTTTGGTGCGCAAAATAATGGCACATGGACCGGAACGTTTTCAGGCATTCAGATTTACCGCCTGGATGAAGCTCCGGTGTATCCGCCGGATATGTGGGAGGATACCTATTATGATTACCAGACCCCTAACGGCCTGACACCGCCAGAGGATTTGCCCCCGGCGTTGCCACCTGTATACTGGTCATCTGTTGATTATTACCGGTATTGGGGAGTATTTGTCACGGACTGGCTCAATACGCCTAAAACCTATGACGTCACCTATTATTATAACGGCAACCCGAGCGTGCCGGTGGACGATTCCAAAATCGGGCTGGCCCGTCGGCCGGATTATTGCTTTGGAACATGGACGGATTCCCAAGCAACGCTGATCACTGGCCTTGGCGGCACCCTGACCAAAACCCTTGAGACCGGCACTGAATATGTACTGGGCGGAACTGATGCACCTTTGGCCATAACACTGGCATCGTTTACGGCCACGGCTTCAGACGGCTGTGTGGACGTTGCCTGGGAAACCGCCACGGAAATCAATACCGCCGGTTTCCATGCCTGGCGCTCGGAAAACCCGCTGGTGGGATTCGTCCGCGTGACTGACGGCCTGATTGCCTCCGAATCCGTTATGGAAACGATGGGCGCAAAATACGCTTTCCGTGATTGCGGTGTGGATTTTTCAAGCGGGAAAAAATATTATTACATACTTGAGGAAATTGAAATGGATAGCACTGGGGACAGCAACATGCACGGACCCATCGGGCCGGTGTCCGAAATCATCAATGCGGCCCAGACAACTGACAAATCGTCAGGCAGCGCGTGTTTTATTGACACATTAGGGTTGTAGGCCGGGCAAGAACACAAGACCTACAAAATATATAAAAATCAATCAGACCGGCATAGACCCCACAATCATAAAGGAAACCGCAAACAAACCCATGGAAACATCACACTCACCTACTATTTTCCGCCGGTTTCTCCGGCTGTCTCTGGCTGTTCTTCTTGGTTTTTCATTCGGATTGCCGCACTCCGTCCAGGCTGCGACCGACCCCAGGCCCCAGCAAGGCGGCATCAAAATTGAACTGTCACAAAAAGGGGTATACCGGATCACCGGCAGCGATATTTCAGCCACGGGCATCGATCCGGCGGCCATTGACCCGGATACGTTCCGCCTGTTCCATGGGGACGCGGAAATCCGGATCACCGTATCCGTATCGTCAATTGGTGACGAAAAATTTGGCCAAGCGGACGCCATCCGGTTTTATGCGCCGGGCATCGACACCCGCTATACCGGAACCGATGTCTACTGGCTGTACTGGGGAACCGCAGATTCAGGGCGGCGGACCCTGACGGTGGACGGCACCCCGGCTGGGGATACTCCTTTGATATCCGTCTCAGGGGAAACCCTTAAGGTGGAAGAAAACCACACCCTGTGGTCCGATACGCCGAATGCGCCGGAAGCGGACTACTGGTTTTGGGAAAAACTTACGGCCCCGCAAACCAAAAGCCTCTCATTTGATATACCCTCCCTGGCCGGCACTAACGACGATGCTGTCCTGTCCGTCTATTTTCAGGGCCGGTCCGAGGGTTCGGGGGGCCACCATACAGTCATCACCTTGAGCGGCCGGGTCATCGGGGATGAAAATTGGCCCGGCGCGATAGCCCATGCGCAACGCATAAGCGTGACCCAGGCGGACTTGAAAAGCGTTTCCAACCAGTTGACCATCGCATACGACGTTTCAGGGTCCGCAGGCAGCGTCATCTATTTGAACCGCGTGGAAATTGATTATCAAAAAACCCTGACCGCCAGAAACAACGCCCTGATATTCACCATCCGTGAAACAGAACCGGCCCGGGTGTCGCTGACCGGTTTCGGCAATAACGCCATCACCGTTCTGGACATTACCGATCCGGTCAATGTCAGCTTTCTTTCCGGCATCGGTATTCAGGCGGACAATACTGTTTTTAAGGCGGTGTTTCAGCATCCGGGCGGGGAAAGAACGTACGCGGCCTTCTTTGCCGGTGCGGTGAAAACCCCTGACCGGATCTCCTTTAAAAACCCAGGGGATCTGAAAAACCCGGGGGCCGGGGCGGATTACATCCTGATATCCGACGCATCATTCCTGCCCGCCCTGGAAAAGCTGTGCGAACTTAGGCGGCGGCAGGGAATGCGGGTAAAAACAGCGGCCACTGAAGACATCTATGATGCGTTCAGCTTCGGTTTTTTCGATCCCGCTGCCGTGCGCGACTTCCTGAAATATGCAGCCGAAAACTGGCAGGGGCCTGCGCCCCAATACGTGCTCCTGGCGGGCGATTCCAACCTGGATTACCGGGATTATTTCGGGACGGGAAAACAAAATAGGGTGCCCGTGTATTTAAGCAATACTCAGGAGCTGGGGTTGACGCCCTCGGATAACTGGTTTGTGAGTTTTGATGAAGAGAGTCCGGTGCCTGTCATGAATATAGGGCGCATTCCGGGGGCCGATTTACAGGATGTCACGGCCATCGTCAATAAACTGATCCGGTATGAGACATCGGAAGATGATTTTCCCGGTCAGGTGCTGCTGGTGGCCGATGATGATGACACGGCGTTTGAAGACTTAAATGACATTCTCGCATCCTATCTGCCGATTGATATAACCCCGATTAAAATTTACGCCCGGCTGTACCCTGATTTGGACACCGTCACATCGGACATTCTGACCGTTATCGACAGCGGCGCGCTCATTACCAGCTTTGTGGGGCACGGGGATGTCATCCGATGGGGCGCGGAGCCGTCCGGGGGCGGCGATTTTATCATCGAACCAACGGATTTGGAAAATCTTGCCAACAAAGACCGGCTCACCTGCATCATCGCCCTGAACTGCCTGAACGGCTATTTTTCCCAGTCTTTTGATTATTGCCTGGCCGAGGAATGGATTATGGCCAAGGACAAGGGGGCTGTTGCCTGCATCGCCCCCAGCGGACTTTCCCATTCCCAGGAACATGAATTGTTCGGCACCGCTGTTTTTGAAAACCTCTTTCAGAAAAAGGAAAACCGCATCGGCGATATCTGCACCCAATCGAAACGGGATGCCTATTATGCCGGAGCATCCGATAAAGTCTTAATTTCATTAAATCTTATCGGCGACCCCGCCACCCGGCTGGCCATTTACCGCAATCCATCGGACCAGGTGACGGCCAACTGGATCACGGCAACCGCAGGCGCCGGGGGGAGCATCTCCCCATCCGGAGAAGTTCCGGCATTTGACGGCAACACCGAAACCTTCACCATCACCCCGGCAGACGGCTACGTTGTGGCCGATGTTTCCGTTGACGGCGCGTCCCAGGGCGCTGTCACCACATACACATTTAACGCCATCGACAAAGACCATGCCATTTCCGCGACGTTTAAATCCAAATCCGGTGGCGGGGGTGGTGGCGGGGGCGGGTGCTTTATCGGCGCCATAGAATAAAACCGTTCAAACAGGAAGCTTCCATGAATGCTTAACCTTAACGGATATGAGATTACTTGCGAGCATCCCCCGAAAAACGGGGTGATCCTCTATTCCGCCCGCCATATCCCGTCCGCCGCCAGGGTTCGTATCCATTTTCTGCCGGTCAGCCAGCACGCCAAAGACCAGTGCGAATCCATTTTCCGGCATTTTCTGCCGTTGACAAGACTCATCTCCCCCCATCTCACCCGTGTATATGCCATTGAAAAGATTTCAGAGACGTCGACTTCCGGAATCGCCTTCATCGCCGGTGACCCGGAAGGCATTTCCCTGAAAGAATGGTTGCTCCGGAATAAGTCCCTGCCGGAAGACCAATTTTCAGAAACATTCATTCATATCGCGGTCCAGATGGTGGCTGCGGTCAATGATCTGCACAAAACAGGGCTGACCCATGCCGGGCTGACCCCTTCCAGCCTGGTCATCGACCCGGAAAGCCGTCATGTCTGCATCAGCGATTTCGCCTTCGGCATGGTTGCGGTCATGCCCCCGGACGGACTGGACCCGGCCGACAAACACCAGATCACCCTGGCGGAAGATTATCTGCCGTATATTTCACCGGAACAGACCGGACGGATGAACCGCAAAACCGATTACCGGACGGATTTCTATTCCCTCGGTGTGATCTTTTATGAGCTGCTCGTTGGTGTCCCGCCCTTTTTCGGCGCCCACCCCATGGAACTCATCCATGCCCACATGGCCAGGACACCCGTTATCCCATTACCCGTCCGTCAGAAAATCGGCGACACCCTGTCAGATATCATCCTGAAACTACTTGAAAAACCCCCTGACAACCGGTACCAGAGCGGCTATGGCATTAAATCGGACCTGCTGGCGTTAAAGAAATGCGACGGCGACGCGAATTCCGTTCCCCGATTCCAGATAGCCCGCCATGACATCCCCGAACGATTCCTGTTTCCGGACCGGATGTACGGCCGGGAAATTGAAATGGCCATGCTCATGGATGAATACAACCGGGTCAAGGAAAACAATATCGGCATTTCCATGATCGCCGGATATTCGGGGGTGGGGAAATCCAGAATTGTGGAAGAAATCCGGCGGTATGCGGTGGAAAAAGGCGGCTATTTCATCTCCGGGCAATATGAGCAGTTTCAGCAGGACATCCCCTACAGCGGCCTGATCCAGGCGTTCGGGAAAATCATCAAACAAACCTTAACCGGTTCGGCGGATGAAATCAGCGTCTGGCGGCGAAAACTGGCGGACGCCCTGGGCCCGAACGCCCAGATCATCATTGATGTGATTCCGGAAGTGGAATTCATTTTAGGCCCTCAGCCCCCGGCACCGGAATTGTCGCCGGCGGACGCCCAGAACCGTTTTCACCTGGTGTTTGAAAAATTTCTCCGGGTATTTGCCGCCAGAGAGCATCCCCTGACGCTGTTTATCGACAACATGCACTGGGCGGACGCAGCCGGCCTGAAACTCATGGAGGCCTTCTTCACCGGCACCCGGACCCGAAATTTTTATTTTATCGGCGCGTATCGCACCAATGAAATCAGCGACCGGCAGCCCCTCCTGGATTCCATTGCATCCATTAAGGACAAAGGGCTGCCGGTCCAGACCATTACCCTGCAACCCATCCGGCAGACCGATATTTGCCGGCTCCTCGCGGACACGTTGCAGGAAAGCATGGACCAGGTGAACCTGCTGGCCCAGATCGTTCATGATAAAACCAGGGGCAACCCGTTTTTTGTCCGCCAGTTTCTGGAAACCGTCAACCGGCAGGGTTTTCTTTCCTATGATTATGAAAACGGCCGCTGGCAATGGGATATTCAGCAAATCACCGCAGAACGCATAACAGACAATGTGGTTGACTTTATGGCCGCCAAGGTTTTGAAGCTGACCGACAATTCACAACACATCCTCCGGCTGGCTTCCTGTATCGGCAACACATTTTCCCTGCCCCTCCTGTCCCTTCTCGCCGCCAAACCCGCAAGCGACATCCTGACCGACTTGCGGGAAGCGGTGGCGCTCGGGCTGGTTTCGGCAACCGGCGACGGGACCGCTTCCAGGGACGGTTCCCATGCCACCGGTATCGCCGATGCCCTTACCGAAAGGCGATTGCTGCCTGCGGATGACCTGGTATTTGAATTTTTACACGATAAAGTCCGGCAGGCGGTATACTCGCTGGTTCCCGACCCGCTGAAACATTCGCTCCATCTGCAAATCGGGAAACTGATACTGCAAAATACCGATCCGGCGGATCTGTACAGCCGGATTTTTGCCATTGTCCATCATTTTAATCAGGGAAAAGATCAACTGGCATCTGCTGAGGACAGAAAACAGTCTGCCCGGCTTAATCTCATCGCCGGAAAACGCGCCAAAGATGCGGCAGCCTACGAGCAGGCCCTGACCTATTTAAAAACCGGCGAAGATTTCCTGGATGATGCCGCATGGCAGGAGGATCATGGGCTGATATTCGACATCAAAAAACAGCGCATGGAATGCGAATACCTGTCCCATCATTTTCATAATGCGGAAACCCTCTTCGAACTGTTGCTGGAGCGGGCGGCCACCCATGAAGACAAAGCCGGAATATACAACCACAAAATGATCATGCTGGCCTCTTTCGCCCGTCATGAAGAGGCGGTGGCCATCGGCGCCGCCGGACTGCGCCTGATAGGGATGAACCTGCCGGAAAAAGCCGGCAAGCTGGAACTACTCACCAGCCTGCTGGCATTAAAATTGCGGTTGCGGCTCATGGAGCCGAACACATTGCTGGATTTGCCTGAAATTCAGGATTCCCGGCTTCTGCTGATCCTGAAAATGATGATGAACATGGGGTTGTCCGCCTATTTCTGCAATCCCTATCTCGCCACATTCCTGGCCCTGCGTATTTTCAAGCTGACCCTGGAACACGGCAATTCCAGCGTTTCCCCCTTTGCTTACGTCATTTACGGTTCAGCCCTGAGCGCCATTTTCAAGGATTATTTTACCGCCGATCAGTTCGGAAAGCTGGCCCTCGTGGCAAATAAAAAATTCGGCGGGCCGCAGATGACCGCCAAAGTGCTGCTGTATTATGCCAACGCCATCGCTGTCTGGCGCGGGCCCATTGATCAGGTGATCCTCCTGAACCGTGAGGGCCTTACCTCCGCCCGGGAAACCGGGGATATCAATTACGCGGTCTATCATATCCAGTCCCTGATATTCACCATGATGGCCGCCGGAAAGCCCCTGGATGAAATCTTGGAAGAGTGCGGACGGTTTTATGAATTCGTGGAGCAAAGTCATGATGTGGGCGCGCTCTCCTATCTGATATCCGTCCGGCAGTTCATCAAATGTTTACGGGGGGAGACCGTTCATATTCACAGCATGAACGATGAGGGGTTCTCGGAAACCAGTCACGTCAAAAACATGCAGCTCCAGATCATCCTCTGCCGCCACTACCTTCTCAAGCTCCGGCTGCTCTATATCATGGGGGATTACGACGGCGCACTCCAGGCGGCCGGTCATTGCGGCGCATTGCAGCATTTCCATCTGGGCACCATCATCATTCCGGAATATTATTTTTACCATTGCATGACCCTGGCCGCCATATACCCTTCCGCCTCCATCTTCAGAAAATCCCTGTATCACCGGCAGATCATCAGATTCCGCAACCGGTTAAAACGCCTTGCCGGTCACTGCCCGGAAAATTTTGAAGACAAATACCTGCTGACGGCGGCAGAACTGGCCCGAATCACCGGCCGGGACCAGCAGGCCGTATCGTTCTACCAGCAGGCGGTCGCCGCCGCCCACGCCACCGGTTTCACCCAGAATCACGCCATAGCCTGTGAATCTGCGGCAAAATATTATTTGTACCGGGGATTTGACGATGTCGCCGGCCCGCTGATGGCCAAAGCCATGGAAAGTTACCGGTACTGGGGCGCCGCCACCAAGGTCGACCAGATCGCCAAAAATTTTTCGCGCATCCTGGCCACGGACCAGCATCCCCAAAATTTTCCCGCCGGCCAGAATCTGGATTTTCATGCCATCGTCACCGCCCTTCAGGCCATATCCACGGAAATCATCCTGGAAGACCTGCTCAAAAGCCTGATGAAAATTGTTCTGGAAAACGCCGGGGCAAGCCTTGTCCAGCTTCTGAGCATCTCCCAGGACCGCATGTTTCTGGAAGCGGAAATCCACATCGACCACAGGGAAGCGATCATTTTTAAGTCCCAACCCGCCGACAGCCGCACCGACCTGTTCCATCCGGTGTTGAACTATGTCAAGCGCACCGGAACCTATCTGGTCATTGATGATGCCGGAAGCCACGGGGATTTTACCCGTGACCCCTATGTGACGGCTCATCAGCCGAAATCCGTGCTGTGCCTGCCGGTGATCCGTCATTCCCAGATGGTGGCCCTGGTTTATCTTGAAAACAATATCACCCCGGCGGCATTCACCCCCCAGCGGATTACCGTGCTTCGCCTGCTGGCGTCCCAGGCGGCCATTTCTCTTGAAAATTCCCGTTTGTATGAAGATGTCATCAAAAATGAAAAACAGCTCCGGGAGGTTTCGGAAAAGCAGGAAGCAGACGCCTTGCGTTATCAGGCCCAACTGCGCTCCCTGTCCTCCGAGGTGTCCCTGGCCGAAGAAAGGGAACGCCGGAGAATCGCATCCGATTTGCATGACCGTATCGGGCATGCCCTGGCCAATGCATCCATGAAACTCCGCCTGGTGAAGGATTCGGTGTCCTCCAATGATGTTTCAAAACATATCGACGCCATCCATTTGCTCATCGACCAGTCCATCCAGGACACCCAGACCTTGACTTTTGAACTGAGTCCCCCCATACTTTATGACCTGGGTCTTGAAGCCGCTCTGGACTGGCTTACGGAACAAACCCAGCATCAGCATGATATTCAGGTCGATTTTATCGACGACATGACGCCCAAACCCATTGACGAAAGCCTGCGCATCCTTCTGTTTCAGGCTACCCGTGAATTGCTGCACAATGTGGTGAAACATGCCCGGGCCACCAAGGTAAGCGTCGGCATATCCAGGGAAAATACCTTTGTCCGGATTGTCATAGAAGACAATGGCGTCGGTTTTGAAGCCACCAAAAAAGAGACAGGGGTCAAAAAAGGCGGTTTTGGACTTTTTTCCATACAGGAGCGCTTGAAACATCAGGGAGGGAGCCTGGAAATAACCCCCGGCCCGCACACCGGTTCCAGGGTAACCATTGTATCTCCCATGAGAATCGTTAATCCAACCGAACAGGGAAACATAGAGGGAATCACCGATGACGATAAGAATTCTGCTGGCGGATGACCACAAAATCACCCGGGACGGCTTAAAAGCCCTGCTTGAAAACCAGAAAAACATGACGGTTGTGGGGGAAGCGGAAAACGGCCGGCTGGCGGTCCGGCTGGCTGCGGAACTGAAACCCGATGTCGTGGTCATGGATATCAATATGCCGGAGCTTAACGGCATTGAAGCCACCCGCCAGATTGTGGCCGAACTTCCGGGCACAAAGATTATCGCGCTTTCCATGTATTCGGATAAGCGCTATGTGGTGGGCATGCTCAAGGCGGGGGTCTCGGGATATCTCCTGAAAAACTGCGCATTTGATGAACTGGTGACCGCCATTTCCGCTGTGATGAATAACCAGAACTACATGAGCCAGAAAATCGCCGGTACGGTGATGAGAGAATACACCACCATCCTGGAAACCAGCGACAGCTCCCCCGTATCCCAACTCTCGGCCCGGGAAAGGGAAGTCCTGCAGTTAATCGCCGAAGGCACAAAAACCAAGGATATCGCCGACCGGATTCACGTGAGCGTCAAAACCGTCGAAACCCATCGCCAGCAGGTCATGCGGAAATTGAACGTCACCAGCGTCGCGGAACTCACCAAGATCGCCCTCAGGGAAGGGCTGACCTCGCTGGACGGGTAGAGCGGGTTCTTATTCCAATCCCAAATCAAAGCGCTATCTTCGCCTGCTCGTCTTCGGCTCTTCAACGTACTAACCCCCATGCCCGGATGGACGCAACGAAGGATGAAAATAAAGACTTAACTGATTTTTCTCTGCGCCTCCGCGCCCCTGCGCGAGATATGCTTTTTCTCCCGCAGGGACGCTGGGGCGCGGAGGGTGGGCTTGGTTTGCATTATTTTCCCGTTGAAGGCAGGAATCAACTGCCAACAAAGCTTGTCATAGATACAACCATTTGAATTAAAGGTTAATTTTTTGTTTTCACATAAATACCACAGAGATCACGGAGAGCACAGAGTAAAATCATTATAAACAACCTCAATCTCTGTGTCCTCTGTGCTCTCTGTGGTTAAAAAAAGTCCTTTTTCATATAAACTGTACGCCTTCGTCGCCTCAATCCTCGCCGCCGTATATCCTCTTTGATTTGGAATTGGAATTACACTCCTGGGACGACAGCCTGATCTGAAACAAGATCAACGGGTTGTCCGAGTGGTGCGATCACGATCTCCTGCCGGAAGGCGGCATCCTCTCCCTCGACCCCCAGCTCCAGGGCCCAGACCAGCGACACCAGTTTTCCGGTAAAACTGTACGGGCTTTGGGGCAGCGTCATGGTAAACAGCCGGGTTTCCGTGGCCCGGGGATCATCAAAAAAGATTTCGGAAACCACCTCCATATCTTCAGCGCCTTTCCCTTTTGTGGACCAGAAAAGCCTCAGGAACACCTGCCGGGGCCGGGCGTCCAGTTGCCAGGACACCGCGCCGTCAATGGTTTCCCCCGGCGCAAACGCCGTTCTTTTGTCTGCAATTTCAATATGGAATCCATTCATTTCAGTTGTCCTCCGGTCTCCCGGGGGAGAACGCTGATTTCAAATTCTTCATCCGAATCCGGCCACATGGGCACGTCATAGTGCAGGGTGAGTTTCCAGGTGATGGCATTGCTGGCGCTTTTAAAGGAATGCATGGACGTTCCGGGAACCTGAAAGGCTGTTTCGCCTTTTCGTATGTGTTCCGGCTGGTATGAATCCACCAGCACCTGATGGTAAAACCGGTGGCGGTCCGTGCGGGTATTTTTTCCCTGGCGGTATGTGGCGGTTTCCTCGCCGGTGAGGGAAAGTTTGAAATTTTGAATTTTATATACATTTCCATTTGTCGTCCACCTGAGCCCGACGTTGTCCCCCAGGTGGACGGGATTTGTTAAAAGCGTAAGGACCGGACGGGGATTAAACGCGGCCAGAAAAAAGTAGAAGATGCTGCCGATGGCGGCAAGCCCGGTCACAACAAAGGGGATTAAAAACACCGTCAGGAAATAATCCGGATGCCCTCCCCGCCAACCCTGAGCCGCCTGAAAAACAAACACCGACACGATGCCGTTCCAGAAAATGGCAAATCCCGCACTGGCGATCACCTTGCCGGCATAGGAAGTTTTGGGCGTTAACGCCGTCTGTCCGGAATTCCGGGGAATCGGTCCTTGTGAAAAACCCAGGGATCGGCCGCCCGGATAGTCGCCTGTTGCATCTGATTTTTTCCGGAACATCGCGGCCATGCCCGCAAGCCCCACCAGCAGGAACGCCAGGGGAATGAGCGCCAGAAACGCCTTGGCCCCCAGCTCCCGCTTGAGAACGGCTTCTCCCGGATTGTCCGGGTTGACATAACACACGGCCGACCCGCCCGCCGGATACTGCCGGACAACCGCTGCCTTGCCGTCATATCCGCTGGAAGACCCGCCGATGAATTCATATTGGCTGGACCGGTAGTTTCGGCCCGCATGGGAATAGGTATAAAGGATATCCACGCTGTAGGTGGTGCCGTCGCTGTCCGAATGGCTTTGCACCCGGCTTTCCAGAACCCGGGAGGGGGTTTCCACCCAGTTTTTTGCATCAATGGATTTCATGATGCCCGGCAGGATCAGGAAATAGCCGATACCAACCCCCGCAAGGAAAAAGACCAGAAAAAAAACGGCCTGGACGATTTTTCCCGTTTTGCGGCGTTTGGCCTGAGTGGAAACGGAAATGGTTTTGGGAATTTTTTTGACATAAAACCAGGTTCCATAGATGATCCCGCCTCCGATGGCCACAAAAACCAGGGGAAACAGGACGATGAGTCCGAAGAAACGGTTTCCCCGCGCAAGCACTGCCTCGGCCGGATTGTCGGGATTCACAAAGCAGACGGCACCAGCCCCTTCCGGGTATTTGGCCGCCCATGCGTCTGCCTTGTTCACGGATTTTTCGACGCCCCCACCGCCGGGGCTCCGCAAACGGGAACTATACGTATTCCCTTTCCATTCATACTGGTAGGCAAGGGAAACCGCATACCCGCCGCTGACCGTGTCCACCCGGCTTTCGGTGATGGTACAGGGTGTCTTCTCCCAGGAGCGGGACGAATAATTCGTATATGCCAGATTCAGAAAAATGCCGGTAAACAGCAGGCCCATTCCCAGAAATATCAGACCAAACAGGGTGAGCCCGATTTTTCCGGAAAGGGAGGGTGTTGTTCTCTGAGAGGATGGATTTATGGTGCTCATGTTAAAACATTCCCGCCTCATCGCAATCCGGCCCGAACGGACACTCCGCCCACCGCACTTTTCCTGTTTTAGGGCCGTCCCCTTTAGGGGTTTAATATGATGATTTCCACCCGCCGGTTCTGCTGCCGGCCGTCCGGCGTATCATTGCCGGCGATGGGCTTGTCCTCGCCGAAACCGACCGCATCGATACGGTCAAAGCTGATGCCGCGTTCCAGGAGGGCGATTTTGACGGATTGGGCCCTGCGCTCGGAGAGATCCAGGTTCAGTTCCGTGCTGCCGGTGCTGTCCGTATGGCCCTCAATCATGACTTTGCGGTCGGGATATTTGTCGAGAAATGCCGCCAGATTGTCAATGGTCTGTTTGGCGCCGGGGGCCAGTTCCGCTTTTCCGGAGGCAAACAGGACATCGCCCAGGGTCAGCACCATACCGCGGTCCGTCTTTACGGCTTTGAGGTCGGCCAGTTCGCTTTCGAGCTGCGCGGCCCGGGCCAGGGCCTCCTCGGCTTCACGGGCTTTGGCTTCGGCCTCGAATTTCAAGCGATCCGCCTCGGTTTTAAATTTCATGGCCTCTTCTCTGGCGGTCCGGGTCTCCCGGTCGCTCGTCTCCATCCGGCGGAATTCCAGTATCGCCCGCTCCTCTTCCCACTTTAACACTTCAATTTCCTGTTCCGCTTTTTTTTGCCCGGCCATTGCCACGGCTATCTCCACATTTTTCTCCGCCAGATAGCTCAAATGCCGCTTTTCTTCCAGATCCTTTGCCTGTTCCGCTTTTTCAAGGGCCTTGCCTGCCTCATAAAAATCGACCGGGGCATTGGTTTTCACATCCGGATTGGCCTCCGCTGCAATGTATGCCGCCCGGGCGCGTTCCAGCGGCGGGTATTTCCGGTTGGAAACGCACCCGCTGAGCAAGACGGGAATTAAAATGACTGAAAGCAGCCGGAGGGCAACTGTTTTGAAATTAAAATGAAAGACCGCCATGATCTGTGTTCTCCTTATATAGTGGTGGGATTATCGGCCCTGGGATTTGAACTCGATTTCTTTGCGCAACGAGTCGATGCTGTCCCGTATTTCCGCGGCTTCGATTTTTTTCTGCACGGACCGGGATTTGGCCTCGGCCAGTTTTGCATCGACCAGCGCTTCGTCAAGAAGCCGGCCGGCGGGTAAATATTCCTCTTTCTCCATAAGGGATTTGGCTTCGGTCAACTTGTCCTCGGCGAATTTCAATTCCAGCGGCGCATAGGTGGCGGCAATACTTTCCCTCGCCCGGCCAATGGCGCTTTCAACATCTGCAATTTTTGCAACCGGCGGCTTTCCGGACGCACAGGCGCCCGAGAACAGAGCAAGCGAGAGAACGGATATTCCGATAAGCTTCCGGATGGATTTCTTTTTCAGCATTGCATGGATCCTCCATGGGTCAAAGTTACATTCACCTATCTGATGATGATACGACAGAGCAGCCAGAATAATTTTAAATTTTTACGACAGGTTTTTCCGGATGTCAATCCTCACCGCGAATTTAAGTTGCAAAAATCATTGCATTTGCCTAGTGTTTTTCTTGTTGTGACGCTGTTTGGGCGCCAATGATGATAATTCCCGCAGGACGGCGGCATCCATTGTCCGCCGGCCGGTCCGGGGCATGCGATTATTTAAAGGGACATATCTCCCGGGAGCAGCCAGCCATGATCCCCTATGCGTATCGAACCGCCGGTTACGCCGTCAAGGCCCTGTCCAATCTTTCAAAGGCGAAAATCCGCACCTATGGCGAATCCCTGATCCCCAAAGGCGCGGTCATCTTTGCCGTCAATCATTTCACCCGCATGGAAACCTTTTTTATACCTTATTATATCCACCGCCTGACCCATATGCCCATCTGGGCCCTGGCGGATGCGGATCTGTTTGAAGGCGGGCTGGGCAATTTGCTGGACCGGTTGGGCGCAGTCTCCACGCGGAACCCGAACCGGGATCTGCTGATGGTGAAAAGCCTTTTAACCGGCGAGGCATCCTGGGTGATTTTTCCCGAAGGCCGGATGGTCAAGAACAAAAAAATCTATGAAAAAAAGGATAAGGAAAAAGGCCGGTTTTTGATCGCGTCCCCGGACGGCCCGCATCCGCCCCGCACCGGAACCGCCACTCTGGCCTTAAGGACGGAATTCTACCGGGAGCGGCTCCGCCGGATGATTGAGAAAGCCCCGGACGAAGCCCAGCGCCTGAAGCAACTGTTCGGGATCGACCAGATTCAGCCGGTTTTAAATTATGAAACCAGTATTGTGCCGGTCAATGTGACCTATTACCCCCTTCGGGCCAGGGAAAACCTGTTGAGCCGGCTGGCGGAACTGTTTGTGGGGGACCTGCCGGGCCGGATGCTGGAAGAAGTGATGACCGAAGGGGCCATGCTGCTCTCCGGCGTGGATATCGACGTGCGGTTCGGCGCGCCCATCCGGGTTTCCCAGTATTTGAAAACCGCCGCGATTCAGGCGGACATCGGGTCCACGGCCGCCATTGATTTTGACGACGCCATCCCGTCCATCAGCGTGATGCGCAAAGCCGCCCATAAGATCATGGAGCGGTACATGTCCGCCATTTACCATATGACCACGGTGAACCATGACCACCTGTTCGCCACCCTGCTGCGATACCTGCCCCAAAACACCATTACCGAATCGCAATTGCGGCAAAGGGCCTATCTGGCGGCCAGCCTGTGCATGGAATGCATCCATCTGCACCGGCATGATTCCCTGGTGAGCAATCAGATCAGCCTGCTCACCGATGACCGGTATAATAAATTCAATAACTTTCTGGAGCTGGCCATCCAGAAAAAAGTGGTGCGGAAGCAGGGGAACATGCTGATTGTGGATACCGACTGTTGCGCGTCATCGGATTTTCACCGGGTGCGGGTGGAGAATCCCATAGCGGTGATCGCCAATGAAATTGAACCCCTCACCCGCCTGCAGGAACTGATCAAAGATCTGGCCGGCCAGCCGGATCTCCGGATCAAATACCGGGTCAAGGACCATTTGCTCAAAAAGGCCTGGTTTGATTTTGACCGGGATTATGCGGCGTTTTTTATTGAAGGCCAATCAAAGCCCAAAGATGTGGGGCGGCCGTTTCTGGTCCGGGGCAGAAGAAAGGACATCGGTATTGTCCTGGTACATGGGTACATGGCGGCGCCTCTGGAGGTCCGGGCCCTGGGAAATTATCTCGGTGGGCTTGGGTACCGGGTATTCGCGCCCCGGCTGAAAGGACACGGCACGGCCCCGGAGGATCTGGCGGCATGCACCCATATGGAATGGGTGGAATCCGTGGAAGAAGGGTATGTGTTCATGCGTGAAATCTGCCGGAACGTGGTGGTGGGCGGTTTTTCAACGGGAGCGGGGCTGGCCCTGGACCTGTGCACCCGGGTAAAGGACATTGCCGGGGTGTTCGCCATTTCTCCGCCGCTGAAACTTCAGGATTTTTCAGCCCGGTTTGTTCCGGCGGTCCATTTCTGGAATCAACTGATGCGGAAAATGAATGTGGACTCGGCCAAACGGGAATTTATTGAAAATCATCCGGAAAATCCCCATATCAATTATTTCCGGAATCCCATATCCGGCATCCTGGAACTGGACCGGCTCATGGACCGGGTGGCGGACCGGCTGCCGGATGTCCGGATTCCGGCCCTGGTGGTCCAATCCCTGGGTGATCCGGTGGTGGACCCCGGCGGGTCGCTTAAGGTATTCAAAGGCCTGGGTTCCAAAGACAAGGAATACCTGATGGTTAATTACGGCCGCCACGGGATCATCAACGGCGACCGGTCCGAACGGGTGTTTGCGGCGGTGGGGGATTTTCTGGCACGGCTCGCGGCATCCGTTTGAACCCCCCCCCATAAAAAAAGGCATCCCAATGGGGATGCCTTTTTGCGTTTTTTAAAAAAAGAATTTATTTAACGGTTACGTTCACCGCAGCGGGTCCCTTTGCGCCCTGTTCAATGTCAAAAGTAACGCGATCGCCCTCGTTAAGGGTTTTAAAACCGGTTGCGTTAATGCCTGAATGATGAACAAAAACATCCGGGCCTTCTTCCTGTTCAATGAAACCGTAGCCTTTCTTTTCATTAAACCATTTTACAGTTCCATTAGCCATAGTGACGTCCTCCTTGTTAAAAAAATATTGCTTTTACTCCTTTACCTTCAGGCCACCACTTTGGCAATGGTAACACCTTCGTAAAGAAATCGACCTTTAAACCATATAAAGGCCCATCCATAATAGCTAAAAATAATAAATAAATTTTTTCTAATGTCAAGTATTTGATTCATCACCCATACTATTTTTTTACGGTTCATCCGCCGCAAAATCGCCATGAGTTGCCCCCAAACGATTGGAGCCATTGGCGTGAAGCCCGCTTCCATGAGATCCCGCAGTTTCTGATAAAAGATAAACTGTTTGAAAAAAAATAAATCTTGTCGTAAGGTAAAAAATCTTTAACGATATGAAATTAAAGATTTTTTAAAGTTTAGCGGAGAAAGTGATGAAAACCCTGCTGATACAAAACGGCCTTGTCATCGACGGGACCGGAAGCCCGGCGTTTCCCGGCCATGTGCTGATTTCCGATGACCGGATTGAGTCCGTTTTTCATGCAGGGGAAGCCTGTCCTCCGGCTGATGCGGTTATTGACATCGGCGGTCTCGCGGTTGCACCGGGCTTTATCGACATGCATTCCCATACGGACTGGGTATTGCCGGGCAAGGACCATGACCTTGTCATGAAATGCCTTCCGGAACAGGGGATCACAACGGTTGTGGGCGGGAATTGCGGGTTTTCGCCGGCCCCGGTTTCCGACAAAATGCGGCCCATCCTGTCCATGCCGCATTTTAAGCTGCTGAACGACCGGCCCCTGGATTACCAATGGGCATCGTTTCATGATTTTTTGAACCGGACCGCCGATGCCAGGCCCATTGTTAATGCGGCCCATCAGGTGGGCCATGCGACCCTCCGGCTGGCATGGGCGGGAATGCACGAGAAACGATTGTCCGACGATGCGCTGGACAACTGCCTGGAAGCGCTGATGATGGCTTTTGACGAAGGGGCCTGCGGGCTCAGTTTCGGCCTGGGGTATGAGCCGGGAATGCATGCGCCCATGGATGAAGTGGCTTTTTTTTGCCGGGCCGCGGCAACCGCCGGGAAACCGGTATCCGTTCACCTCAAGGCTTTGAGCCGCCTGTCGCCCTGCTATTCGGCCACCGATCTGTCGCCCCACAATGTCCGGGCCCTGAAGGAAATGATCCATATTGCCCAAAAAACCGGGGTCCGGCTTCAGGTGTCCCATTTGATTTTCGTGGGCCGCAAGTCCTGGTCCACGGCTCCGCAATGCCTGACGCTCATTGAGGACGTCCGCAAAGAAGGCGTGGATATTGCGTTTGACGCATTTCCCTATACCTTCGGCAACACCACCATCAATGCGGTGCTGCCATACTGGTTTCTGGCCGGATTACCGGAAAGCCATCGCAGTCCATGGGCGCGTATGCGCCTGAAAATAGAGCTGGCGGCGGGGTTCCGGCTGGTGGGGTTTTCCTGGCGGGATTTTCAGGTCATGGATGCGGTGGCGGACGGCTGGCAGGCGTTAAACGGCTGCCGGATGGACGAAATCGCCCGAAAATGGCGGATGTCCCCGTTTCAAGCCATGTTGCGCATCAGTGAAGCCACCGAAGGCCAGGCGGTGATGCTGTTTCATGCATACAGCGGCGAGCCGGGAAATGAAACCGCCCTCGACCGGGTGCTGGCCCACGATCTGTGTTTATTTGAGACCGATGCCTTCACCCGTTACGGCGGGTATCCCAACCCGGCGGCTTTGGGCGCTTTTCCAAAAATGCTGGGACAATATGTGAGGCAGCGGCGGTTGTTTTCTCTGGAAAACGCGGTGCGGCGCATGACGTCCGATTCCGCAAACCGGTTTAACCTCCGGGATCGGGGGACCCTGGCCATTGGTAAAAAAGCCGATGTGGTGGTGTTCAACCCGGAAACCATTAATGAAACGCCCGCTGCCGGCGGGAAGCCCGCCGGAAAACCCAAGGGGATCGTGCATGTGTTCATCAACGGCACAGTGGTGGTCAAAGATGGAAGTTATATACCGGGGGTTCGCGCCGGCCGGATGATAAGAGGATAGGAATACCATGATAAACCCTGCCAAACTGCGTTTTCCGGTTAAAACCCTGGATGATCGGCTTCTTTTACCCGAAGGCAGCGAGCTGACGGAAGAAACCCTAAAGCTGCTGGCGGCGTCACATCCTTCAGATGTCTTGAAAACCTACGCGCTGATGGATCATGGATCGGTGAAAAAAGACATCCTGTCTTTATTCGACAGACCTCCCTACGATATTATTTTTTCCAAAGCCGACGGTGTCGCCGAGATTATGGACATTATGAAAACCGTCCGGTTTGCATCGCCGGTGCTGGAAGCGCTGGATTTTTTCAAAACACACGATGCGCCCACCTACCATCATATGCTGACCATCTTCGCCCTGACGATTCTGATTGCCAGGGACCTGGTTCCCAACTATCGGAAACGGGTGTCGGAAATCGTCTGCGGACCGACCCATGATTTCGGGAAGATCTGTGTGCCGCTGGATATCTTAAAAAAACAGCAGCCCCTGACCTTAAGTGAACTGGACCAGCTCAAACATCACACTGTGGCCGGGTACGTACTCCTCAGCTATTATTTCGGCGACAGCCGGAGCCTTGCGGCCCTGGTGGCCAGGGACCATCACGAGCGCATGAACGGCTCCGGTTATCCCAACGGCATCCGTCAGCAGGATCTGATGGTGGAGATTGTGTCGGTGTGCGATATTTACGATGCGCTGATTTCCCCACGTCCTTACCGGACGGATTCCTATGATAACCGGACGGCGCTGGAAGTATTGACCGTAATGGCGCAAAAAGGGGAAATCGGATGGCGGGTGGTGAAAGCGCTGATCACCCTTAACCGGACGGCGAAACCCAGATGCAATGACGCGGTCGTATCCCTTGAAAGCCGGGGGATCCCGCCGGCGGATAATTGTTATGGAAAATTGTCGGATGGATAAGGGACCGGAAAACCATTTTTTAGGGAATTTTATAACAGGTGAGGAAATTTTTGAATAACCAAGGACCAATGGATAATGGAAAAAATCAAATTTAACGCCCAGCTCTTGCTTTCCTTCAGCCTCTTCTGCCTGGCCATGGCCATCGGGTATTTTGCTTTTGAAATGCATCAATTTCTAAAGGGTTTTCCCGCCATTCTGGTGCAAATGGAGAAAACCGCCGGGGAAATAGGGCCGGTGGTGAATGATATCGCGGATACCAGCCGCAATATTCTGCCGATATCCGAAAACCTCGTCCAGGTTGCAAAAGGTTTGCCGGCTGCCATTGAGGAAATCCGGGCCATCCGGAAAAGCCTTCCGGAAACCCTGGACAAAACCATTGTGATTGCGGAAAAAATTGAAAAAACCAGCCAGACCCTGCCGGAAGTTCTGGAGGAAGTGCGGCAAACCCGTCAACTGATGCCGGATGCGATTAAAAAAATCGGTGATGTGGAGACGAAAATTCCGCTGATTCTTGATGAAATGAAAAAATACCGGGAGGAACTGCCGAAAATCAGGGAATCAATGGGTCAGGCGGCGGCGGCGGTTGCCGGGATCACCAAAGAGATGGCGGAAATCAGGCCCCTTATTCCGGGTATTCTTGCGGAGGTGGAACAAACCCGAAAAGCTATCCCGGACATGCTCGACCAGGCGGAGCGAATCGCCTCCAAGGGAGAAGATTTCGGGACCGGCGCGGGCAGGGGCGCTGTCAGCGGGTTCATCAATTTGTTTAATCCTCTGGTGATCAGCGCTCAATTAAAAGAGCTGGTGCTGCCCGGCCGGAACGCCCAGGAATTGACCCCTGAAGATATCCGCCTCATCCGGGAAACCACCCTTGAGATTGTCAAAACCGGAGCCGCCGGCGCGGAGATGAAATGGAAAAACCCGGAATCCCGGAATGAGGGAACCATGTCCGTGGTCCGCCAGTTTGATGAAAACACCGTTGCCTGCAAGGAGCTGAGAACGAAAATCTGGATCAAAAAAGACAAAACCCATGATTTTAATGTGATTTTTTGCCGACAGACGGATGGGGCCTGGATTGAAAAGGGAAAACCCGTTTCCAATAAATAATGTGTCATGCGATTGATACAGATGTTTAGGGATTTCAATAATCAACTGAAATCTTTGACTCTCAGCTCTCTTAAAAATTGACAGAATGGGCGGGACATGATATTGAAACAGTCAATTCCGTGATGAACGCGGGAAAGATTCAGGCAGGCTGTTTTTGCGTGGAACCATGCCGAAGGCAGCCAAACTCTTTTTAAACTCTTTACGAAAAAGGGGAACTTATCATGAAGATTAAAAAAGTCAAAAAAGCGCCTACCGGTCTGTGCAAATGTAAACATTCCTGTTAGTTAGATCTAAATCTCATCCAAACAGCCTGTGCATGAATCGCGTATTCGGCACAGGCTGTTTTTTTTAATAATGGTGTTGCAAACAAGAGCCAATGTCTGACGATGAAAAAAGCCTTTATCGACTACGTCTGCCGGCCGTATTGCATGTTTTATAAACAGGGACAGAAAGAAGAAATGGCCTGCCAGGGCCTCCGGGTTGTTAAAATCCTGGCGGAAAACCGGCAAATATCAGAGGAAAGCTTGCAATTGGGGCCAAAGGACCGGCAATTATGGGCGAAACACCGCCGGATGCTGACGGCCCATGTATGCGATCACTGTTCGTTTCAGGCCGGGGATTGTGATTTCCAGTCCCCGTTGTTTTCCGAGGGCATGGAGCCCTGCGGGGGGTATACTGTCCTGTCTCTCCTCTTGGAAAACGATTTGATCAGCCTCCCCATGCTGGAATCCCTTTCATGAAACCGGATAAGGGCAAAGACCGCTGGCGTCACACCTATCTCCGGCTTCACCCGAAGGCCGCCTTAAAGGATCTGGAAGAACCCTGCGTGTATCATGCGGGGCGTGATGAGCTTTATGAAATCGACCGGCGGGCGATGGATTTTTTATCGCAATGCAATGGCACCAAAACCGGCAAAGACCTGACGGATAAAGGAGAATTTGTCCGATATTGCCTGAAAGAAGGTATTCTTGAGGCATTGGACGCCCCTGATCCGGTGGATGTGGTTGTCGGCCAGGGGGCTGATCCCTCGCTCCGCTATTTAGAGCTGCATTTGCTGCACAAGTGCAATCTGAAGTGCCGCCATTGCTACCTGGGTGCTTTAAATCCGGCTGAACTGCCCCTTGCGGATGCGGTGAATATCGCCCGGCAGTTTTCAGCAGGCGGCGGTCTGAGGCTGCTGATTTCCGGCGGAGAACCCATGCTATACAAGGATTTGAAATCGTTTCTGGTCCAAACCGGCGGCCTTAACATCCGGCGGGTGCTGTTTACAAATGGCACCCTGATCAATGACAAAAACATTGGGTGGATGGATGTCGATGAGATCCAGTTCAGCCTGGACGGCTGGGAGCAAGGGCATGAACTGCTCAGGGGAGAAGGGACGTTTGCGTCCATGATGGCAGGCATTCAGTCAGCCCGTACAGTCGGTATTTCCATATCTTTTTCCACCATGGTTCACCGGGGCAACCTGGATGAATTTGACCGCATGCAGGCTTTTATCCGGGAAACCGGGGCCGTGGAATGGGGGATTGACATGATGGCGGTCACGGGTTCTCTGGAAAAGTCTCCGGATCTGGCGGTTCCCTGGGAAACCGCCGCGCCGTTTCTGGAATATGCGTATGGGGGCGGGTATCACGGGTCATCAGACGGATATGCCTGCGGCCGGCACCTGATGGCGGTGATGCCCGACGGTCAGGCCGTGAAATGCGGTTTTTACCGGGGCCAGCCCCTGGGTAACGCCGCAAAAAGCCTCAACGACTGCTGGCTGAAGATACCCCATATTCCACTGGATCACCTGGAATGCCGGGATTGCCCGGTGTTGAACGAATGCCGGGGGGGATGCCGGTTCCGCGCCCCGCATATGCTGGCCCCGGACCCTGCCATGTGTTGTGTTTACGGCATTCAAAAAACCGGAAACCCGTGAGGTTCAATATGGGAAGGCGATAAAAATAAGGGGGGCAGCGGGATGAAAACCATTGATCTGAAGGCGAGGGCTGCGGCGGATGAAACCGGGGAGTCCATTTTCGGCCTGGCGCATACGGGCAGCCATGCCTGTTACATGATTTACGGCATCGTAAAGCCGAAAGAAAAAAACCGGCTGATTAAACCCGGCAGCGGCCATGAGGAAATGATCATTGCGGTCAAAGGGAGCCTGGAGGTGACGGGGCAGGTCACCGGCACCCTGAATGAAGGGTGTGCCTTTCACCTGAAAGGTGATGTCAGCGTTTATCTGGAAAACAGAGGGGACGGACCGGCCGAATATGTGATTTCCGGTGGGCATTCCGAGGACGGGCACCACCACTGATACGGGAGCCGCTGATATTGGACATTGACACCCCATCGTCTTTTTGACATAATTTCTGCAATCCCGAAAATCAATTTCATCTGCACAAATTCCGGCCGGGCTGTCCCGCCGGAGGTTTCTCAATTGCTGGTTTTCCCATGTCATGGCATAACCGGACGCATCTTATTGTAACTCTTTAAATTATTTGAGATATATTGAGATGATAAAAAAGGTTATCGTGATCTCTGTTTTTGCACTGCTGCTGCTCCTTTATCCGCATGGTCATCTTCAGCAAATTCGGACGCGGAAGATTTGATGGACATGTCCCTGGATGAATTGATGAGTGTGAATGTGGTCACCGCAGGCCGCCAGTCCCAAAAAATTTCCGAAGCGCCCGCCGCCATGAGCGTGGTGACGGCGGAAGACATCCGTCAACTGGGGGCCGTCTCCGTAAGCGAAGCCCTGCGAATGGTGGTGGGTCTGCATCTCGGCCACACGAATTCCGGTTTCCAGGTGGCCGGCGGCATCCGGGGTTTTCATAAACTGCCTGCCAACAAAATAGTCTTGCTCATTGACGGCACCCCCTGGTCTCTGGAAATGTATGAGGTGCCGGGGGTGAACCAGATTCCCGTTTGCCTTGAGGAAATCGAAAGGATCGAGGTGCTGCGGGGGCCGGGCTCTTCCCTGTATGGGGCCAACGCCATGTTCGGGGTCATCAACGTGATTACCCGAAAGCCCCGGGATACCCAGGGCAACGTGTTTTCCGCCATCGCCGGAGAAAATAAAACCGTGAGCGGCACCATGATGCACGGCGGGTCATCCGGCGAAAAACTGTTTTACCGCATGGCCATGGGGTGGGACCAGGCTGACAACAGCGACTATATCGCCTGGTCGAATGACCCGGAGCAGGCGTCCTGGAAACTCGACACCGCTCTGGATTACCATGTCGACAACAATTCCAGCCTGTCTTTTACTGCGGGATACATTCGCCCGGAAAAGCAGGATCTTATGTTTGAAAGTACCGGGCCGGTGGACTGGTCGGGGGCGGATACGTTCCATACCGTTCTGGCGTATGCCGCCAAAAATCCCCATATTACGGTAAAAGCGCATCTTAAGGATGCGGCCCGGAGCGAGGGGGAATCATTCGGTGAGGAATACCTGAATTTCAGCCAGGGGACCCGTGGGCTTGAACTCCAGCATCAATGGATGCCGGTTGACCGGGATACCCTGGTCTGGGGCGCCAATTTTGATCAGAAATATTCGGACGGGCCCAGCATCGGCGGAAAGCATACCCTCGACATGCCGGGCGTGTTTGTCGACAACACCTATGCGTTCACCCCCCAGGTGAGCCTGAACGCCGGGCTGCGTCTGGATCACCACCCCAACACCGGCAATACCGCTTCCCACCGTTTGAGCCTGATGTATGCCCCCTGGGACAGGCATAATTTCCGCTGCACCTGGGGCACCTCCTACCGAAATCCGGATTTTATTGAAAGTTACTACAGCCGATATTCTCCCGCAACTGCGGGCCGGTATCTGCACGTGTACGGCCAGGAAGGCAATGACCCTGAAAAGGCAACCACCTATGAACTGGGCTATAATGGCCGGCTGACGGACAAGTGGGTGGTGAGCGCCAATGTATTTTATTCCGAGCTCTCTGATTATATCAATTTTATTCAATCAGGTGATCCGTATGACGACCCGGACATCGGCGGCGTGGTGATCCCGTTCGCCTTTATGAATATCGGGGATGCCGAACAATACGGCCTGGAGCTGGAACTCAACTATCAGATCACCGAGTGGCTGAACGGCATTGTCAATTACACCTATACCGATCAGAAAGAAAAAACCGCACGGATGCGGGAGATTCTGCGGATGACGCCCGAGCACATGGCCAACGGCCAGCTCCGGGCCAAATTCAAAAACGGGATTTCCGCCAACGCCACTGTTCATTACAAGGACGTGACCGAGTGGCGGCAGTTCGTGTGGGCGTCGCCGGAAGGGAATACGGTTGCCGGCGGCCGGGCGGACAGCTATATTTACGCAACGCTCCGGGTGGGGTATGAATTTTTGATGGCGGGCAATCCAGCAGAGGTGGGCGTGACCGCGTTTAACCCGTTTAATACGGGGTTTGATGAGTATCCGCTGGATACCTCGGACGTGGACAGACGAATCACCGGAAGTTTCCGGATATTGTTTTAAAACATCCTCTTATTGAAAAAATACCACAGAGCGCACGGAGACAGAATCGTCCGCGTACTCTGTGGTAAAATTTACTTTTTGGCCTTAAGCCCAAACAACCTATTTAATAATCCTCATCCTCATACATCTCTTCCCGGGCAGCCGCCTTCCCTTTTTTCTTTGGCTTGGGCTTTTCAGCGATCATGGCCTCGGTGGTCAGCATCAACCCGGCCACGGACGCGGCGTTCTGAAGCGCGGAACGGACCACTTTGGTGGGATCAATGACACCCGCCGCAATCAGGTTTTCATATTGTTCGGTATCCGCGTTAAATCCGAAATCATCCTTTCCCTCCCGCACCTTGTTGATGACGATGCTGCCGTCTAACGCGGCATTGCGGACGATCTGGCGCAGGGGTTCTTCCAGGGCGCGTTTTAAAAGACTGATGCCGTGTTGCGCTTCCCCGGCAAGTTTTATCTTATCCAGAGCCGGTATGCATCGAATCAGGGCCACCCCGCCGCCGGGGACAATTCCCTCTTCAACCGCCGCCCGGGTTGAATGCATGGCGTCCTCAACCCTGGCCTTTTTTTCCTTCATTTCCATTTCAGTGGCTGCGCCGATATGGATCACCGCCACACCGCCCACCATTTTGGCCAGCCGTTCCTGAAGCTTTTCCCGGTCATAATCGGATGTGGTGTCTTCGATCTGGGCGCGAATCTGCCGGATGCGGCCTTCAATGGCGTCCTTTGTTCCGGCCCCTTCAATGAGGGTGGTGTTGTCTTTGGTGATCCGGACGGTTTTACACTGGCCCAGATCCTCGGGTGTGACGTTTTTCAGTTTGATGCCCACCTCTTCGGATATGACTTTCCCGCCGGTCAGGATGGCGATGTCTTCCAGCATGGCTTTGCGGCGATCGCCGAACCCAGGGGCCTTGACGGCAGCTACTTTTAACGCCCCTTTCAGCTTGTTGATGATGAGTGTCGCCAGGGCTTTGCCCTCAATATCTTCCGCGACGACCAAAAGCGGCCTCCCGCTTTTGACCGCATATTCGAGGATCGGCAAAAACTCCTCGATGCCGGTAATTTTTTTCTCATGAATCAGGATGAGGGGGTTTTTCATGACCACTTCCATCTTGGCCGTGTCCGTCACAAAATAGGGAGACAGGTATCCGCGGTCAAATTCCATGCCTTCCACCACTTCCAGCGTGGTTTCCATGCCTTTGGCGTCTTCCACGGTGATCACGCCCTCTTTGCCGACTTTTTCCATGGCATCGGAAATGATTTTTCCCACGGATTCGTCATTATTGGCGGAAATGGTGCCCACCTGCTCAATCTCTTTTTTATCTTTCACGGGCTTGGACAGTTTTTCCAGGGCCGCGACAACTGCCGCCACCCCCTGGTCAATGCCGCGTTTTAAGGCCATGGGATGGATGCCCGCCGCCACCAGCTTATGGCCTTCGGCGTAAATTGCCTGAGCCAGAACGGTGGCAGTGGTGGTCCCGTCTCCGGCCACATCGCTGGTTTTGCTGGCGACTTCCCGGACCATTTGGGCCCCCATATTTTCAAACTTGCCTTCAATTTCCATTTCCTTGGCCACGGTAACGCCGTCCTTGGTGACATTGGGGGAACCAAAGGATTTTTGCAGCACCACATTGTTGCCTTTGGGCCCCAGCGTTACTTTTACCGCGTCGGCCAGCAGGTTGACGCCCTTGAGCATGTGGGCCCTGGCCTTATCTCCGTAACAAATCATTTTCGCCGTCATGTTTGTGCTCCTCGTTAATTTAAAATGCCTAAGATGTCGTCTTCCTTCATAAACATATGCAGAACGCCGTCGATGGTAATTTCGCTGCCGGCATATTTTGAAAACAGCACCGAATCCCCTTCCCTGACTTCAATGGGAATCCGGTCCCCCTTGTCGTCCCGCAGGCCGGGGCCGACCGCCACAACCGTGCCTTTCTGGGGTTTTTCCTTTGCGGTGTCCGGAATAATAATGCCGCCTTTGGTGGTGCTTTCTTCTTCCATTCGTTTTACCAGAATCCGGTTGCCGAGTGGTCTGATTTTCATTTGGCTGCCTCCTTGCATGTCAATAAATCTAAAAAAACCGTGAACAGATGATAAAATTAAGCAGGTACATAAACACCAAAATCCATGCCCCATTAGATAGAATGAAGGCGCGGACCCTGTCGTGCAGTGAAGAAACGGCTACTGCGGAAACGGATGATCGGGGAAGTATATCATTAATTGCTTGATCATATTATAAAAATGAAATTTAAATCGGAATTTTATACAAACATAATTTCATTTTATATCCTGTCAAGAGGCCCATCAAATAAAATATCAGGTTCTGAAAAATCGCTCATCTCCTGAAAATTTCATCATGACTTGCCCCCCGGCTGATGTTCCGGAAGCGCGGCTCCGGAAAGGCGCTGCTTAACGCCGTATTCCAGTTCAATATCCCGGTAATCAAAAGCCACCAGCCGGTTATGCCGAATCCAGGCCACATGGAAGGAGTTACCCACGGATTTGCCGTTCCTGCCTTTTGCATCATAGACGATCCAGCATTCCCAGACCTGGTGCCCTTTAAACAGCGGAACAAACGGATAATCCGTGTCCAGGGTGATTTCCCTGGGGGGGCTGCTGACCGTCAGGTTCAGCGTATCCGGAGCGTACAACTGGCTGTTCAGATAATGGGTGATGATTTCCACATAATGTTCGGGGTAAGGGCCGCTTCCTTTCCGGATAATTTCACGGGGCGGTGCGACATGGCTGCAACCCATGATGAAAATCATCAGCAGCGGGATGGATATCATGCGTTTCATTTGTTTTTCCTTTGCATTTCATTAATTGGCGGTTTGTGGAAAGTTCCCGGTCCGGTTTTCGGCCAGCCGGTCGGGCGTGTAATCATACGAACAGGCGACGCCGGGATCGACGGCCAGATAAATTTCCAGGCGCCGTACACCCCTGACGTCGGACAGCGCTTGTTTCAGGTCAACCACACCATATTTCCCGGTGGAAACGTTTCTGGAAAGCTGATGGGCCACATCCCGGATAATCAACGTTTCATTGACGGCCGGTTCCGGCTTGCCGCAGGTCAGCAGTTTTCCGGTGTTAAATGATCCCAGCGGATATTCCTGCCGGCTGGCCTCTGAAATGGCGTTGGCATTGATGATGTCAAGGAGCCCCAGGCCGAAAAACGGCATTTCCAGCAACGCGGAAATATACCCGATCTCCCTTTTCTGGGCGACCCTGACGGTCTTGACGGTCTCATTGCATAACGGAATTCTTGAAAGAAAAATTTTATCGGACCGGATATCAAACTGATAATCATAGGTTGCAAGGGATCCGACCTTTTTTTCCCCCTCAATGATCTTGGACTGCCTGGGGCTCAAACCGGTCAAGATGCTGGCGCAACCGGTCAGGCAGACAACGAGGCCTACCGTCAAAATGAATGTGATATTTTTATAATTCATCATAATTATCCTTATCAAATATGGTTTCGGGTCTTTCCCGGCGGATTGCCGGGTTGACACGGTGTTCGGGAATTTGTGTTGCGCAAACCGTGCCAAAATAAAAATTAAAATAATTTAAAATAGTTATAATTATTTTAATTTTTATTTACGCTATGGGAGTTTTTTTGTTGTCCCATAGCGTAAATGATGAAAATATTACGCCATGGGATAAATTATTTCCCCGCCGGGTTGCAACCATTCCCAGGAGAAAGCGATGCATTTGGATTCACTGAACAAAAACGAATTTTTCAGACAGGCCACCCTTCGCATTTGCGGCAGTCTCAATATTGAAAATGCCCTGGAACGGTGCATTCAATACCTGGAACCGATTCTGCCGGTGGACGGCTTGGGGTTGTTTCTTTATGACCCCGGATTGAATATGCTGCAGCGGGTCGCCATGGTCAAAGCGGAGGATGCGGACGACACCGGCCCGCTCTGGCCCCTGCCGGAAGGCGGCAAACGCATCTGGTCCACCCGGTGGGCGGATATGGATGCCATCGAGATATTCAACCGTCCGGGGGAAAGCCCGGAATTTACGGAAGTGTTTCAAATGTACGGGCTGCCGCTGGATGTATCCATGATGTTTATGCGGCTGGAACTCGAAGGCCGCCGGCTGGGCTTTTTGCTGCTGAAAGCCGGCGGACCGGACCGGTATACACAGGCGCACGCCCGGTTGATGCTCATGCTGCACGAACCGTTCGCCATCGCCATGACCAACGCGCTCCAGCATCAGGAACTGGTCCGGCTCAAGGATGCGCTGGTGGATGATAACCGATATTTACGGGGGCAGATCCGGGATCTGTCCAAAACGGAAATTATCGGGGCGACCACCGGACTCCGCCACGTAATGGCCATGGCAAGACAGGTCGCCATGCTGGACAGCCCGGTGCTGCTGCTGGGCGAGACCGGCGTGGGAAAAGGGGTGATCGCCAATGCCATTCATTACGGATCCCATCGGAATAACGGGCCTTTTATTAATGTGAACTGCGGCGCCATCCCGGAATCGCTGGTGGATAGTGAATTGTTCGGACATGAAAAAGGGGCGTTCACCGGCGCCATCGCCCAAAAAAAAGGTCGGTTTGAACGGGCCGACCAGGGGACTGTTTTTCTGGATGAAATCGGCGAGCTGCCGCTTCAGGCCCAGGTCCGGCTGCTGCATGTGTTTCAGGAGCGGTCCATTGAGCGGGTGGGCGGAGCCGGCGCCATCCCGGTGGATGTGAGGATCATTTCAGCCACCCACCGGAACCTGGAGGACATGATCCGGTCCGGCCGGTTTCGGGAAGACCTCTGGTTCCGCCTCAATGTGTTTCCCATACAGATTCCGCCGTTACGCCACCGGAAAGAAGACATTCCAATGCTGGCGGATTATTTTATTGAAAAAAAAGCGGTGGCCCTGAAGCTTCGGGATAAACCCGCGCCTGCCCCCGGCGCCATTGACCGGCTGATGGCGTATGACTGGCCGGGGAATGTCCGGGAACTGGAAAATATCGTGGAAAGGGCACTGATTCAGTACCCGAAAGGCCCGGTTCGTTTTGACGGTTTGACGCTGAAAGGACTGTCTCCGGAAACGCCGGCCGCAACCCCGGACGCGCAGGGGCCGCTCCTCACCCTTGACGAGATGAATGCCGCTCATATTCAACGGGCGCTGGCGCAGGCGGGAGGAAAGATCAACGGTTCCGGAGGCGCTGCCCAATTGCTTAATATCAATCCGAACACGTTAAGGAAAAGAATGAATAAACTGGGGATGGATTATAAAAAAAACCGAACCTGATTATAGGGGTCAAATGACATTGTGGGGACATTGTGATATTGTGTGTATTGTGGGGACGCCCTTAACTTATTAACTTAAGTAATATTGTGGGGACGCCCTTAACTTATTAACTTAAATCAGCTCATAGGTAATATTGTGGGGACGCCCTTAACTTATTAACTTAAATCAGCTCATATCCTTCGCTTTTAGCAATTTCGGCTCCCCGCCGAACCGACTTGCTCGCCGCCGTGTCAGAAATATTAAACCGGCGCGCCAACGAAGCCATGCTGAAACCTAACTCACGCACCGCCCAAAAACAAATTAAGCTGGGGGCGGCCACCCGTCGCTCATATCTGCCGGGAAGCCGGACCTCCTCCAAGGCAACCCTCTTTCGCCGCTGGGGAGCCCATTGCGATGCGGCCCCGGGCCTGACGGTTTCCGTGGATCACGGGGGCAAACTGTCTGAGCGGATAGAAATCAAATAATCTGTCGGTGACGATAAACAGGATAGGCAAAACCAATCCCGGCATTCCATTATTTAAAGCGAGTTTTTGCCCACGCCACGGCAACCGTCAGGCCTGGGGAGCTTTCCGCATCGCGGGCTGGGTTCTTTTGTTACTTTTCTTGCCCAGCAAGAAAAGTAAAAGGGAAAAAGTCGATTAATTCGGCACGGATGTCCACCGAATTCCTGGTTTGATTGTTGAACTTGCTTAAAACCACTTTTTTACCGCCCAAAAGGTGGTTCTAAGACCATAACTGCCCCCTCGATTAACATCTATTGAGTTAATTTTCAATTAGTTAATTTGGTCCGACATGGGTTCGCAGAATATCTTCCATTTTTATCACCAAGCGGCTCTTTTTTTATATTTATTTTAGGTGCTTAGCCAAAAAGTGCCGCACTTTTTTCTTTTTTCAGAAAGCGCCTCTAAAACGCCTCTCTTTAATAACCTAAAAGTCGGATAAAGCGCACACTTTAAGCCAAAAAACACAACGTTATTGTAACTAAGCATTTGAAAACACTTACAACTTTTCTTCATTTTTATCGTGTTCGTATAAATATATTACGTACAC
>JBAQUK010000006.1:0-12760 GCA_049297455.1 Desulfosalsimonadaceae bacterium | reverse complement strand
TTCGAGACCACCACCTATACGGTCACGGCCACCGGCCCGGGGGGTACAACATCAAAGAGTGTGACTGTGAATGTAATCCTTCCGCCGCCGACTATTTGCATCTCCGCTTCCCCGGAAACGATTGCTTTAGGGTATTCCTGTGAACTTGCCTGGGTTGTGGAATATGCAACAAGCGTGAGCATTGACAACGGTATCGGTGATGTTACGGAATATGGGTATTTGGAGATATCACCAACAGAAACCACAATTTATACCATAACTGCCACGGGTCCCGGCGGGACAACTACTGATTCGACAACAGTTACAGTCATCGTTGATGAATTTTTACCGCCCATGGTTGATATTACAGCCATGCCCGATGCAATTTCTCCAGGCGAACCCACCCAGCTTTTCTGGCATTCCACCAATGCCGACTCTGTAATCATCGACCAGGGAATCGGCATAGTCGCCTTTAACAGCGGCGACTCGGGCAAGAATATCATTGTTTACCCGCAGTCTACCACAACTTATACAATTACCGCCACCGGACCGGAGGGTATGGCCAGCGATTCAGTGACGGTAACTGTTAAAGCCTTGCCGCCCAGTGTTGAGATTATAGCTGCTTCCGAAACGATTAATCCCGGAGGGAACACCTGGTTGTACTGGCATTCCGCCAATGCGGATACAATCACCATTGACCAGGGAATCGGCATGATACCGGGAAATGGCTGCTATGGGGGTCAGGACGGAGGATTTCCCGGTATCATATCCGGTGGATGCGGCGAGGGAAAACAAGTTTCCCCTTCGGCCACTACCGTTTATACCATTACCGCCACCGGCCCCGGCGGCACGGCCACCGATTCCGTAACGGTAAAGGTTGAGACCATATTACCGCCCTGTGTTGAGATTATAGCAGTCCCCGAAACGGTTAACCCCGGAGGCAACACCTGGCTGTACTGGCATTCATCCAATGCCGATACCATAAATATTGATCAGGGAATCGGCACAGTATCGGCCAATGGCTGTTATGGCGGCCAGGATGAGGGGTTTTGGGAAGGCGCGGGTGGCGTTTGCGGCATGGGCGAACTCGTCTCACCACAAACCACCACGACGTATACGATTACCACCACCGGTCCCGGCGGCACGGTCACGGATTCGGTAACGGTAAATGTGGAAGCGCCGCCGCCACCTTCGGTAGAAATCATTGCCGATCCCGAAACAATTACGCCCGGTAATCATACGTTTCTTTACTGGCATTCATCCAACGCGGAAATAGTTTCCATCAGCCAGGGAATCGGCGGAGTCGACCTCAATGGGTGCTGGAATGACAGTGAAGGACTGGTTTTTCCATTAGCGGATGAAGGTCCGTGTGGTGAAGGGAAGCTTGTTGCTCCACAGATTACCACCACCTATATTATCACGGCCATCGGCCCCGGCGGAGTCGCAAGGGATTCGGTCACTGTTGTTGTTGATTACAGTATTGTCGAAACACCGCCGCCGACGCTTGAAGTCATCGCTGATCCCGAGGCTGTTAGTCCCGGTGACAGCAGCTACCTCTACTGGCATTCATTCAATGCGGATACCGTCACCATCGATCAGGGGATCGACGAAGTCGACCTCAACGGCTGCTGGGGTTATGGTGGAGAAGTCCTCGGTTTCCCCTTGGAAGGAGAAAGCGAGTGCGGTGACGGAATACGTGTTTATCCTAACGTTACCACAACATATACGGTAACTGCCACCGGCCCCGGCGGTACCGTGACTTCCTCCGTAACAATAGTTGTCGGATCAGGTCCTCCGCCCGGTCTTGAAATCATCACTGCTCCCGAGGCGATCTTCTCCGGCGACAGCAGTTATTTATACTGGCATTCATTCAATACGGATACCGTCACCATCGACCAGGGGATCGGCGAAGTCGACCTCAACGGCTGCTGGGGTTACGGCGGAGAACTTCTTGGTTTCCCCTTGGATGGAGAGGGCGAATGTGGTGATGGGGTACGTGTCTATCCGGAGACCACCACCACTTACACCTTCACCGCCACCGGATCCGGCGGTATGGTTACGGATTCGGTGACTGTATATGTTGATGAGGAACCGCCACCAAGACTTGAAATCATCGCTGATCCGGATGTGATCAGCCTTCCTGAGTTCAGTTACTTATATTGGCATTCATTTAATGCGGATACAGTCACCATCGATCAGGGGATCGGCGAAGTCGACCTTAATGGTTGCTGGGGTTATAATGGGGAAGTTCTCGGTTTCCCCTTGGAAGGGGAATGTGGCGATGGGAAACGGGTTTATCCGGAGGCCACCACCACTTACACCTTTACCGCCACCGGCCCCGGCGGTACGGTTACAGACAGCATCACCATCACGGTTAACGGCGGCGATGCGCCTTTCGCCGAATTCTATGCCGAACCGACTTATGTTTCCCAGGGTGAAAGCACCACCTTGCATTGGCAAACTCAAAATGCGGACGCCGTCACCATCGACCAGGGCATTGGTGATGTCCCGCTCAATAGCGACGCAGACGGATTAACCGTGACCCCGGACGAGACAACCACCTATACCCTGACAGCCACCTGTTCCGGAGGACAGGGAAGTGTCAGCATAACCGTTACTGTCATAGAACCCTTGCCGCCGTTAGTCGATCTCGCTTCCTGGCCGGAAACCCTGGAAGCCGGCCAATCCCATGCCGTTATCGCCTGGACCGCTTCAAATGCGGATAATGTCATTATTGAAACAAGTGCGGGGCCGGATATCGGAGAGGTGGGAGCACAGGGTGACTTGCGAGTTGAACCTGCGACAACGACGACCTATACGATTATTGCCACCAATGCAGGCGGCAGCACAACCGATTCCGTGACCATCAATGTCCTTCCAGATATTAACATAACATATGATAAACAGACGATACCCGCGGGTGATCCCCGCACCCTGACCGTGAATACGACAAACGGTCAAACGGTCAGCATTGACCAAGGGGTCGGGCAGGTTCAGATGACGCCTGTTGGCGAGTATGACTATACCGGTACGGTTACAATCAACCCGATTGAGGATACTGTCTATAAAGTCACCGCCACAGGCAGTGGTGGAACATCCACGGCTTTTGTTAGTGTCAGCGTCAAGCCGAAAGTTACTTTCAGTGTGGATAATGAGATTATTGAACCCGGTTCACAGGTGCGCCTGCACTGGACGACATTCCAGGCTGACACCGTTACGATTACTCCCGGTCCTGGCGACAGCAGTTTGAATAGTGCGCCTGAAGGTCTTGCCGTCAGCCCTGTTACGACCACCACCTACATGCTGATCGCCACCGGTCCGAGCAATACAACGAATGAAACGGTCAGGGTTCATGTAAACGATTTTTCCAGTTTACCGGTTGTAAGTTCATTTATTGCATCACCGGGAATCATAAATCCCGGCGAAACAACCACGCTGCAATGGGAAACCGCCAACATGCAGGAGGCACGTATTGATAATGGGCTGGGTGATGTACCCATGTACGGCTCTTGTCAGGTATCGCCGCAATATACCACAACATACACCCTTGTTGTTCGCGGGCCACAGGGAGTCGTCTCCAGGCAGGCCACGGTCCGGGTGTACGGCACCTATAAGCCTGGAAGTTTTGCGGCGATGTATGAGCAATCGATTCCGGAAACCAGCACGGTCGACATAGAAGAGGAACGTTTTTCTTTGATTACCGGTCGATGTGAAGACCAATACGGCAACCCGGTTGCCGGAGTTTCCGTCTCTGTCCTCCAGAATCCCGAGTTTGGATACGTCCTTACGGATGCCCAGGGAAACTATGCCCTTCCGGTAAAAGGCAACAATCATTATACGGTAATTTTCAGTGAAATGGGATTACTGCCGGCGCATCGGAAAGCAGATGTGTTAAACAACCGGATTGCCGTGCTCGATACCGTCGCGCTTATTTGGCCGGATTTCCTGACAACCCATATGGATTTTGACGTTAATCCGGAACCGGCGCTTTTCCATGCGGGCAGCTATATAACCGATGATCGCGGTCAAAGACGGCTGGTCCTGACAGTGCCTAACGGTGCGATAAACGAACCCATGGATATGGTGACCACTGAATATGCCGTTGCCGACTGTTTGCCGGCATCATTACCGCCGAATACGGCATATGGTTTTGTTGCTGAAATCGGCAATGGGAATGAATCGACGGTGGCTTTTAACGAGCCTGTAATTGCCTGGGTGGACAATTTCCTCGGGTTTACCGTCGGCCAGGCGGTTCCGGTCGGCTGGTATGATCGGCTATCGGCAAAATGGATCCCCTGTGAGGACGGCGTGGTTGTCCGGCTGCTTGATGCGGATAATGACGGCACTATAGACGGTCTTGACAGTGATGGCGACAATCAGCCTGATGACCTGGATAATGACGGTGAGGTTATCGATGAAGTGACCGGTCTTGCGCCTGGTCAGCTCCGGGCCGGAATGACATATTATCGTTTTCCGGTCAACCGGACCGGCCCCTGGGCCTGCGGTTGGCCATATGCCCCGATGGAGACTCCGGTTCCGGCCTTGGATCCGCCTTCATGTGATCTTGAATTTTGTCCCTCGGAAGAATGTGAACTCGTTCAGCAGGATATCGGCATCCCCGGCACCGACTTTACAATCCACTATTCCGAAGCCCGGACATCGGCCTATCAACCCCTGATAACCATCCCTGTGACCGGTGAAAGCGTGCCGGTCCAGCTCGAAGCTGTCCAGGTAAGGATGACCGTGGCGGGACGGGTTTATTCGGAGATGCTTGACCCGGAACCAAACCGGACAGTCCAATTCCTGTGGGACGGACTGGATTACCTCGGCCAGGAAGTCGTTGGACCGGTTTCCGCAGAAATAGCCATCGGCTATGTCTACAACAGAAGTTATGCATACAGCGGCGCATTCACACATGCCTTCAACCAAGCCGGTTTTGGAGACACTTCCATTGACTGCCGTGACAAATATACTGCCTGGCATCAAGACCGTATTCTGCTTGATCGACGTACTGAGTCCGAGGATTTCATAGCAGATGGGTGGACCCTTTCCGCGCAGCATCAGGTAAACACCTCCGGGACGGCGACACTCCATCTCGGCGATGGTGCCACTTTGCCTTTGGATGACAGGTGGCATTTACATACCATTCTGCGCAGCAACGGTGATGCCTATCAGATTATGCACCCTGATGAAAATTTTATTTACGTGCCTTATCCCGGTTATTTTGGTGATCTTTCCGGAATCGCGGTGGATGATGATAGAGATGAGGTATACTGGAGCAATCCGGGTTTTGATGTGATTTGGCGATATCCTGCCGAGACTTCCATTGATTTTGCCCTGAACTCAAACATTGACCTTTTAGGCCCCCGCTTTGCAGGCGATTATGATGAGGATAGTATTTTGCCATTCAAGATTCAAATGCCTCATGGGATCGCGATCGGCGATTCTGGCGATATTTTTTATGCTGAGAGGGGAAATCACGCAATTCGTGTTGGAAACAGGGATTATGACATCTGGAACAGCCTGAATTATCAGACAATTGTCGGAAACGGCCAGCAAGGCTATTCCGGCGACGGCCAAATCGCATCAGATGCGACATTAAAATACCCCGGACAAATGGCATATGATCGCTGGGGCAGCCTTTACATTGTTGACAGCGGTAATTATGTCATCCGGAGGATTTCCGCGGACGGGATTATCGAGACCATTGCCGGAAACGGTTTCCCCGGCTCCGACGGGGATAACGGCCCCGCTCTATCGGCGGCGATAAACCCGACGGATATCGCCGTTGATGCCCGGGGAAATATCTTTATAGCAGAACCGCTTTTCCACAAGGTCCGCAAGATTGATATCAGCGGCATTATCACTACGGTTGCCGGAACCGGTATCATAGGAAGAGAAGGGGAGGAAGGGCCTGCAGCTTCGGCACAATTGTATACACCCTCGAATGTCACGGTCGACAGTCTTGGAAATCTGTATATTGCCGATGATGAACGACTGTTGTACGTGGACAAAAACGCAGTATTACACCGAATCCGCGGCTTCGGCAAAATCGGCGTGATGACCACGGATATCCAAGACCGCATATTCCTTAATGACTGGGAAATGAGAGACGTCCACAGACTAAGCAGACCTGACTTTGCCGATATGCGGGACGGGGAATACTATCGCTTCATTGATTCTGACGGCCAGTATCAGTATTTTTCCGCCGATGGAAAGCATCTTTACACCGGTGATATCTCCTCGCCTGTCTACACTTTTATTTATGACCTGAATAACCTGTTGGCGGCCGTCCATGATAGTGACGGCAACCCGATCGTAACGATCAACCGGGATGCCGACGGCAAGGTGGAATCCTTTGAAAGTCCGGATGGTCTCACCGTTTTATCTGTTGATGAACATAATCATCTGGTTCAGGTTTTGACACCGGATAACGGTGAAGCTGCTATGGCATATAATGCCCAGGGGCTGTTAACGGATTTTACGACGACATTTGCCTGCGATATCCAGGGTGTGGTGACGGACGACAGCGGTGGATTGCCGCTGGGGGGTGTCACCGTCGATTTAGCCACCGCCCAGGGCACGACATCATTGCAGACGGATGGTACTGGCGGTTATTTGTTTACCGACCTTGATCCGGGTGAGTATACGCTTCTGTTTCATACTGATGGTTTCTTCAGCCAGGCAGTGGGAGGGGAACTGGTTTTTGGCAATAGTCGCCATACGCATAACATAGTAATGTCATCGTGGCCGGAATTACTGCTGAGCATTGATTCTCCACAGAATAACGCCATTCTGGCTGATCCTGCCGTGCATGTTACCGGCCAGGTATCTGAAGGAGCCATGGTAAAGGTCAACGGTGTGGATGCAACCGTCACTGGCACAACGTTCAGCGCCGATATCATTTTAAATAGCGAAGGAGCTCAAACGATTACAGCCGTGGCCATGGATATTTACGGCCGACAGGCAATCGACGAGAAGAGCGTGTCCTATTATCATTTGCCCTCGGTGACGTTGACAACCAATAAAAATACCTTGCAGCCGGGTGAACAGGCGGTCCTCTCATGGACCAGCCAAAACAGCGACCACTGCCTGCTTGAGCCTTTCATGCAGGAGGTGGATTGTAATGGCACCATGGAAGTCTCGCCGGATGAAACGACCGTATATACCATCAATGCTACCGGCCTTGGCATGATCGCGAAAGACAGTGTCACCATTGTTGTCGGCAATACATACGGTAACCCGAGTATTGCCGAGCAGGTTCATCTGGAGGTGATTAACGGGGCACGGGCAAACCCCCTTGCCGAGGCGGCCCGCCTTGGCATTGATCTTAATGAAGGACCGCCCAGCGAGACCATAGAACCGGATCCCGTGCAGCCCCTGGTGTTCAATCGCTTCCTTCACGAGGCTGCCACGCTTCACACCTATGATATGGTGGTGAACACATATCAGGCCCATGAAGGCCTTGACGGGCGCCAGCCTTTGGACAGAATACAGGATGCCGGTTACCTGGGTAATATCTATTCCGGGGAGAATTTGGCATCAATAGGTTTTCAGAATCCTGTATCGGATGAATACAAATTGAGTCAGGAACTCCATGATATCCTTTTTAAGGATCATGAGTATATTGGTAGCTATGAATACCCCGGTAGAGGCCATCGGATTAATCTGTTGAAGGATGTATACAAAGAAGTGGGTATCGGCTTTTTACCTGAATCCAACAATATTGAGTATCCATACGGTGGTGTAGTCACAAGCAACTTCGGTGCTTATATAGACGGAGCCAACTTCCTTTTGGGGGTTGTTTACGATGATGCGGATGATAACGGTGCATACACCGGTGGTGAAGGCCTCGGACAGGTGAAAATCCAGGTTAACGATAACAGCGAATGGGTTACGTTTACCGCTGATGCCGGTGGCTATGGATTGCCTTTGGAGCCGGGAACCTACATGGTGACTGCGACGTTGCCCGATGGGCGCTATGCAAGCAAGTCGGTAACAATTGAAGATCGTAATCAAAAGGTTGACTTTACGCTTGAGGACTTTGAGGATGAATATTCTCCCGAGGTTATCCTGTCCGCGGAAACTGAAACAATCCGCCTTGGTCAGACGACTCGATTGATCTGGACAAGCCGCTTTGCCCATACCGTTTCCCTGGACCAGGGTATCGGCGTGGTACCCGGTAACGGTAGCTTTGAGATTTCACCCACCGAAGATATTGACTATACGATAACCGCGACCAGCGACCTGGGAAGCATCACCCGGACGGTTCATATTACGGTCCTCCCGCCGTTGCCGACGGTTACCTTGAGTGCGACACCGCAAAGCATCTGGCACGGTGAAAGTATTCAGCTTAACTGGAATGTTGAGAATGGTGATACCTGTTATTTTGATCAGGGCATCGGAGCCGTGGATCTGAGCGGTTCCCTGACCGTAACCCCGAACGAAACCACCGCTTATACCCTGACCTCGGAAAATGCGGAAGGCCTCTCCTCTGATACGGTAACGGTCACCGTGAACCGGGCCGAGATTATTCTGGCTGCCGACTTTCAGGCCATTAATCTGGGTGAAAGCGCCACGTTGCAGTGGTCAACCGAAAATGCGGAAGAATGCTATATTGACCAGGGAATCGGCGCGGTGGACCTGAGCGGCAAACTTTCACTTTCCCCGGCCGTTACCACAACCTATACGATCACATGCTCCGGCCACGGCACCACTGACACAGCGATCTTTATCGTATTCGTAAATGATGCTGGTCAGCCCCCTACGGCCAGTATAAGTGCCGAGCCGGAAATAATCCAATTGGGACAGACAGCGGTTCTTAGCTGGTGGTCGGGAAATGGCCAAAGCTTCCATATCGACAACGGGATCGGTGAGGTCGCCTATACGGATTCGCTTATCGTAACCCCGGCCCATACCACGACATATACTTTTACGGTTATCGGATCGGCCGGTGTTGCCCAATCTAAGGTGACGATTCAGGTGAACGCGAATCCGGCCCCGCAGCCGGACGGCTCCTTTGGCAAGGCTTATGAGGATTTGGTCCCGGATGATGCGACGGTTGCATCTTACGATGCCCATCGTTTTGCCCTGGTCAAGGGTACGGTTCTCGATATCCATGAACAGCCCCTTGAGGGCGTTTCAGTTACCATGCTGGATCATCCTGAATACGGTACAGTCGTCACCGATGACCAGGGTGAATTTGTCCTGGTGGTTGAGGGCGGCGCTCCCATGACCGCCGTCTATCGTAAAGACGGCTTGCTGCCGTGCCAGCGGCAGGTTTACGTACCATGGAATGACATTGCCCTTATTGATCCGATACAGATGATCGCCGAAGATACCAGAAGCACTACGATCCATTTTGACGGCAATCCGGAGACGATCATCACCCACCGGGCCAGCGTGGTCTCCGATCAGTTTGGCAGCCGGGCCATGACCATGGTCTTTACCGGCGATAACCTGGCGTATATGATCGATGACAATGGTGGTCTGATCAGAGAGATGCCGACCATCACCACCCGGGCCTCTGAATATGCCACCCCGCGGTCCATGCCTGCAAAGCTCCCTGAAACTTCGGGTTATACCTATTGCGCGGAATTAACCGTGGATGGCGCCGAGCGGGTTCGCTTTGCCGAACCGGTGACCACTTATGTTGAAAATTTCCTCGGGTTTGAGGTCGGTGTTACGGTACCCCTTGGATACTATAACCGTGATCGCGGTGTGTGGGTTGCCGAACCCAATGGCTTGGTCGTCCGACTGCTTGACACGGACAGCGACGGCATGGTTGATGCCGTGGACGGCGACGGGGACGGACTGGCCGACGACCTTGATAATGATGGGGACTTCCATGATGAGGCCCAAGGCCTGAATGATTCCAATATCTACATTCCCGGCACCACTTTTTGGCGGGCCGCGATCACCCATTTCAGCCCCTATGACTGGAACTGGTGTACGTGGGCGAGGCTGTTTAACATGTTCAACTATGGCGATGGAAAGGAGGATGCACAGCCTGCTCCCGATGAGGGATGTATGAAAACCGGTTCCGCAGTGCGTGCTGAAACCCGAATTCTCCATGAAAGCATCAACATTCCGGGTACTGACTTCAGCCTGATTTATTCCAGCGACCGTACCGAAGGTTATCAAACCAGGCTTATGGTTCCGGTAAGCGGCCCCGAAATCGCTTCAGGAGTTAAACGCATTGAGGTAGAGGTTCATGTTGCTGGAAATATTTTGAAACAGACCATGGATCCGGAACCGGATCAGGTAGCTGAATTTGTCTGGGATGGTCGTGATTTCCTGGGTAGAAAAGTGGATTATAAGGTGACCGCCTATATCAAAATCGGCTACGTCTATGATTCGGTGTATATGGAATCCGGTTATCTGGACTGGGCTTTTGCCGAATTCGGAACCGCTCCCACTCTGGTAGCGGCCCGTGATGAGGCAATCGCCTGGAAACAGAGTGCGATGACCATCAACTTAGCAGACAAAGACTATGGCTTGGCTCAAGGGTGGTCGATTTCACCCCATCACAAGGTGACCCCCACCGATCCCTCTACCCTGCGTAAAGGAAACGGATCAATTGTCCAGAATATTTCCGCGGCCATGACAACCACGGCCGGTACCGGCGACGAGGGTTGGCCCCAATCCGGCGTCAATACCCTTCAGACTCCGATCAGCCATCCGAGTTGCGCGGTCATGGATAAAAACGGCGAACTCTATGTTTCCACAACGGGTTATCCTGCGATACTGAAAATCAAGCGGGACCAAACCGTTGAAGTTATTGCCGGCGGCGGATCAGGTGTTTTAACTGACGAAGATGGTGTCGAAGCTGTTCACGCTTGGTTGGACAGTCCCGTCGACCTGGCCCTGGATGCCCGGGGGAATCTTTACATAGCCGATGCAGGTACGTGCAAGATTCGAAAAATCGACGCCAAAGGGATTATCACCACCATCGCCGGAAACGGCACATGCGAGTCCACCGGTGACGGCGGCCTTGCGATTAATGCAGGGGTCACGCCAAGCAGTCTGGCGGTCGATGATTATGGGAATGTCTACTTCATCGAAAGTTCCAAATGTGTGGGGGGCTATGTTGATCCTGTTACCGGCGAATGTATCGGCGGCAGCATTGATGATGGGAGCTTCCGGGTGCGCAAGATATCCACTAACGGCTATATTTCCACCGTGGTCGGCACCGGCGAACAATATGACCCGGCTATTCACGATAGCATCGGTGACGGCGGTCCCGCAAAAGACGCACTGCTGGTCAACCCCACATCCCTTGCCATCGACGCGGAAGGCAATATATATCTGGCGGATGGATCGCGCATTCGCAAAGTTAATACAAGCGGTATCATCACCACCGTGGTCGGCAGCGGTGTGGGTGGCTATTCGGGTGACGGTGGATTGGCCGTGGATGCCCAGATTACTCTTGTCTCCGGCATCACTTTTGATCGGAGCGGCGACTTCTATCTCTCTCAGTACTATGGAAATGGGGATGCTGTACGAAAGGTGAGCAGCAATGGCTATATCTCCACCGTAGCCGGTGAAGGCGTTTATGGTATGTCCGGTGATAACGGGCCGGCCACCCATGCCCGGCTTTATCACCCCCAAAGAATTGCCGTTGATCCGGCCGGTTTCCTCTACATCCCGGATAAAGGCAATAATTTGATCCGCAAAGTGTCCCTTGACGGTTATCATGAGGGAGACATACGTTTTGCCGAGAAAAACGGGCTGGGCCATCTGATTTCGGCTTCGGGTCTGCACCAGACGACCTATGATCTGGAGACCGGCGCATCATTGCTCGAATTCGGCTATGACGACGAAGACCGCTTAATCTCCATCACCGACCAGTTCGGCAACGTGACCGCCATTGAGCGGACGGGCAGCGGCGTACCTTATGCCATTATCTCTCCCGATGGCCTGCGGACCGAGCTGGCGATCGACAACAACAATCAGCTGACCCGGATCACCTGTCCGGACAACAGCGCTTATGTTTTTGAATATGACAATTATGACGGCCTCCTCACCGCCAAGATCAAACCAAACGGCAACCGGTTTGAACACTATTTTGATTCAAATGGCCGGGTAACCTACACCAACAATCAGGAAGGCGGCCTGTGGGAGTTTGACAGGATCGATAACGCCGATGGAACGGTCACCAGCACGGTTACCACGCCCAACACCGGTCAAACGATTAACAGACGAGTGTCGTTTGGTGGAGGGGAAACCAAGACCATCACGACACTTGCGGGTGACACCAGCACCACGGTGATTTCACCGGACGGCCTTGACAGTGATTCCCAGACAGCCTGCGGCATGCATAGCCGGACTTTCAAAGACTTGGATCCTTTTTACGGCTATACCTATACCCGGTCCAGCCTGACCGCGACCATGAGCGGCCTGGAAATGGCGGCTTCCACAACCAGGGAATACACGGATGCGGATAATGACGGCGAGCCGGAGCAAATCACCACCCTGCTCACCACCAACAATAAAACAGCCACCCTGGTGCATGATATTGCCGCCGCAGCACATACCATCACCTCCCCGGAAAACAGGACAGTTACCACCACCTATGATCCGGACACCTTGGTTTCCACCAGTATGCGGATCGCCGGACTTTATGAGACCGACTACACATATTATTCCACTGGCAAGCTTGCGTCGGTCAATACCGGCGCGAGGCAGACTTCGTTTGCCTATGATGCCAAGGGATACTTGAGTTCCGTCACCGACCCGGAAAACCGGACCACGGTTTTTACCAATGACGTGTTCGGCAGGG
>JBAQUK010000005.1:0-17670 GCA_049297455.1 Desulfosalsimonadaceae bacterium | reverse complement strand
ACCGGTTTACTTCTGTTGGGGTCATGGTATACTCCTTTTTTTATAAGTGTCCGGAATTGGACACTTACAGGAGTTATACACTATTTTTGATTTTTTTCCGCCGCATAGCGGCTTCGTTCAACAAAGCGTATAAATTAATTTTAACTTTTTCGATTTGTTGCGCTCTTTGTTGTTTTGCAGCAATTTCTTTTTCCTTAGCCAGAGTCCGCTCCCGTTTTTCGCGTTCCCTCTCCTGAGACATGCGGGTGAATGCATCTTTTACATTTACATTTTTAAACAACACCCTTATGCCTTTTGTTGCCCTAACAAATAAAATTTTATTCTTTTTCCTGACAGAGAACTGGGAAGATAGAATTATCAACAAGCTGATTCTGTTGCACGGGATTCCCCAATGAAATGCCGGATAAAACGAAATTGAACGAAAACCGCTGACTTGGCGGTTCGGGGGCAAATCTTTAATCTTGACGATTCGTTTGCCATCAATTCAATCAAGATCGAAGCCCCCATTATCCGCCCAGCATCCCACCCTGTTCAAGCCGTATTGACCGTCTGCTTCAAGTGAATCCCTGAAGCATCGTTATCACGTAACACCTTAACATGCAAAGAATTTCATTTAAACTTGAAAAACCATTGGGGAAAAATGGAATTGTTCTTACGGTCTTCCACCCACTCTTCTTAAAAAAACCATTCGGTTAAATCAACCTACTCCAGAAAACCATGCAGCGCTTTGTCAACGCAACAACGGAAACGCTATTGCCTATCTGCTAACGCTACCGGAAGGGCTCTACCATCCCCTGTTGCAGCTCAAAAAACCATCGGCGCTGATGACTGTTTAAATCGAAACATATTTATTGACATATAAAAGGTCATCATATAAACGTATATTTATATAATGATACGTTTATTTTGATTCCTTTTTCACGTCCTGACCAATACAGGATCAAAAACGATTCAGATAAATTATTTAAAGAATTTAGGGCAGTTGAAAACAGATGAGGGCCTAAAAAATGATCAACCGGGAAAATATGACATTGAGCGATGAACATTTCCAAACCGTTGCTTTTCTGGCCAAAAGCCTGTCGGATGAAAACCGCCTGCGGATTCTTATTTGTATCAGCAAAGAAAAAAAGTCCGTGGGAAGCATCGTGGAAACGCTCGGTTTGTCTCAGCCCCTTGTATCCCACCATCTGAAAGAGCTGAAACGGTCCCTGCTGGTGAATATCGAGCGAAACGGCCCTTTTATTTATTACGGACTGGCTGATCCAAGAATCCTTGAAGTCGTCAGCATGCTGCAAACCGTCGCCACCGATCTGCTGGCCGCAAGAACAACCTTTTAACATCAGGAAAGGCAATCTTTTATGAATGAAATTCAAGATATACTGGAACGTATGGAACCTGAAAAAGCGCTGTCTGAAATCACCGCATCCTTAAAAAAACTCCTGCCGCTTGTGGATGAGGCAGCGAGAATCCGGTTCATCATGGATTTGACCGGCGAATCCGGCGAAGATAAAGTTTCCAGACTTGTCCATCTCTGACTGGCTGAATGCATGGACGAAGGTGTCGATCCAACGCATATGTGCCAAAGTCTGGTGGAAAAAGTCGCCCAGTCCAGGCAGCTTATGGCCATCACCGATCCGGAGATTCTGGTGCTTTTTGAGGACTGGCTGGAGGAACTGGAAGAAGAAGTCTTGTCCCTGATCAAAGATCACGGCCTTCGGAATGCCAAAGAAGTCGCCGCAAAGCTGAAACTTTCAAACAGAGGCGCCGCATTCCTGTTGTCCAAGCTCAAACGGGAAGGCAAATGTTAGAGACTGCCTGAGAGACCGGAAGGAATTTATAGTGGAAAACAAAAAAACCATATTACTCGCTTTAACGGCCGTCATTTTCACCGCAAGCGCGCTCTGGCTTACCAGCCGGGCAGTGACGCCGAAAACAGCGACCTGGGACGATGTGCTTGTGGAAGCCAAACAGGGCGGCTATCGCATTATCACCACAGAGGCACTTGCGGCCAGATTTGAAAAAAATCCGGCGGAAATGCTTCTGGTGGATACCCGGCAGGAATGGGAATTCCGCACCGGCCACATCAAGGGGGCGGTCAACTTTCCCATGGAGCCTACCGGGTGGTCCAGGTGGCGTAAGGCCGGTGCGCTCGAAACACTCCTTGGACCGGACAAAGACCGTTTTCTGATGTTTTATTGAGCGGGCCTGACATGAGTCCGCAGCGACTCGGCGGCCCGTGTGGCCGTGAAACTGGGCTATAAAAATGTTTTCCGTGATCCATCTGGGTTTCCGGAATGGCAAGCAATGGGAATGCCCATTGAGAGTAATCCTGCGAGCGCGTCGGAACCCACCGTAGCACAAAAAACGCCCGGCCTTTTATACGGATGGGCCATGATCTGGACGCTCCTGGGCATCTTTACCGGCGGCATGGCCTTAAACCTGACGCCATGCGTGTATCCGCTGATTCCCATTACCGTTTCTTTTTTTGGCGGGCAAGCGGTCAAGGGTGGGCATGACAGGCGGCGGCTGATTGCTCATGGATTGTGCTACATAACCGGTCTTGCGATGACCAATTCCCTCCTGGGAGTGCTTGCCGCCTTAACCGGCGGACTGATGGGCGCGTTGCTTCAAAGCCCCATTATTATCATGGGGGTGGCGGCTGTGCTGCTTTTTTTTGCAAGCAGCCTGCTGGGGTTTTGGGAATTGCGGTTGCCCGGCGGCCTGATGCAGGTTGCCGCCAAATCATACTCAGGGTATTTTGGAAGCTTTTTCATGGGGCTCACCCTGGGCCTGGTGGCTGCGCCGTGCATCGGTCCTTTTATTCTCGGTCTTCTCACCTGGGTGGCCGGCATGGGAAGCCCCTGGCTGGGATTTCTCGTTTTTTTCACCTTAAGCCTGGGGCTGGGACTTCCCCTTTTTATCCTTGCCCTTTTTTCAGGGCATATCCATAAACTTCCCCGGTCCGGCGGATGGATGATCTGGGCGCGAAAACTGATGGGATGGGTTCTGGTCGGGATGGCCGTTTATTTTGTGAGACCCGTTCTTGCCTCTCCATGGGGAATTCTGCTCGTTTCCGCTGTCGCCGCCGCCGCAGGCATTCATCTGGGATGGCTGGATAAAAATCAGGCGGGGTTTCGGGCTTTTCCTTGGATGAAAACCTTGGTGGGCGTGGCCTGCCTGGTTCTTGCCACGTTTTTAATGACGTCATGGGCCTTGCGGGGTCCGGGAGTCTCCTGGCAGACATATTCCGATCAACTGATGACAGAAGCCCTGGCAGATAAAAAACCGGTAGTCATTGATTTTTACGCTACATGGTGCACCCCCTGCCGCCAGTTGGAAGAGAAAACGTTTCATGATCCGAAAATTGTCAGGGAAGTCCAGGCAAACGTGCTCATGATCAAAGTGGATGTCACCCGAAGCGAAAATCCGTTAAATGAACGGCTGTTAAAACAATATGAAATCAAGGGGGTCCCCACGATTGTATTTTTAAACGGCGATGGAAAGGAACAGCGCGACCTGAGACTGATGGATTTTCTGCCCCCCGACCAGTTTGCCGCACGCGTGGCTGAACTTAAAAAGCGGTAACTAATGAATAATAAAGGATAATGGCATGTTGATGATCAGATTTTTTCTCAATGAACCCAATGGAAGGCCCTGAAAGCATTTCAAAAAAATGATGCCCAGGCTGGGCGCAAAGTATCCGATTGAAATTGAAACCGTATCCAAACCAAACGCCGAGTACCAGACGGATGAATATTTTGAGCTGGAACTTCCGGTGGCCCCGGCCGTCATGGTGAATGATGAAATTGTGACGGAAGGATCGGACGTGGCTGAAGAAAAACTGGAAGCGGCGATCTGCCGCCATTTGGGATTTTCTGAGCCGGAACCTCCCCAAAAGGGAATATTGGGGAGGATTTTTAAATAAAAGGTATGAATATAAAAGGCTTAAAAAGGATGTCGAAAAAATGAGAATCGGAATTATCCGTTGCCGGCAAACGGAAGATATGTGCCCCGGCACAACGGATTTTAAAGTGGCTTCGGAAGGCAAGCTGGCTTTTCAGGAGATCGGCCAATGTGAGGTTGTGGGCTTTGTTTCATGCGGCGGATGTCCCGGAAAAAGGGCGATTCAAAGGGCCAAAATGATGGTTGACAGAGGTGCGGAGGCGATTGCCTTTGCGTCCTGTATCAGCAAGGGAAACCCGATCGGCTTTCCATGCCCGCACTTTGAGATGATAAAAGCCTCGATGAGGCATAAATTGGGCGAGAGTATCAAAATAATCGAATGGACCCATTAATGAAACGAAAGAGCGGCCTCATTAAAGCCTTTGTCTTGATAATTTTTATTGTATCAGCCGGGCTGATGGTTCATTTGACACCGGTAAAGGAATTTTTAACGCCTGAGAAACTGGGACGGTTCTTATACGGGGCGGGTGTATGGGCACCGGCGGTTTATATCCTGGTATATACTGCCGGTGTTTGCCTGTTTGTGCCGGGTACACTGCTGACCGCATTGGGCGCTGCAATTTTCGGCGCGTATTGGGGCTTTATTTACGTCTGGCTAGGCGCGATGACCGGAGCTAGTCTGGCTTTTTTCATCGGACGATACCTGGGAAGGGATTTTGCGGCATCCATGATCGGCGGGAGGCTGCAAAAATATGATGACGCCGTCGAGCGCAATGGATTTGCGACAGTGCTGTATCTTCGACTCTTGTATTTCCCGTTTACGCCCATGAATTTCGGTATGGGCCTGACCAAAGTGCGGTTTTGGGATTATTTTTTCGGCACGGCGCTGGGTATCATGGCAGGGACTTTTATTTTCACTTTTTTTGTGGGCGCTCTTAAAGATGTCTGGGCCAGCGGACAATGGGGCAATCTCGTCAGTTGGAAGGTCATCTTTTCTCTCGGCCTTTTTGTTTTTTCATTTTTCATTCCCAAAATCATCGAAAAAATTAAATCAGATCCAGAGCCGACTGGATGCCGCCGCACACCACCATGACCGCGCCGGTGACGTTCCCGATTTCCCGCCCGATGGTTGAATCGTCTTCCTTCATTTGAACCTCCATTATATATATGGGGGTGAAAGCCTCTGACAATAAATGACGGTTCAATGGCTGCTGGAACGTTTCCCGCAAGATTCCGCAATTCTTCGGGAATTTCGAGACCCACGGAGAGAATCACCATGTCATAGGCGTCATCCCGGAGAGCGCCGTCCTCGGTCACATACCGCAGCATCAACTCCCCGGTCCGGTTGTCCGGAACCACCGTGTGAACACGGGAACGCTTGAAATCAATGCCATGCTTGTGTTTCGCCTCATTATAGCAGGCCTCGAATCCCTTGCCGTGGGTGCGCATGTCCATATAAAAAATGGTGCAGTCAAGCGGGTAAGGGGCGTGCTCCTTGGCGATGATGGCCTGCTTGATGGCGTACATGCAGCAGACGGAGGAACAATAGGAATTGCTGCACTGGTTGCTGTCCCGGGAGCCCACGCACTGGAGCCAGGCGATTTTCTTGGGCTCCCGGTGATCGGAAACACGGGAGAGATGCCCGGAAGTGGGGCCGGATGCGGACAGCATGCGTTCAAATTCAAGGGAGGTCATGACGTCCGGATGCCGGCCGTAGCTGAGATTATCCATGCCTTTGGGATTAAACGCGGAAAAACCGGGGGCAAGGATGATGGCCCCCACACTCAAGGTGAAGTCCTTTGCCTTGTCCTCGTAATTGATGGCGCCTGCCGGGCATTCTTTGGCGCAGTTGCCGCACTTGCCTTTGGTGAGATACAGGCAGTTTTCCCCGTCAATGGCGTATTTCAGCGGAACCGACTGGGGATACGGCACATAAATCGCCTTTCGCTTGATAAGCCCCGCGTTATACATATCGTCGACTTTTTTCGGGCATTTTTTCGTGCATTCCCCGCAGGCGATGCATTTGGTCATGTCGATATACCGGGGCTTTTGGTGGATATCCACCTGGAAATCGCCCTTTTCTCCCCGGACCGCCGTTACTTCCGCCAGGGTGATGAGTTCAATATTCGGGTGCCGCCCCACTTCAACCAGCTTCGGGGACATAATGCACATGGAACAGTCATTGGTGGGAAAGGTCTTGTCGAGCTGGGACATGACGCCGCCGATGGACGGCGTTTTTTCCACCATATATACTTTGAAACCGGAACCGGCCAGGTCCAGGGCGGATTGAATCCCGGCGATCCCGCCGCCGATGACCATTGCCGCACCGGTAATCGTTTGGGTCATTAACGTTCTCCTTATAGTTATAGGTTGCTCAGGCTGTAGGCTATAGGCTGTAGGTAAATAGGTCAGGCAAAATGAGCAGTTTTTAAAAATGATTGATTCAGATCGCCCTAACAGCCTTCAGCCTAAACCCCTTCAGCCTGTTGTTTTCACCAGCCGCAGACGCCGCTTTTCCCGCCGCCACCTGTTTAAGACGTCGATCTGTTCCCGGAGATCCAGACACAGGTGCCGGAAATAGCGCACGTTGCCATAATGGTAAGGATTGATCTGTTCAAAAAAATAATTATAAAAAACAGTCTCTTCCCCCATCTGCTCCAGATATTCGCTGAGCCGGACGGCAATATCCCAATAGTCGTCAATATCCAGGGGCCGGACGCAAACGCAGTGGAGCATCGCCATGATTTCCCGGTAGACATCGGGCTTTTGACGAATCACCGCTTCGGACGCCTCATAATATTCCATCCACTTGGCTTGCAGATGACAATTCAGGCAATCGCAATCATCTTTGGTTTCCATGGCCGAATCCCTATTCAGGCATGTTCACTTCCCTTAAGTCATCTCCAAGATATTCCCGCTCGTTTTCTCCCAGAACGCCCAAAGACAGGGCTATAATGGTCCACAGATGCACGGACCGGTAAGCGCCGTCCGCAAAATGCTCACCCAGTTCATGAATCTGGGCATGGCAGTTATGACACGGGGTGATCACATAAGGTGCGCCGGTGGCTTCGATCTGCTGATGTTTCAGCAGGCCGTATTGAAACCGTTCCTCCTTGTACCCGGACTGGAGGTTCCCGCCACCGCCTCCGCAGCAGTAGTTGTTGGATTTGTTGGGGGTTGTGTCGATAAAATTCTCCTCCCCCACGCAGGCCTTGACAACAAACCGCAGCTCATCGGCGAGTTCGTCCTTGAAACTTTTCCGCACCAGGTTGCAGGGGTCCTGCACCGTGAACTTGACTTTCAGATCCTTGTTCCAGTCCGCATTGACCTTCAGTTTTCCCTCTCGGATCCATTTGGCGTAATATCTCACGATGGGCTCAATGGCGAAATCCTTGTCGATGCCAAACTTCTGGTTGCCTTTCCAAACGGAAAACGTGGAGTGGCCGCATTCGGTATTTAAATACACCTTGCAGCCCAGGTCTTTTGCGGACTGGATGGTTGTGGTGGCCACTTTTTTCCAGTTTTCATCATCCGCCAGAAACATGCAGTAATTTTCCCCGCCCCAGCCCGTGCAACTGTATGTCCAGTCAGCGCCCACGAGATTCAGGATTTTCCAAAGCGGGATCATTTCATCGGGTTCCGTCACCGGTTCCCGGGAGTTCTGGCTCAGGAAAAAATACGCCCCTTCCTTGTCGATGGGGGCCTGCAAGTCCTTCCATCCGGGCTGGGATTCCCGGACTTCTTCCAGAATGTCCTCCACCACGAACCGGAAATCTTCAGGGGATGCGCCCATGGCGCTGCAACTGTCGTTTTTAATCGCCATATCGCAGGAACCCAGAATACCCTTGGGCCGTTCCTCACGGGGCCACAGCTTTCTGGTTTCAAACACCAAGCCGGGAATATTGATACTCATGGGGCAAACATGCAGACAGCGTTCGCACATGGTACACATCCAGACCCAGGGATGTTTGGTGATCTCCTCATCCAGGCCCAGAACCACCATGCGCAAAAATTTCCTCGGGTCCATATTGGAAAGTCCCGTTGCCGGGCAGCCCGATGAACATGCGCCGCAGGTCAGGCACAGGCTCAGATTGCCCTGGTTCGGCAACAAGCCTTTGACCTTGTTCAGGAATTCCGATTTTCTGGTTTTTTCAAGTCGTAACGTCTCTGCCATGTCATCTCCTTCATATTGAAATTATAAAATAATATTTTATAAAAGACCGGTGATGGAACCGGATGATCCGCGTTGACGCATCCGGAAAGGCAGAGGGCTTTCAAGGGCTTACATGGAGACAACACGTGGAAAAGCCGGAGAAATATGACAGGGGGTTATAAATCAGGAAAAATTACGTAAATGATAGAAAAAAATACAAATTCGATTTAATAGCCGACCTGCGCGCCTACCAGTCCCGGGTAGCAATGCGGTGAAACACTCAGGTAAAGCCGAAAAATCGATACTGCATATTTTTTCTCAAATAAGGATCGTGTGCGATGTGTTTTCGTGCCCGGCGGGTCTGCCGGGCCGATGGGATGATGGGTCTGCTGACCGCGACAGAGGGGCAGACGGCGATCACCCGTTAGATGCGGAATGTAAATGGAAAAAGAATGGATGTCAATTTGATAATATCTATAAGTTCATTGCAAACTATAGATTTTTTCTATTTGTATAAACCGGCTCCCCTCTCAATCCCCAACGCTTTCGGGCCAACCGCCGACGCTTGAGTGGGTTCAGGCAATTGATTACTTTTTTTTCCGGAGCTTGGCCCGGTAGACAATGGCCGCCAGGTTCATGCCGACCACCAGGAATATCAGCACCAGGGCGGTTCCGTATTGCAGATGGCGGGTCTGTTCGATGTCCGTTCCGGCGGTGGCCAGCACATAGATATGATACGGCAGGGCCATGACCTGGTCAAAAATGGACGTCGGCATTTTCCGGGTATAAAACACCGCAGCGGTGAACATGATGGCCGCCGTCTCCCCGGCTGCCCGGCTCAGGGCCAGAATCCCGCCGGTGAGCATGGACGGCAGGGCCGCAGGCAGCACCACCCGGTAAATCGTCTGCCATTTGGATGCGCCAAGGGCCAAGGACGCTTCCCGGTAGGTGGCCGGCACCGCCCGAAGCGCCTCTTCCGCAGTACCGATAATCACCGGCAGGGTTAAAAACCCCAGGGTGAGTGATCCTGCCAGAATACTCATCCCCATTTTCATCCATGTCACAAACAATGCCAGACCGAACAGGCCGAAAACCACCGACGGCACCCCGGCCAGGTTGTTGATGCCGAACCGGATAATCCTTAAGACAGCGCCCTGCCGCGCATATTCATTCAAATAAATGGCGGACGCCGTGCCCAGCGGAAAGGCGATGAGCATCGCGCCGATGCTTAAATATATGGTCCCGACAATACAGGGCAGAATCCCGCCCTGGGTCATGGAGTTGATCGGCGGCTGGGTCAAAAACGTCCAGTTGATGGCCCGCCACCCGTTTTTTATCAGAAAAAACAGGATGACGAACAGGGCCAGACCGTTGACCACCGCAGCGACCCGGAACAGTCCGAACATGGCGGACTGGGAAAGTCTCCTGCGCGCGGCGGTTTGTTGTGTCAAAGCAATTGTTGATGGACTCAATTTTTGGCTCCTTTCCTCATTCATCACTCATCATTCATCATTTCTTATAGCGTCGCCGCCCCCACCTGCCGGTGTTTATTGGACAGGTAATCCGCGATAAAATTAAAGATGAGGGTAAACACAAACAACACCATGCCGGTGGCGAACAGGGCGTAATAATGATCCCCACGGAACGGGGCTTCGGCCATTTCCGCAGCAATGCTGGCGGGCATGGGCCGCACCGGCGAGAATATTGATGACGGCATCATGGCCGCACCGCCTGCCACCATCAGCACCACCATGGTTTCCCCGATGGCCCTGGACATGCCCAGGATCACGGCGGTGGAGAGCCCCGACAAGGACGCGGGAAGCACCACCCTGACAATGCTCTCCCAGTGAGTGGCCCCCAGGGCCAGTGACGCTTCCTTGAGTTCCACCGGTACGCTGGTGATGGCATCCTCGGAAATCGTGCAGATCGTCGGCACCGACATGAACGCCAGCATGAGGGACGCGTTGAACAGGTTTAAACCCGTTGGGATGTCAAAGGTCTCTTGCAAAAACGGGGCCACCACCACCATGCCGAAAAACCCGATCACCACCGACGGCAGGGAAGCCAGCAGCTCCACCATGGGTTTGGCGATTTCCTTGACGCGCCGGGAAGCGATTTCCGCCAGGTAAATGGCGGTCATGACCCCCAGCGGAATGGCGATGGCCGCGGAGCAGAGGGTGACCAGAAGCGACGCCATGATGAGCGGGAAAATACCGAATTCCGGCGGGTCCGACGTGGGATACCAGTAGTCGCCGAAAAGGAAATCCCGCACCGACACCTGCCCGAAAATCGGCATGCCTTCCCTGACCAGAAAAAACAGAATCATGCAGAGAATGGCGATGGAGACAAAAGCAAACCCGAAGAAAATATACCGGATGATATTTCCCTTTAATTGACGTTTGTTCATAATAACCTGCGATTGGGCGATTTATAAATACAGGGGCCGGAGACATGTCTCCGGCCCCTGATGTTAAGGATAGATGTTAAGAATAAATGCCTGCCGTAGATTGTTTAATATAGCGGAACGTAACCGGTTTCCGCAACAATCTTCTGACCTTTGGCCGGATGCATCATGAAATTGATGAAATCCAGTGTTCTACCCGTAGGCCATCCTTTGGTGAACATATACAGCACCCGGCTGACCGGATAAGACCCGGACAGCGCGTTTTCTGCGGACCCTTTCACACCTTCGACCGTCACGGCTTTCAAATCCTTGTTGAGATAGCTTAAACCCACATACCCCAGTGCATAGGTGTTTTTCGCCACCGCCTGGGCCACGGCGCCGTTGGATGCCTGAAGCAGCGCGGCAGGAGACACCTTTTCTTTTTTCATGATCTTTTCTTCCCACACTTCATAGGTTCCGGATGACGTGTCTCTGGAAATAATCACGATCTCCTTGTCTTCCCCGCCGACTTCCTTCCAGTTTTTGACCTGTCCCATATAAATGGCCTTGAGCTGGGCTATGGTCAGGTTCTTGACCGGATTGTTTGGATGCACCACCGGAACGATGCAATCATAGGCCACGCCGAAAGGAACCGGGTAAACGCCTTTTTCCACCGCCAAGGCCACTTCCTTGTCCTTTATAAACCGGGAAGAATCGGCGATGCCCGTGGTGCCGTCGATAAGGGCCTTGATGCCGTTGCCGGAGCCGCCGCCGGAAACCGACACATTCACATCCGGATACACTTTCATGAAGGCTTCCGCCGCTTTCTGGGCAATGGGCAACACCGTGGTGGAGCCATTAATCTCAAGATTTTCGGCCCATGCCGAGGCTGCGAAACACAAAACGCACAAACTTACGATTACCATTTTCAAATAATTGATTTTCATTTCAGATTTTCTCCTTTTACTGTTATTGTTATATTCTTGTTAAGAACGCCCACTTTCTGGAGGGAATATAACCCCCCATTTTGACAATCGTGTTACAGAATGCCGAAAAAACCATGACATCGGTGAATATATTCCGTCACCAAAATGTCACATAGTGTTCACGGGGTTGTGATGATCAATCGATATCAATGCTTATCGTTTCGATACATATAAAAGGCAGGTTTATAAAATGACCCGAACCATACTTATCATAGAAGATGAAACCGACATTTTAAATCTCATCGAATGGCATTTGCGGGCCGAAAAATATACGGTGCTGACCGCAACCGACGGCGTCAAAGGCCTGGAGACCGCCATCAAACAATTGCCGGACCTGATTGTGCTGGACCTGATGCTCCCCGGCATGGACGGCCTGGAAATCTGCAAGGCATTGAAACGCAATCCGAAAACCGAGCATATCCCGGTGATCATGCTCACCGCCAAGGGCGAGGAAGTGGACCGGATTGTGGGGCTGGAACTGGGCGCGGACGATTACATGGTCAAACCGTTCTCCCCCAGAGAACTGACCTTAAGGGTGCGTGCGGTCCTCAAGCGGGCCGACGTGTCCCCGGCTGAGGAAAAAAGCATTCAGTATCAGAACCTTCGCATGGATATGGACAGTCACCGGGTGTGGGTGGGCGAAACCGAGGTCGTTCTGACCGTAACGGAATTCAAGCTTCTCTTGGAGCTGATCCAGAACCGTGGCCGGGTGCGGACCCGGGACCAGTTGCTGGACCGGGTCTGGGGTTATCAGTTCGACGGTTATGCCCGAACCGTGGACACCCATGTCCGGCGGCTGCGCCAGAAAATCGGGGAAGAATATGCGGATGCCATCGAGACGGTGCGGGGCATCGGCTACCGGTTCAAGGAGTCTTAGCCAATGAGAGGCATTCGTTTCAGAACCCGGCTGCTGCTTTCCTTCTGGATGATTTTAATACTGGCCCTGTGTCTGCCCACCTATTATATATCGCAAACACTGAAAATCGATATCATCCGTGAGGCGACTGCCAATGCCTTTACGGAACTCAATTTCGTCGGCTGGCTCCTGGAAAAAGCCCCTGAATTTGAAAACACCCAAGCCCTCGATGCCTGGTGCAAAGAGATGGGAAACCAGGTGAAATACCGTATCACGGTGATTGCAGCCGGCGGCCGGGTCATCGCGGATTCGGAAGTTGCGGGCAGACGAATCCCTGAACTGGACAATCATGCAGACCGGGAGGAGGTCATCGGCGCACGCAAACTCGGGCAGGCCACCAGCATCCGGTACAGCGAAACGCTGAAAAAAAATCTGATCTATGCGGCCAAAAATATCAATTCAGAGATTGCACCTTCCGGCGTACTTCGGGTGGCGATCCCCCTGTCCACCATTGAGGCCCGGCTGGCGCATTTCAGCCGGCAATTCTGGTGGATACTCATGGCTATTTTCGCCGGGGCCACACTCCTCAGCCTGATTTTAGCCCAAAGGCTGGAATCCCCTATCCGTAAAATCATCCGGGCAGCCATGGCCATCGGCGAAGGCGACTATGCCCGGCGCCTGGATCTTGACATTGAAATTAACCCCGGCACGGAGTTCGCGCCCCTGGCCAGAAGCATCAACGACATGGCCGCCAAAATCGGACAGAATATCGACATGATCACCGCCCAGAAACAGGAACTGGAAGCGGTGCTTGAAGGCATGCAGGAGGGGGTGATGCTGCTGGACCGGGACGGGAGAATAAAAGCCGTCAACCAGGCCCTGACCGGAATCGCCCGATGCCTTCCGTCCTGCGTGGGGCATCGGCCAATGGAAGTTTTTCTGGACACGGAAATTCAGGCCGCCTGCGATCAGATCCTTTCCGAAAAAGAACACATGCGTCTGAAAGCGGCCATGCGGAACGACCGGGTGTATGAAGTCAACCTTGTTAAAATCCCGGAAGACGGCGCCGTGGTGGTGTTTCATGATATCTCTGAGCTGGTAAGGCTTGAAAAAGTCCGGCAGGATTTTGTGGCCAATGTTTCCCATGAACTCCGCACTCCCCTCACTTCCATCAAGGGGTATGCGGAAACGCTTCAGAACCCGTCCTTCAGGGCCGGCGACCAAGCCGGCGAATTTGTCAATATTATCGTCAAAAACGCCGATCAGATGTCTCGGGTGGTGGCCGACCTCCTTGAACTGACAAAGCTTCAGCAAAAGAGCCCCCAGCCGGAAAAGCTTGCCGTTTTCAATGCCGCCGCCTGTTTCCGTTCAGCCTTAGACACCTGCATGCCCATGCTGGGCGAAAAGAATATCCGCATCATGAACCTTCTCGCCACCTCCATAACCGTTCAGGGTGACGAGCATTCGCTGGTTCAGGTATTCCGGAACCTTCTGGATAACGCCATCCGCCACAGCCCGGACGGAAGCTGCATCACGGTGTCCTCAAAAGATACAAACGACATGGTCATTTTTGCCGTTGAAGATGAGGGAACCGGTATCCCCAGACAGCACCTGAAACGGATTTTTGAACGGTTCTACCGGGTGGACAAGGAAAGAAGCCGGGCATCCGGGGGCACCGGTTTGGGCCTTGCCATCTGCCGCAACGCCCTCCAGAAAATGGGCGGCGATATCTGGGCCCAAAGCCCCCCTGAAAATCACGCCAAAGGATCGGTTTTTTATTTTTCCCTGAAAAAGAAAATTTAAGGACTTTTAAATGGAAAACGTGCAAAAATTCAGCGCCCAAAACCTTGATTTCTATTACGGCGGGTTCAAGGCGCTGGAGGACATTTCAATCACTATCGGCAAAAACCGGGTGACGGCCTTGATCGGTCCTTCAGGTTGCGGGAAAAGCACGTTTTTACGGTGCCTAAACCGCATGAACGATCTGATTCCCGGCATCCGGGTGCAGGGAACCATCCAGCTCGACGGGGAAGACATTTACGCGCCATCCGTGGATGTGGTCAACCTCCGGCGGCGGGTGGGCATGGTGTTCCAGAAGCCCAACCCCTTTCCCAAAACCATATTTGAAAACGTAGCCTACGGGCTGCGGGTCAATGGCGTTAAAGACAAAAAAATCCTCCAGCAGCAAGTGGAAAAAAGCTTGCATCAGGCCGCGTTGTGGGATGAAGTCAAAGACCGGATCAACAATTCGGCCCTGGGGCTTTCCGGCGGTCAGCAGCAGCGGCTGTGCATCGCCCGGGCTCTGGCCGTGGAACCGGATGTACTGCTCATGGATGAACCGGCCTCGGCCCTGGATCCCATCGCCACCCAGAAAATTGAAGACCTGATCCACGAGTTGAAGAAAAATTTCACCATCATCATCGTCACCCACAGCATGCAGCAAGCCGCCAGGGTGTCGGACATCACCGCGTTTTTTTATATGGGCAAACTCATTGAAACCGGCGATACCGAGACCGTGTTCACCCGCCCGTCCCTTCAGCAGACGGAAGACTATATCACCGGACGATTCGGTTGATAACAACAGGAGAGACCAATGGAAGACAGAAAACATTTTATCCACTCGCTTGAAAACCTGAAAATGACGCTTTTAAACATGGCAGCCCTGACCCGGCGCGCCATTGAAAACGCCAATAAATCATTTCTGGACCGCAATGAAGACCTCGCCCAGGAGGTGATCGACGGCGATCAGACCATCAACGACATTGAAGTGCAGATCGATAATATATCCCTGAAGCTGCTGGCCCTGGAACAACCCATGGCCCGGGACCTCCGGTTCATTCTCGGCGTCACCCGGATCAGCAACGAGCTGGAACGCATCGCCGACCAGGCGGTCAATATCGCGGAGCGAACCCTGTTTCTGTGCCAGCATCCGCCGCTCGCCCCGATTCCCGCCCTGGAGCAACTGATGGAAGTGACCGGCAATATGCTGGACCTTGCCATCAAGTCCTTTGTGGATGAGGATCCCAAACTGGCGATCAGCATCCGGGAGATGGATATTTCCGCAGACCACTGGAACATGGTGGTATTGCAGACCCTGATTGATAATATGGTGCAGAACACCCCAGAAGGGGAAAAACGGCTGGTCAATACCCGGCGGTCGGTTCAGACCATCATTGTCTCCCGGTGCCTGGAACGGGTGGGGGATCAGTCCACCAACATCGGCGAACATGTAGCGTTCATCGTCACGGGTAAAAATGTGAAACACCAGAAGGTTGAATTTTGAAAACCGATTCAGGAAAAAAATTCATCAGGCCTTCAAGGCCGAAAAAGAAACATAGTTTCGATAAAATTCAACAAATTGAGAAGGGGAAAAAATATGTATTCCTTTAAAAGGTGAAGGAGGATAATGGATGGGGTGAGCAATCCGGAAACAAGAACGTTTGTATCCAATACGATCTTCATTTTTTGCGTTTAGACCTTGCTGCTCTGATTTCAGCATTTATTTCATCCATGGATATAGCATCAGTTCCCTGCTGAACCGAATCATATTGGATTGACGACAAGGCATCTGTCGCCCGAGCCCGCCTGAAGGCTGTCAAAACTTGCTCAAGATTGTTTTCATTAATGGAAGAAAGAAGGGCGATCGGGCGGCCATTGCTTGTCACGACCATTTCCTTTTGATCCGGCAAATCCTCCCAAACTTGTGATGATTTTGTTTTTAAATCTCTGACGCTTAGAAATTTCATATTTTATCTCCTTTTGAGTCTCAATAATATATTCGATTGAGTCTCAATACAAGGGAATATCTTTACAGAACCACGCCTTTTGCCGGAGTGCCTTACTGTCTGACATTCCCAAATAACCTGAAAGAGAAATGATGTTCCGGCTCCGTTTATGATTTGCCTGGGGCTATAAAAGATTGCTGGCCAGTTCGGACAGCTCCGAGCGTTCCCCTTTTTCCAGATTGATATGAGCGTAAAGTTTTTGTCCATGCATTTTTTCAATCAGATAACTGAGGCCGTTGGACTGGGTATTCAGATAGGGGTGATCAATCTGAAAAATATCGCCTGTCAAAACGACTTTTGTATTCTGGCCGGCGCGGGTAATAATGGTTTTGACTTCATGGGGCGTCAGGTTCTGGGCCTCGTCAACGATAAAGTAGATGTTCACCAGGCTGCGCCCGCGGATATAGGCCAGGGCGGATATGAGCAGCTTCTTTTCGAGTAAAAGCTTGTTGATGTCGTCCCGTGAGGATTCGGATTGGCCGAGATGGGACTTGATGACGCTTAAATTATCAAATAAGGGCTGCATATACGGGTCAAGCTTGGAATCGATATCCCCCGGAAGAAAGCCGATGTCTTTATTGCTGAGGGGAACGACCGGTCTTGCCAGAAAAATCTGGCGGTAATTTTTTTTCTGCTGCAACGCGGCGGCCAGGGCAAGAAGGGTTTTTCCCGTGCCGGCTTTGCCGCTGATCGTGACCAGTTGAATATGATTGCTGGTCAGGGCATCCACGGCGAAGGTTTGCTCCGCATTGCGCGGCATGATTCCGAACGCCGGATTTTTATCAATTCGGCGGAGTTTCCGATTGGAAGAATCGTACACTGCCAGAACGGACTTGTTGTCGCTTCTGAGGATAAAATATTCGTTGCTTACGGGTTCTTTTTCCAGGGGCAGTTCCGATGGATCAAGTTCATATGGCGGTTCATAAAACTTTTCCAGAATAGTTCCCGGGATATTTTCAACAAGGCGTTTTCCGGTATAAAGTCTTGAAATATCTTTTATCTGGTCGCTTTTATAGTCCTGGGCCACCAGGCCGATAGACTTTGCCTTGATGCGCAGGTTGACGTCCTTGGTAACCAGGATGACCTGAAGGGATGAATTTTCTTTGGATAGACAGTAGGCGATGTTGAGGACATGATGGTCAGGCCTGGATTCTGAAAAGCTTAAAACAAGATCTTCATGGAATTTCCTGTCCAGCTTGACGGTGATTTTTCCCAGACCCGGTCCGATTGGCACCCCACCGTTGAACAAATGTTCGCCGCACAGCAAATCCAGCGTGCGGACAAATTCACGGGCATGATAATTGAGTATTTCACTGCCTTTTTTAAACTGATCGAGTTCTTCAAGAACCGTTACGGGGATGACGATATTATTTTTTCCGAAATGATAAATACAGGCGCTGTCATGAAGGATGACATTGGTGTCGAGAATGAAGGTGGTTTCCTTTTTTCGTGGCATCGGGTAACCTGTGATATTAGTTAGTGCCTGAACGAAAACCCCGGATTTTTGTTTTTGCGGCCAAAAATTTTCGCAAAAAGGGCCTTTCGCAAAAGAAAATTTATTAAAAATTTTGAGGCCATTGATTTTTGTCATACATTTCATGCAT
>JBAQUK010000004.1:0-1984 GCA_049297455.1 Desulfosalsimonadaceae bacterium | reverse complement strand
CAACGCGCTCGTGTCAACACCGCCGTCATCCTCCGGCTCGACCGGGGGATCCGGTTTTGAATATGACGCCAACGGCAACATGACAAAAAAGGTCGTGGCCGGGGTGGTGACGCGGTTCGTGTATAATATGGAGGATCGGCTTTCCCAGGTGTGGAGCGGCGAAGCGGGTTCCGGGGATCTGATTGCGGAATATTATTACGATCCGTTCGGGCGGCGGTTGTGGAAGCAGGTGGGGGCGGCCCGGACGGTTTTTCATTATTCGGATCAGGGGCTGATTGCCGAATATGACGGCGCGGGCAATGAGGTCAGGGCTTACGGGTACAAGCCCGGCAGCCAGTGGACCACGGACCCGCTGTTTATGAAAACCGGGGGCCGGTATTATTTTTACCATAATGACCATCTGGGTACGCCGCAGAAGATGACCGATGTCTCCGGTGCGGTGGTCTGGAGCGCGAAGCCTGAGAGCTTCGGCGAGGCGACGGTGGAGGTGGCGACGGTTGAGAACAATTTGCGGTTTCCGGGCCAGTATTATGATAACGAGACCGGGCTGCATTATAACTTGAATAGATATTATCTGCCCGATACAGGTCGGTATGGCAGCGCAGATCCGGTTGGATTGCAGGGAGGCATTAATTTCTATAGTTATTGCCTAAATGATCCTTTAAACTTAACCGACACTATGGGCCTTATATGGGTTACTGTAGACCATGATCGTCCAGATACAAAAAATTGGACTAAATTTGTTCTTAATTGGATACTTAATTATCCTTCTCATGGGGATGACCCACATTTTCCTGGTGATGATCCAAAAGAATATGAGCGTTTAGAAAGATATGTAATCCAAGAGTGGCAGCATGATCCCGATAATCCAAGTCGTGATAATGAGCATGGCTTGGGTGCAAGAAGAATTATAACACAAACCTACAAACAAAAACCCCCGCCCTTACCTGATGAGTTGTGGGATGAAGATACTACTCACTATTGGAAACCACAGGTGCCAGATCGCACTTATGAAGAATTTCCTGATGCCAAAATAGAAAATGATCCTTCTTACGTGTCTGGTAATAAAAAAACTCCAAGCCTTTTTGAGATATGTAATTTTTAGAACTACTTAATGTATTAGGAGAGAAGACCATTAATGTGCCAAAAGAAACTAAAAAATGCATTCAACATGTTGAAAAATATGATTTTTCACCCAATGAATGTGTATGAAACAATAAATCGAGAGCAAGATTATGAGGTTATTGTTTATGTTTTTTTTATATTGAGTGTTCTAATAACGTTTATTAAAACATTTTCACGGAAAAGAATTAGAATTAATTTTTTTGAAACCAATATGTTAAATGCATTTTTATCCTTCTTAAATATCCCTCAAATAAAATGGATTTTAATGTACCTTAGTTATTTTATTTTTATTTTAATAATTTGTTTTTTTTGTAAGCTATTATTTAATAAACTTAATAAAAAACTCTTATTTATATCTTTAATGTCAATTAGTGGATTAGGGGTATTAACGCAGATCATATTTACGGTATTGAACCTAATTCTCTATGGCAACAAAATTAATCTGATTTTTATTTATATCATTTACATATGGGGTTTTGTACTATCAATAATGGCCATAAAATATAGTCAAAATTTTTCTATAGGGAAATCAGCATTAATTTTTTTCATTTCTGCTACACCCATTTCCATTGTCATTGGTTTTGTTGGAGTTCTTCCTTATTTTGCTTGGTTATGAAGAGAAGGTAACAGTTTAATCCATGCCCTTTCAAGTTCTCGCGGGTGGCACTGGCAAGAATTGCCAGTGTTCGAAGACAAGAGGAGTTTAAATCATTTACAATTCAGGGACGGATTCTTGTCGGACCAAATTAAGTGACTGAAAATTCAATGAATGATGTGAAAAACCGGCCTCAAAAGTGGCTTAGCGCTATGTTTTTGATACCAAAAAGAGCACTTTAAGAAAATATTGGATTTGCAGAAA
>JBAQUK010000003.1:0-4587 GCA_049297455.1 Desulfosalsimonadaceae bacterium | reverse complement strand
TCAAACCGGTTTACTTCTGTTGGGGTCATGGTATACTCCTTTTTTTATAAGTGTCCGGAATTGGACACTTACAGGAGTTATACACTATTTTTGATTTTTTTCCGCCGCATAGCGGCTTCGTTCAACGAGTTGATCCACCAGACCTTGTGTACCCGCGCCGCTCGTAAACAAGACGGGTGATCATGCCGTTAGCTTATGATGGAGGAAGATCATGGGAAGCCAATTCGAACAAAAAAACAAGATGCTTACTCGTTTAAAAAGAAGGTGCCAGAGTCTTCAAGACATTTCCGTACTCGGCTGTGGGGTCTCCATCATCTCAGGAGGCATTCTAATTTTTCTATCTATGTCGGCAGTTGGACGAGGCTACCCACGTGTCAATGTTGAGCATACGGTCCTAGACTTCCTGGCTTTCTTTGGTTTGGTAGCCGGTCTTTGCGTATTTGTTGTTTGCCGCATGTGGTACAAAGTCGCAGTCTTACATTACGAGAGGATCAAAAAACAAGCAATCACGTCACCAGAGAGTGAGAACTCTGTTGTGGAAGAACTATTAAACTCGGTTACGAATGACAATTTACGTGAGACAGTTTCGATACTTGGAGACATTGGCAATACTCGAGGCGCAAGCCTTTGCATCGATGCCTTACGCAACTTAGATATGGAGACAAGGTTGGAAGCTTTGGCTGCGTTAACCAAAATCCCATCGGACATCGGTAGAGACCCGGTTTTCGATGCCTTGAACGATTCGGAAAATTTTGTACGGGGAAAGGCATCGGTGGTAATAGACAAATGGGATTGGAAACCTAAGAATGATATTGAACATGTTTCTTATCTATTGGCAAAAGGAGAATGGGAGCAAGTTTTGAAATTCGGGCGACTGGCCGTAGAACCCCTAATAAAGATGCTTAAAGACAAGGATAAGATGACAAGATTGAATGCAGCGATCTTTATTGGAAAAATTAAAGATCAACGAGTGGTTGAACCACTTATTGAAGCACTTAAGGATATAGAGGAAAAGGTTAAGAAACAAGCACTGACCTCATTGAAGACTGTGACCGGCAAGAGTTTTTTCCTCGATAGGGGCCAGAAACAATGGCGAGAATGGTGGGGAAAAAATAGAGAAGCTATTATCAGGGACTGGGAAAAACCCTAAGAAGGAGATTGGGCCTTTGGGAAAGAAAGCTTGTGATGGTGCAATTGAATGGTCAATAATAGAGATTCCAAATTCGCTAACGAACCAGTACAAGTACGACGCGCTATCGCGTGCGGCGTAACTGGAGTGTTTATGAGCGCAGAACGGTTAGTGATGGAGATATTTACTGAGTTCTCTGTAGAAATTTTGATGTGACCCGAAAGAATAAAGGTATAGAGTCGAACCTTCAATCTCGTATGCCAATAGAATAAGATTGTTTCCAACTTTGTATTTGTAGACCATTATTCCTTGCAGGTCTCCTTTTTTTGAGTCGCCTATATCAGGATTTGCTATAATTGTTTTGATGGCTTCATCCAGTTTTTTAATTTGGTTCTTCTTCAGTTTCTTTTTTTGTTTGGCGAAAGTCGGTGATTGGACAATTTCGGAAATGTTGCCCATATTTTATTCTCCAAAAACATACGGGGTTCCAAGTCCAGATTTTATTTCTTCTTTTCCGATTAAAATGTCTTGTATAAATGGAAGTGGTAATTCGGGATTTTCTTCAACTATTTGCCCGATTTTTGCCCAGTACTCAATTTGACCGGCTACTGATCGTTTGAATACCTTGGATTGTATTTTTGCTTTTGCTACGAGTTCATCAGATATTTTGACAGCGGTTGGCATTGTTGTCCCCTTTATTTTGTGTTTTTGTTTTATAATGACATGTAATGCAACCTATTGCAATTAAATATATCAAAAAGTCATAACAAAGTCAGTACAGTCGATCGCTACGCCACGGTGATTTTGTTCTGTTGTGAAAGCCAACAGAATACGGTGGGTTGGATTCAATACTGATCTGTCCTTGAAACATCGAACATCGAACATCGAACATTGAACGTCGAATGTGGAACGCCTGCGGCGATCATTTTTACTGTTAAACCTGTAAACACCACGTCGGGATGGGTATGGCAAACTCCAAGAGTTAAAAACCATGGAGCGATAGCGACATCCTTATTCGAAGTTCGATGTTGGACGTTCAATGTTCAATGTTCGATGTTCAGGGGCTTTTTTCTAAAATGACCATTGAGCATCCAGTATTCAATACCTTATTTGTCAGGCATGAAAAAGGGGGGACATAATGAAATTGGAAATTATTTCAAAGAAGCCAAAAGGTGTTTCTCATGAAGTACCCATCCTATTTGTCCATGGTGCATGGCATGGCGCATGGTGCTGGGAAAAAAACTTTATGCCTTACTTTGCCGAAAAGGGCTATGCCTCTTATGCGTTGAGTTTCCGGGGGCATGGAGATAGCGAAAGACCGGCGCATTTCCGCTGGATGCGCATCGCCGATTATGTGGCGGATGTGGCGCAAGCGGTGGCCCGGTTGCCGGCAGTTCCGGTGCTGGTTGCGCATTCCATGGGCGGTCTGGTGGTCCAGAAATATCTGGAGGAGCACACCGTACCCGCGGCTGTATTGCTGGCTTCTGTTCCTGTCAAAGGCGTGACCCGAACGGCCCTTCGGATAGCCCTTCGCCATCCCCTGGCTTTTTTAAACGCCAATCTTACCTGGAGCCTGTACCCGATCATCGGTAATCCGAACCTTACCAGGGAAGCTTTCTTTTCTGCGGATATCCCCCCGGATACGTTAAGTGCTTATTTTAGCCGTATGCAGGATGAGTCCTATCTCGCTTTTCTGGACATGATGCTTTTAAATCTGCCGAATCCTGAAAAGGTCCGGACGGAACTGCTGATAATGGGTGCGGAGAACGATACCATATTCCATCCGGATGAAATACAGGCGACTGCGGCGGCATATGGCAAAAAGCCTGAAATTTTTAAAGGAATGGCGCACGATATGATGTTGGAGGATGGATGGCAAGCCGTAGCAGATCGAATACTCGAATGGATTGGTGAAAAGGGCATATAATTAAAAATATATTCGCTTTACCGAGCGGTGAAAGCCGGACTCATTGTGCGGAATGCAAAGGTGAAATTCCTGAAGCACGTCGCAGAGCAATACCCGGAGTTCGATACTGCGTCAGATGTCAATCAGAACATGAGAAAAGGCTGAAAGCGGCTGCACTTTACAACCGAAGAGGTAGCAAAGACAGTCAGTTAAAGTGAATATTGGAGATAGACCAACGGCCCCGTTCAAAGTCTGACCCCTGCATGCCGCGAGAGACGGAAAAAGATATAGGGAGATGCTTTTATGGATAAATTGGAAATTAATAAAGCGTTTACATTGATGGAACCGGGACCGGTTGTTCTTGTTACAACATATGACGGCAAGAAGAACAACGTTATGACTATATCATGGACAATGGTATTGGATTTCAAGCCGACATTCGCCATAACCACCGGAGAGTGGAATTACTCATTTGCAGCGCTTCGTAAAACGAAAGAATGCGTTATTTCAATACCCACATTGACATGCTGGATATAGTCGTCGGAATAGGGACATGCTCCGGTGCCGATACTGACAAATTCGAAAAATTTAAACTGACTCCCGTGAAAGGCAGCGAAGTCGAAGCGTCTTTGATAAAGGAGTGTCTCGCCAATATTGAATGTAAAGTCATTGATATTATTAAAAAACACAACATAATCGTTCTCGATGCCGTTGCGGCATACGTTGACACCTCGCGCAAAGAGAAACGGACTATTCATGCCGTCGGTGATGGTACATTTATAGCAGATGGGCGGAAGCTCGACCGGAAGAAATTAATGGCGTCCAAGATTCCAAACGGTCTTTAATTCTGGGCTGCATTGACCGGCATATAAACAGCGCAAAATCGCTCCCAACCATTTTTTGTACCTGACCGGTGTTCCGCTGACGCTCAACGCAGATGGTCCCCCGAATTGCCCCCCGACATGATGCAGACGGCGGACCGTAAGCAAAAAATAAAGAATGTCAGTCTCTTATTGATCATCTGGATTATATCGCTATCCATCCGGATTATTAAATTGATCATGAAGGATATCCTTCATGATGCCGGATTGGGTTTGACCTATTGCCTTGGATTTTTAGAAAAGAGAAGTTTTCATGGTAAAAAATTTTTAGCATTTAAAAACTGTCTGATTTCATTTAATTAAACATTATGGCGGGTAAATTTATGGAGTGCGAGGGCTCGCCCTCGCGGTACGCGGCGTCAAGCCGCCGCACTCCATATGCACGGTGATTTTGTTCTGTTGTGAAAGTCAATAGAATACGGGTGGTTGGATTCAATACTGATCTGTCCTTGAAACATCGAACATCGAACATTGAACATTGAACGTCGAATGTGGAACGCCTGCGGCGATCATTTTTACTGTTAAACCTGTAAACACCACGGCGTGACGGGTATGGCAAACTCCAAGAGTTAAAAACCATGGAGCGATAGCGACATCCTTATTCGAAGTTCGATGTTGGACGTTCAATGTTCGATGTTCAGGGGCTTTTTTCTAAAATGACCATTGAGCAT
>JBAQUK010000002.1:0-2663 GCA_049297455.1 Desulfosalsimonadaceae bacterium | reverse complement strand
TTCGAGACCACCACCTATACGGTCACGGCCACCGGCCCGGGGGGTACAACATCAAAGAGTGTGACTGTGAATGTAATCCTTCCGCCGCCGACTATTTGCATCTCCGCTTCCCCGGAAACGATTGCTTCAGGGCAATCCTGTGAACTTGCCTGGGCTGTGGAATATGCAACAAGCGTGAGCATTGACAACGGCATCGGTGATGTTACGGAATATGGGTATTTGGAGATTTCACCAACAGAAACTACAACTTATACCATAACTGCCACGGGTACAGGGGGCATGACATCAGAGAGCGTGACCGTGAATGTGAGTCTCCCGCCGCCGCCGACTATTTGCATCTCTGCTTCCGCGGAAACGATCGTTTCCGGAGAATCCTGTAATCTTGACTGGGAAGTCGAATATGCAACAAGCGTGAGCATTGACAACGGCATCGGCGATGTTCCGGAATATGGGTATTTGGAGATTTCACCGACAGAAACCACAACCTATACCATTACTGCCACGGGTACAGGGGGCACGACATCAGAGAGCGTGACCGTGAATGTGAGTCTCCCGCCGCCGCCGATTGCTTCCATATCTGTTTACCCGGAATCAATTGTTTCCGGGCAATCCTGTGGACTCGCCTGGGCTGTGGAATATGCAACAAGCGTGAGCATTGACAACGGCATCGGCGATGTTACGGAATATGGGTATTTGGAGATTTCACCAACAGAAACCACGACCTATACCATTACGGCGTCCAACCCCGGCGGGACAAGCTCGGCTTCCACCACCATCACCGTGATATCACCCATTACGCTGGAAATTACGTCCCCGCTAAACAATGAATCAATATCCGGTCAGCATGTTATGGTTCAAGGAACCATTACCAACTCAACCGGAAACGAAACCGGAGTGATGGTCGACGGTATGGCGGCGCTTGAGTATGACGGTCAATTTATCATCAATTACTTGCCCCTGACAGAAGGAGCCAACACCATTGCGGTTGTGGCTACGGATTCAGCCGGCGCTCAGGAATCCCAAGAGATTATTGTGACCGCTGATTTCCCTTCCGATTATATTCGCCTGGATGCTTCGCAGGAAGCGGGGCTTCCACCTTTGGAAACGGAATTATATGTAAGTGGTTCTTTTTCCCTGACCACTCCCGCGGTCATCAACAGCTCAGGCCCTGGTCCGGTATATTTTATCGAAAGCGTTGTTGATCGGTTTAAAGTCAGCCTGCCGGTGGCCGGGATTTATTATTTCACTGCGACAGCCAAAAACAGCAACAACGAAACCTTTACCGATACGATTGCCGTTGTCGCCCTGGATCGAAATGCAATGAGCACCATGTTGCGCGCCAAATGGAACGGGATGGTTGGCGGGCTGAGTAATGGTGACGCCATTGCGGCGTCAAAGTATTTTTCAAGTGATGTTCGGGAAAAATATGCGGCTAATTTCGATCTGCTCAAGGATCATCTTCCCGAGATCGCTTCCGGCCTGCACGATATGCAACTGATAAAGGTCACGGAAGACGAAGCCGAATACAGTATTTTGGGGGATCAGGACGGCCAGACGTTTTCTTTTTATCTGCTTTTTGTAAAAGATGCGGACGGCATCTGGCGGATTCGGTTTTTTTAATGGTTCAGGATGGTTCAATGAAAGCCCGTAATTCAAATTACGGGTGCATTGTTTTGTTCACGCTTGTCTGCCTCACCGCATCAGCCTGCGGGATGAAGCAGATGGTAAGTGGACGCGTGGTTGATGCCAATACAGGCGAACCTATCGAAGGTGCGGCCGTTGCAATTGAATGGATTCATTATAAATGGGGTCCTCCAGGACTGCCGACGCCAAGGGAATATTTAGGGACAACGGTAATGCTGACCGACCCCCAAGGGAGTTTTACCATCCCTCGGTATTTATGGCGCAGTTATTATATGGGAGTTTATAAAGAGGGGTATATCTGCTGGAGCAGCGAGGATATTTTCAATCCATACGGTAAAACCTACGAGGAAATATTTCCCAAGCGTTTCTGGCACCGAGTTACCAACAATATGACCATTGAATTGGAGCCCACGCCGATTGATATACCACCTGAGCTGCGCAAACGGCACGGTTGTTTTGCAGGCGATGTTTGTAGTAGGCTAAATCCAGCAGGTATCTTTAATGTCGCTATTAAGCATGAAAATGAACTGTGTTATAAAAAATCGAATTGAAGCTCGAAAGGAAAACAATATGCGTACTCGATATATCCTGCTGATAATCGTTATCATGTTTGTTACAAAAAACTTATGGGCGTTCAACGACGAAGTCACCCATCCAAAACTGACTCGTCGTGCTATTGATCCTGAGAGTCCTTCAATCATAAAGACCCACTTAGAGGAAGACCTTAAAATCAGCTCAGGCCTGGAGGAGGAAATTAATGGGAAAACCATACAAGAATGGCTTGAGTACGGCGCTGAAATGGAGGATGCAGAAGATATCTGCCGTGCTTCCAACCACTTCCATAATCCCAATCTGCCCTGGGGCGAATCCGGCTTGACCGACACCAGTTGGCTGGCCAATCTTTATTGTATTGAATTTAGTGATTATCGACACGATTCGGTGATTTCCGCCCTGACCTGGGCGACCGGGTATCTTTCGACGAATCCGGATAATTTTTATGTAAATATACTTGACAAGAA
>JBAQUK010000001.1:0-10268 GCA_049297455.1 Desulfosalsimonadaceae bacterium | reverse complement strand
CGGGTCCGCAACCATGCCGTATACGGGAGTACTTATTTTAATATTTGTGGTAATTCATTTATTAAATTTCCATTTTATTGATCATTCTCTTCAAACCGCATTTCAGGTCATTTCCGCGACATTTTCCGTACTGCCTTACGTTGTCTTTTATACAATAGCGATAATTATTGTCGCAATCCATGTCAGCCATGGTTTCTGGAGCCTTTTTCAGACACTTGGGGCCAACCATGCGAAGTATATGCCTGCCATAAAAGGATTTGGTATCATTTTTAGCCTGTTGGTTGCCGCCGGGTTTGGTTTTATCCCTGTATATGTCAATTTTATTATGTGAATAAGGAATGGTTATGAAACCGGATACAAAATTAGATTCTAAAACTCCTGATGGACCTCTTGTGGATAAATGGGACCGTCACCGCTTTAATCTAAAACTGGTGAATCCTGCGAATAAAAAAAAGTTTGAAATTATTGTTGTGGGTACCGGGCTTGCAGGTGCTTCAGCAGCCGCTACCCTTGCTGAACTGGGATACCATGTTAAAAATTTCTGCATTCAGGACAGCCCGCGAAGAGCCCACAGCATTGCCGCACAGGGCGGCATCAATGCTGCAAAAAATTACGCCAATGACGGAGACAGTGTCTGGCGGCTGTTTTACGATACCATCAAAGGCGGGGATTTTCGGGCACGAGAAGCCAATGTCTATCGCCTGGCCCAGTTAAGCTGCAATATTATAGATCATTGTGTTGCGCAGGGGATTCCTTTTGCCCGGGATTACGGCGGATTTCTGGATAATCGGTCGTTTGGCGGCGCACAGGTTTCCCGAACCTTTTACGCCAAAGGCCAGACCGGCCAGCAGTTGCTGCTGGGTGCCTACAGCGCACTCATGCGGCAGGTTTCAACCGGGATGGTGAAACTCTTTCCCCGCAGGGAAATGATGGACCTGGTGATTGTAGATGGGAAGGCCCGGGGGATCGTGGTAAGAAACCTAATCACCGGAGAAATTGAAACTTATGATGCACATGCGGTGGTCCTTGCAACCGGTGGCTACGGCAATGTATTTAATCTTTCCACCAATGCGATGGCGTCGAACGTTACCGCATCTTTTCGTGCCTATAAAAGAGGCGCTTATTTTGCCAATCCCTGTTTTACCCAAATTCACCCCACATGTATTCCGGTTCACGGAACGTTTCAGTCAAAACTGACATTAATGAGTGAAAGTCTTAGAAACGACGGCCGGGTATGGGTGCCCAAAAAACCGGGCGATAAACGCCTGCCCGCAGATATACCGGAATCGGAAAGAGACTATTATCTTGAAAATAAGTATCCCAGTTTTGGAAACCTTGTACCGCGTGATGTGGCTTCCCGAAATGCCAAGGAACAGTGCGACATGGGAAAAGGCGTCGGCGAAACCGGTTTGGCCGTCTATCTTGATTTCGCTGATGCCATTAAACGAAACGGAAAAAGCGTGATTGCCGGTAAATACGGCAACCTTTTTGAAATGTATGAAAAGATATCCGGTGATAATCCGTATAAGACCCCGATGATGATTTATCCGGCGGTCCATTATACCATGGGCGGGCTTTGGGTGGATTACAACCTGATGAGCACAATTCCGGGCCTGTTTATTCTTGGAGAGGCTAATTTCTCGGATCATGGCGCCAATCGACTGGGTGCAAGCGCCCTTATGCAGGGACTTGCGGACGGATATTTTGTGATTCCCTATACGATCGGCGGGTATCTGGCCCAGACTTCCTTTTCAAAAGTCAATGTGTCAGACAGTAAGGAATTTAAACTCGGGATTGATGATGTCCAAAAGAGAATCGACAAACTGCTTTCAATTAATGGCAAGCGGACGGTTTCGGAATTCCATCGGGAACTTGGATTAATACTCTGGGATCATTGCGGTATGTCAAGAAACGAGGAAGGTCTGTTAAAAGCCTTGTCCATGGTTAAAAAATTGCGGCATGAATTCTGGGAAAATGTTTATGTGCCGGGAACCGGCAACGATTTAAATCAGAGCCTTGAAAATGCCGGCCGTGTTGCGGATTTTCTAGAATTCGGTGAACTGATGATCAATGACGCCCTGGCCCGAAAAGAATCCTGCGGTTGTCATTTTAATACCGCTTTTCAAACCGAAGAAAATGAAGCCAAAAGAGATGATGAAAATTTTTGTCATGTAGCTGCCTGGGAGTATACCGGTGATGATCAGATGCCCACTTTTCATAAAGAGTCACTGTCCTTTGAAAATGTTGAATTAAGCCAGAGGAGCTACAAATGATATCAAAATCTATTAATTTAACATTAAAGGTATGGCGTCAGAACCGCGGTGAAAAAAGAGGTCGGTTAGAAACCTATGATGCAAAAGATATCTCCGTTGATATGTCTTTTCTTGAAATGATTGATGTGGTCAATGAAGATTTGACAAAGAGCCATAAAGAACCCATTGCGTTTGATCATGACTGCCGGGAAGGTATTTGCGGGATGTGCGGAGCAGTGGTAAACGGCCGAGCCCACGGGCATGAAAAAGAAACCACCTTATGCCAGCTTCATATGCGGCATTTTTCAGATGGTGATACCATCGTGATCGAACCCTGGCGGTCCCGTGCGTTTCCGCTGATCAAAGATCTTGTGGTGGACCGAAGCGCTTTGGATAAAATCATCCAGGCCGGAGGATATATTTCCGTAAATGCCGGCGGTGCCCCGGATGCCAACGCATTGCCCATTGCCAGGGAAATAGCTGAAACCGCATTTAATGCTGCTGCCTGTATCGGGTGCGGGGCATGCGTGGCAGCCTGTCCCAATGCGTCGGCCATGCTGTTTGTCAGTGCCAAAATATCGCAACTTGCGCTACTTCCACAGGGAAGACCGGAAGGGGCCAAGCGCGTCCAGGCAATGGTGCGACAGATGGATGAGTGTGGTTTTGGAAACTGTTCCAATGAAACCGAATGTGAAGTGGAATGTCCTAAGGGCATTTCGATTTTAAATATTGCCCGGCTGAATCGGGAATTTTTAAAAGCGGAATTTTCATAACGTTATGTAAATAATCCGGAGGAAAAATGAAGCGTCAAATTTTTAAAAAAGAACACGACATGTTCAGAAAAACATTCAGATCGTACTTAAAAGATAAAATTATTCCATTTTATGAGGAATGGGAAGACGCCTGCATGATTCCCAGGGAAGTCTGGCAGGAAGCCGGAAAAAATGATTTCCTGTGCCCCACGGCGGAAGAAAAATACGGCGGTGCGGGGGGGGATTTTCTGTATTCCGTCGTCATTGCCGAAGAGCTGAACTACCATGGCCTGAGCAGCGTGTTCTGGCCGCTTCATAGTGATATCGTATTGCCGTATATTGAACTCTATGGCAATGAAGAGCAGAAAAAAAAATGGATCCCCGGATGTATTTCCGGCGAAACCATTCTTGCGGTTGCCATGACGGAACCGGATGCCGGATCCGACCTGGCAAATCTTTCCACGACCGCCGTGAGAGATGGCGACCATTATATCGTCAACGGGTCAAAAATTTTTATCAGCAACGGACAACTGGCGGACTTATGCGTTGTGGCGGTCCGGACCTCGGAAACTGAAAAATCCTACGCCGGAGTCAGCCTGCTGGTGATTGAATCAAATAGAAAAGGTTATCGAAAAGGGAACAACCTGAAAAAGATCGGGATGCATGCCCAGGATACGTCCGAGATTTTTTTTGATGACTGCCGGGTACCGGTTGAAAATCTGTTGGGAAAAGAAGGGGAAGGTTTCATATATTTGATGCAGAAACTTCAGCAGGAACGTCTGGTGATCGCTATTGGTGCGTGTGCTGCGGCAGAAGGTACCTTAGATATAACATTGGATTACGTCAAAAACAGAAAACTGTTTGGTAAACCCCTGGGAAAATTTCAGAACACCCGGTTTACATTGGCAGAGATTGCCACAAAAGTACAACTGGCCAGATCTTTTCTGGACGATCTGATTCCGCGACATATGGCCGGTGAAAATGTGGCCAGGGAAGTCAGTATGGCAAAGTACTGGCTGACCGAAATGCAGTTTGACGTGGCAGACAAATGCCTGCAAATGTTTGGGGGCTACGGGTACATGAGTGAATATCTGATTTCCCGTTTTTTTGTTGATGCCCGGGTACAACGCATTTATGGAGGGGCGAATGAAGTGCTTAAAGAAGTGATTGCCAGGGAATTAAAGATATAGCGGGGACCGGTTAATTATGAAACAAGGTTTTGTGCAGGTTTATACCGGTGACGGCAAAGGAAAGACAACGGCTGCCATAGGATTGGTTGTACGGGCAGCGGGTGCGGGGTTAAAGGTCTTTATTGCCCAGTTTATCAAATCCGGTGATTACAGCGAAATAAAAGCGTTGAAAAAATTTTCAGATCATATCACGATCAGACAATTCGGACAGGGCCGGTTTATCAGGGGGAAACCGGCGGATGAGGATATTGCCGCCGCTCAAAATGGTCTTAATGCAGTTATATCTGCCGTTTTTTCTGATGAATTCGACATTGTCGTGATCGAAGAAGGAAATGTTGCGGTTACCTGTGGACTTTTGTCCGTCCAGGACATTCTTGATATTATTTCAATAAAGCCGGAAGGCGTTGAGCTTGTCATTACCGGTCGCGGCGCTGATCCGTCGGTAATTGAAAAAGCGGACCTGGTAACCGAAATGAAAGAAATAAAGCATTATTATCAAAAAGGGGTCCAGGCCAGAGTCGGGATAGAGAAATAAAAGCTCATAATCAATGGCATTGATCTCCCCCATCCCCATCCCAATTCCATTTAAAAGAAAAGCGATTGCTCTATGTATGAAAAAATTTCGCCCACCCCAAATGTTTTTTAAAGATATCTTAAACGGCATGCTCACCTTTGCCGGCGTGCTGACGCCTGACGGGGAAGTCTTATTTGCGAACGATACGGCTTTAAAGATTGCCGGAATCAAGCTTTGTGACGTGCAGGGAAAAATGTTCCATGACACCTTCTGGTTCCAACACGCTGATGAATCAAGGCGGATAATTAAAAATGCCGTTGAAAATTGCAGGGCCGGAAAGTTAGTAAAGCTGGAAATAAAAACTCAAACTGTCGACAGCAGTTTAATGTGGATCGAATACAGTATTCATCCAATATTTGATCCATACGGAAAGGTGCAATATCTGGTACCTGAAGGCCGGGATATTACTCCAAGAAAGACAGCAGAAAAAGCAAACGTCGCAAGCGAAACAAGGTATCGGGAAATGGTTGAGGCATTGCCCATGGCTGTTTTTGAATCAGATAAAAAAGGCTATATTACATTTGCAAATCAATCGGGGCTTGAACTTTTCGGCTACTCAACCGAAGATTTTGCGCAGGGGCTGCCTGTTCTTGATCTGATAGCCCCGGAGGAGAGACAAAAATCCTTAAACCATTTTGACAGGATATTAAACTGTAAAAACGCCTACCCTGATAAATATCTGGCAAAAAGAAAAGACGGGACTCTTTTCCCCGTACTGTATCACGCCTCCATTTTATTAAAAAACAACAAGCCGGCAGGCACGAGGGGATTTGCAGTAGACATCACAGACAAGGAGAAAAAACAAAAGGAACTTTTGATACTGTCAAAATGCCTTGAGCAGGCCGGCGAAGGTGTTGTCATCACGGACAGCAATGCCAATATAACATATGTCAATCCGGCTTTTGAAAAAATCACGGGTTACAGCAAAGATGAAGTTATCGGCCAAAACCCGAGATTGCTGCAAAGCAAAAAACATGATCCGTTTTTTTACAAAGCCATGTGGGATACCCTGAAAAATGGAGACACATGGTCCGGCCATTTTTTCAACAAAAAAAAAGACGGTACGCTCTATGAAGAAGATGCGACCATTTCCCCGATCTTTGATGACAATACCGGCTCGATCATAAATTATATTGCCGCAAAAAAAGACGTAACCGGGGAAAATGAGATTAAAGCCATGCTTTGGCAGGCCCAGCGACTGGAGACCGTCGGTACTCTGGCAGGCGGTATTGCACATGATTTTAACAACCTTCTTTACATCATTTCCGGCAATACTGAACTGTTAAAAGATCAAGCAAGACCGGAAGATAAAGAATTATTACAGGAAATCCATTCAGCAACACAGAAAGGAACGGATTTAGTCAAAAAAATCCTCACGTTCAGCCGTAAGGCCGAGTATAATCTGCAACCAACGCATCTGAATGTTGTGGTGGAACAAACACTGTCGATGCTTGAACGACTGATCCCAAGAACGCTTGAAATCACGTTGGATCTTGCCGAAGATGTATATACTGTAAATGCTGATCCCGGGTCGATAGAGCAAGTTTTGACAAATTTGGCTGTAAATGCAAGAGATGCAATGCCTGACGGTGGAAAACTGGTTATTAAAACAGAAAACGGGTTAATTGATGAGGCATTTCAGGAAAAATATTTAAAAGCGATAAATTTAACAGCGGTAAAGGGTCGGTGTATCATATTATCCGTTTCAGATACCGGGCAGGGAATGGATGATAATACACGGGAACATATTTTTGATCCATTTTTTACAAAGGGAAAAGCACAAAAAGGGACGGGGCTGGGATTATCAATCGTATACGGAATCGTAAAAGCGCATAATGGATTTATTTTCTGCGACAGTGAAATCAATAAAGGCACCACGTTTAAAATTTATTTGCCTGCCTGTGATGGATCCGAACTTTACCCCAAAAAAGAAAAAGATATATCTACAGCGCTATACGGTAAAGAGACTATCTTGATTGTTGATGATGAGAAAAGCATTTTAAAGGTCATGACGGCAATGTTAAACCAGTTAGGATATGAAACGGTTTCAACAGATTCCGGGACATCGGCTTTGAATATTTATTCTGAAAAAAATAATGAAATCGATTTAATCCTGCTCGACTTGAATATGCCGGGCATGGACGGGTGGAGATGCCTCAAAGAACTTCATAAAATTAATGCGGACGCAAAAATAATTATACTTAGCGGATATGCTGAGAAAGGTCTTATAAAAGATACCCTGGATAAAGGCGCCAAAGCGGCTATCGTCAAACCTGTTGCAATGGCAGATCTCTCAAAAACCATTCGGAAGGTTTTGGATGAGGGGTAAAGACCCCGCGTTTCCGCATGGGGCATTCAAAGGAGGGGTTCTGTTTTATCTCACTTTAGGCACTATCCGGTTCCCCATCAACCACGACACGGTTGCGGCCCGATCTCTTCGCACGGTACAATGCTCGATCCGCCGCCAAGATCAGCGCTTCCGGGCTAGAGTGCCGGCGGCTGCCGGGCGCCAGGCTCGCCACTCCGAAACTCGCCGTGACGTGGGCTTGGGCGGATTTCTTATAGGAAATCGCCACTTCCATAATTTTCTGGCGTCCCCTCTCGGCGACAATCCGTGCCTGTTCCAAACTGGTGTCGGAGAGCACCAACGCAAACTCCTCGCCACCGTAACGTGCCGCCAAGTCCCCTGGCCGCTGCGCACAATCCTTGAGCGTTGCGGCCACAACACGCAAGCACTCGTCGCCGGCCTGATGGCCATAGGTATCGTTAAACAGCTTGAAGTGATCGATATCCATCATGATGAAACCGATTGGTTCGCGTTTACGCCGTGCGCGCTGCCATTCGATGGTCAGGGTTCTATCAAGGGTGCTGCGGTTGGCGATCTGGGTGAGGCCGTCAACGGCAACCATATATTGCAGATTCAGGTTAAATTCCTCTAAATCACGATTCTTAATGGAAAGCATTCGTGATTGCAGATAATTCTGGCGCAAACTGCGTTCTACCATGAAAGTTCCGATCAGGGCGCTAACGGCGGAAACAAAAAACACGTAATTGCTGATGGCTATAATGGCCAGCTTGTTGCTCATCAGACCGAAGCCGATCATTGCTAAATTTTGCGTTAGCGATATGATAATCGCGACGATTATCCCCCATTTTAACTGTATGCGAGACACCGCAAACACTATCACCATCATCACGGTGACAGAGTTGTAGTAGAAGTAACTATAAGGTTCGATCGAATTCAGGGAGATGGCCACCAACCCGCCTGCGAAAACACAGCTAAAAATGGTGAAAATGGGTTGCATGTGGCGATCGCCCATGCTTCGTCCGAGGCTAAGCAGCAAGGCCAACATAGGTGCTCCCACCACCATCCGAGCGAACCACGTCCGGTCGCTCATAGTGGGCATGAAGATCAGGTCGAGTACTCCACAGGACAGGAAGGCAAACAATCCAAGGAATCCGGCGATCTGCATGTGAGTGAGGTAGCGACGTGCATAATCCTGCTGGAATTCGCGTTCCAGTTCTTCTTTTTTGAAGCGCAGATGATAGCCGCGATTATCTATCAACTGATGAAGAGAGTTGAGTTCGTCAGATTTCATAACGGCATACTTTCCGCCAAGTCCTGCCATATGGAAGGGCCAACACGCCAGGAACATAAATTCTATTTTTGAAAATGGAATGATAAGAATTTGCCTTTGACGTTAAAAGCATATAACAAAATTATGTTGCAAGTCAAGGCTTGAAAAATTTGACGCAATATGTCTCTGGTTAGTCACCAATGCCTTGGTATTATGGAATACTATCTATATGCAAGCCGCGCTGGATCATTTGAGGCAAGAATCAATGGAGATCCGAGGGGAGGATAAAGCCAGGCTTTCACCTTTGCTTTATGGGCACATCAATGTTCTGGGGCACTACTTTTTATTTTGAACGCCCAGGTCATGAAAGGGCTACTCAGGGCGTTAAATCAAGCTAATGTAAGGCTGGAATCCTTATAGTAACTTTCCGTACCGTTGGACTTCAAACCCCAAAACTGATAAGAATTACAGTGCTAAATTAGTTTTCGGTATTTTTATTGCGCGAAAACGCAGCTATGTTTTAATTGGGCCCTAACAGCGCCATCGTCAGCTCTTGGATATACAGCTTGATTGAAACAGCTAAAACGTTATGAAGCCGTATGATTATATGCGGTATCTGTTTGACTATCCCGTCTGCAAAAATTGGATCTGATTACGAAAAACTCCTGTCGCAAAACCTCACATAGAAAAAATCGAAGCCTATACCTACAGGTGTGCTTGATTAAGCGCTTACGACAATCGCCTCCACAATTTATAGTTCAAAAAATTGCCACATCATCATATTTCCAGTAAGAAACGGTCAACTTGTATTTTTGGATGGGAACTTTATCTGGATTATTGATTAATTTTCAATCATTTACCGTTTATAAGATTCAATTAATGAAAATACCCATGGCCGAAAAGCAATCATCAAACCTGTATTATGGGTTTTTTCCAAAGGAAGTGTTTTATCCATTTCAGTCAATTCATAATATTCACGAAAAAGCCGATCAATTTTTTTTAATATCATTTGCTGTGACCCATCCGAAAGTTTCCCATATTCAAGCTGCCATTGTTCGTCCGCCTGATCGAACTCGGCTTTTAAAAATTCCCGTTTAAGCCATTTATCATATTTTTTAGCAATGGGCCCGTTCTTCAACCAAGTCATGCTCTTCTGGATTAACAAACGGATTTTATTTTCAGGGTGCAGTTCGATGAGTTTAAGCTTGTCCAATTCCAGAAGGTATTTTACTAATTCTTGTTTTGATATTTTATAATCCCGGACAATGCTATCTGGGGCTCGACCATTTAATAACAAATAAAAAAAGATCATCAATCTTGGTTTTTCTGAAAGAATGAGTTCTTGTTCATAGCTCATCACACTATGAGTTGACTCAATATCTAAGCTTATTTTCGATAGCTCATAAAAACTAATCTCCAACAAATCGCAAATTTGTTCAAAGCGCTTTAATGAAAATGTATGTTCAGAAAATAGCCTTTTGATGCTTGATTCGCTCATACCAATCTCTTTGGAGATGTCTTCGTAAGTCAATCCCTTTGATTTTAAAATTCTTTTAACAGTGCTCAGTAATTTCGAAGTTTGGCTCATAGTCACTTCCGAATGAAAAGAGAAAATTCTAAGTTAGGGAATCCCCCAGGGGCATGAGAAGGCGGGGTATCCCTAACCATTTTTACATAACCTTACAGCCCCACAACCGTTCTCTGAATAATGTTATCCTGGGTTTTGCGGCTGATATCCACAAAGTGCGCGCTGTATCCCGCCACCCGTACAATCACTTCCGCATATTTTTCAGGGTCTTTCTGGGCCGCACGCAGGGTCGTATCATCCACCATATTAAACTGCACGTGATCCAAACCCAGATCCGCCCAGGTCTCCATGTAGGCGCTCCAGAGCTTATACCCTTTTTCACCGGCCAACTGGG